>DATJAQ010000275.1:0-30778 GCA_035516075.1 Terriglobia bacterium | reverse complement strand
TAGATCGTCGATCCACAAAACACGAGCGACGATCTACGAACCACGATCGTTGATCGACGGACCACTGACAACGGACAACGGACCACGGACAATGGGTGCCCGGACAAGGCCCGTTCCATGCGGCGGGGCTCATTTCGGGGCGGCGTGGTGCAAAGATGCCCTGAAACATGTACGAGCGAAGCTGGAATGTTTATGAAAATAATGGGCTTAAAGATATGTCTCGGAGGATGACAACAATGAGAATCGTCCGGTGCGGCGGGCGCACTCGAAGCTGGCCGGAAGGGTACCCCCCCATATATACCAAAGCCGGAATGTGCAGCAGAATCAATGGGATACAAAATTTGGAAGGGCCTCCCAAAGCCGGAATGTCTTTTAGAATGAAAGAGTTGTAAAAGTTACACAAAGCCAAAGTGAGAAAAATGAGAATCGCGTAAGTCACATAAAATCAGTGTGATCAAGCGATTGTAAAATTTACACAAGGCCAAAATAGGACGAAAGTGAGAATCGGCTAAGTTTCCCGGAATGAGTTAGTTCCATGAAAGCGCGGAAAAGCAGTCCGAGGCTTGAGTTGAGAGCGAAGGAACAGTGCTCGGGCGCCCCCGAGGATGCCAGGAATTCGCTGCCTGTGCCTGCGGCACCGCGCACGGCCGCAAGCGGAACAGAATGCATCACCTTGAAGAAAGTAGCCTGAAATGCGTTCGCCCACGAATGCTCGCGCAGAGCCTTACTATGTAACGATCGATGTCAGCTGAAAACTGCGCGCGGCGCAACGGAACGGGCAGGAGTGTGTGGAGAGTGGCGAGTACGGAGGTCATGCTCCGGACTCGGTTGAGCCTCGCCGGGCCGGCGTCGGCCAGATTTTCGAGCGGCGCCCGCCAGTCGAGGAAGCTCGGGCACTGCCATTTCGCGCCTACCCAGAGGCCAGGGTGTGGTTCACCATGCCTGAGTAACGAAGCCGGCAATCATCTGCAGCAAATTGGTTCCCGAGGAAGTCAGGAGCGACGGCCGAGCTGTCAAGCTATTCACTACCGATGGCTGATTCTGTAGATGGGTATGAGTACGGGCAGGGCGGTTAATTGGGCGCGAGTTTTCGGCCCAAATGACGCCACCACCTGCCCCCTTGATTCTTGAGGGTTGTCGCGTGACAATTAACAGGTAGGCCATCTTCGGGGGACGTGCCGCTTACCGCGGCACGGCGTGTCACGACAGGATTATTCGGCGCATGCGTGTGACCTCGCGTCTTATCATCTCGCTCGCCATCGGCATAATCGCGGTGACGTTCGCCTCCGCCTTCTACGAGGTGCGAGCCCAGAAACGCGCTCTGCAACACGATTTGACGAACCGGGCCGCAGTGCTGGCGGAGAGCATCGAGGAGGCCATTGAGCCGGTGCTCGAGCATCCTACCCAACGCGGCCTGGAGCGTTTTGTGGAGCGCTTCGGCAACCGGCAGGTGTTGGAGGGCGTGGCGATTTACGGCTTGCAGGGGCAGTTGCTTGCCGCTACCGCCACTCTCGGGTCCCAGATCACCACGTGTCCGCCTCCGGCGATCGAGGCCATGGCCACCGACGCGGGTTCCGGCGCGTTCGTCACCCTCGGCGGACGTCCCTTTCATGTCTACGCCGTCCCACTGCACCGCGATCAGAAGGTGGCCGGCGCCCTGGCGGTATTCCACGATCCCAGGTACATCGAACAGCGGACCTTGAAGATCTGGCAGGACATCCTATTGCGTGTTCTCATCCAGATGATCCTGGTGGCGATTATCATCCTTCTGATTGTGCGCTGGAGCATCCAGGGCCCTATTGCCCGGATGGCGAAATGGATGAAGGCGCTGCGCGCGGGCGAAACTGCGCCGCTTCCGGAGGCTCCGGAAGGCCTGCTTAAGCCCATCGCCCGGGAAGTGACTCAACTGACCACCAGTTTGGCCGAGGCGCGGCTAGCCGCGGAGCAGGAAGCCTGGCTGCGGGAATCCGCCGAGTCTCTATGGACCCCGGAAAGGCTCCGCGCCCGCGTGCGCAGCAAGCTGCCGGAGGGCACGCTGTTTGTGGTTTCGAACCGCGAGCCTTACATGCACGTTCATCAGGAGAACGGCGTCGGCGTGGTGGTCCCGGCCAGCGGCCTGGTGACCGCCATGGAACCCGTGCTGCTCGCCTGCGGCGGCACTTGGATCGCTCATGGCTCGGGCGACGCCGATCAGGAGAACAGCGACCCTCAAGGACGCCTGCGAGTTCCGCCCGATAAGCCGGAGTACACCCTCCGACGAGTGTGGCTAAGCCGCGAGGAGCAGGCCGGATACTACTACGGCTTCGCCAACGAGGGACTCTGGCCCCTTTGCCACATCGCTTTCACGCGTCCCGTCTTTCGAGCCAGCGACTGGGATTATTACCAGCAGGCGAATCGGAAGTTCGCCGACGCCGTCCTCGAGGAAATCGATGGCACCCCCGATCCGCTCGTGCTTGTTCAGGACTACCATTTCGCCTTGCTGCCCCGCCTGGTGAAGCAGGCACGGCCGGACGCACGGGTCTCGGTGTTTTGGCACATTCCCTGGCCGAATCCCCAGGTGTTCGGCATCTGCCCCTGGGAGCGTGAACTGCTGGACGGGCTGCTGGGCGCGGACTGCGTGGGGTTCCACATTCAGTCGCATTGCAACTACTTCCTCGAGACGGTGGATGACGCCCTGGAAGCGCGCGTGGATCGCGAACATTTTGCAGTACACCGCCACGGCCACCGGACCGTCGTGCGGCCTTTCCCGATCAGCGTTTCGCTGGCCGACGATGCTGAAGCGAAGAAGCGCCGTAGTCCCTACTTGGAGCGCGCGGGACTATTTAAGAGGCTGGGTGTGGAAGGGGTATACCTCGGCGTGGGTGTGGACCGGGTCGATTATACCAAGGGGCTCATCGAGCGCTTCCGCGGGATTGAGCGCTTCCTGGAGAGGTTCCCGAGATACTGCGGCCAGTTCACCTTCGTCCAGATCGGAGCCCCGAGCCGCACCGAGATTGAGCGCTACGCCAGTTTCCTGGCCGAGGTTGACGCCGAGTCGGAGCGCATCAACGCGCGCTTCCAGTCCGGGCGGTGGAAGCCCATCGTTTTCCTCAAGCGGCACCACACTCACCGTGAGATTGCCGAATATTACCGCGCCGCCGACCTTTGCCTGGTCACTTCCCTGCACGACGGGATGAATTTGGTGGCCAAGGAATTCGTGGCCACCCGCAGCGACGATCAAGGTGTTTTGATTTTAAGCCGCTTCACCGGCGCCGCTCGTCAACTGCCCGACGCCCTCATCGTGAACCCCTATGATACGGAGGAAGTGGCCAAGGCCATCTGGCTGGCGCTGGAGATGGATCCTGAAGAGAGGAGCGCCAGGATGCGGCGCATGCGCCAGTCCGTGCGCGATCACAACATTTACCGCTGGGCGGCCAGTTTGCTCGGGACGCTTTCCGAAATCCGGCTGGACGAGCAACCCCCCGTCATGCGCCGCCGGGCCACAGCGGAGCCCGCCCTCATCCCCGCCCCTGAATACAAGCTGGGCCCCCGCGCCGTGGCCAAGACATGACGGCGGCGAAGGCCGGCGTGCCTCACGTGTTTGACCGCCTGCCCCAGATCGACCGGCGGTTGCGCCGGGCTCGAAAAGTCGCGCTTTTCCTGGATTTCGACGGCACTCTGACGCCTTTGCGCCGCCGCCCTGGGGAAGTCCAGTTGGACCCTGCGATGCGGCGAGCCATCGCGCGGCTGGTTCGCCACCCGGGCGTCAAGGTTTGGGTCATCAGCGGGCGCCGGCTGGCCGACGTGCGGCGGCGCGTGGGCGTGAAGGGTGTGACCTGCTTGGGCCTTCACGGCTGGGAAGCGCGCCCACGCCAGCCCCTGCCGGCCGCCAGCCGGAGGATCATCCGGCGGTCCTGCGACCTCATCAAGGCCTCACTGGCGGGTTTCCCGGGGCTGTGGGTGGAAGACAAGGGAGCGGTGTTCGTGGTGCATTATCGCGAAGGTCGGCCGGTGGACGTTCGCAGGGGCCGAAGGGTGGTTCAACGGATGATGAAGGGCTTTGCGCCGCCGCTCAGGCTCCTGGCAGGCAAGAAGATCTGGGAGGTCTTTCCGCGCGAGGTCAAAGGGAAGGGCGAGGCCGCGCGGGCCATTGCAGCGCGATTGCCCGCGGGCACGCTCGTTGTCTACGCCGGCGACGACGCCACCGACGAAGACGCTTTTCGAGCCCTGCCCGGCGCCCTCACGGTTCGCGTGGGGCGTAGCGCACCGACCGGCGCGAAATACAGGCTGGCGGATCCCACCGAGGTCCGCGAGTTTCTGGAGAGAATGGAGGGGGTCCTGCCATGAAACGAGCTGACCGTCCGTTTCAGTTCGTTACGGCGTCTTACTTGACCCGGATCAGGAATCAAACGGCCACCAACTTGAAGGAATTGGGCGAGAGCCTTGAAAAGTGCAGCGACGAGTCGATCTTCTACCACACCTTTCACACCCTCGGGCGCCATCACTTCCTGACCGAGGGTTTCTCGAACGACTTTGCCCATTGGGTGCTGGCGGCTACGAATCAGGCCGAACTCGCCGAAGAGCTGGCGGGCCTGGACATCCGCGATTACGTATCACTGGCGGTGCTGCGCGAGGACTTGCGGCGTCTGGTGATCTCCTACTGTGATCGATTCCCGGCTCTGGGCGGGCTAGCCGCCTTCGAGCCTTTCCACTTTTGCGAGAGTATCGAAGTCAGCGTCCCACTCGGGCGGGAGGCCTGGACGCTCGAAGAGTTTCGCGACGGGCTCGCCAACCTCGCCCGCGCCGCATTGCATTTTCATTTCATTTCGTCCCGCCTGCGGCTTCGTTTGCGCACGAACGATTTTTCCCTCTGGCTGTCCGGCAGCCTGGGATTGACGGAGCTGGCGCAGCGGGTGAACCGGGTCGACATTTACACGAACACGTTGGACGGCGTTCGCGACCGCCTTTTGGCCCAGATCGGCCCGGAGTTACGCGCATGACTTCTCCCAGCGAGCCCAAGGCCCCGCGTCAACCCCGGACTGCGCCACTTCGTGACTACGCCAAGCTGCTGGGCCACGCCGAAACCGAGGAATTGAAGGCGCTGGCGGCCCCGCTGAACGGGAAGGACATCCTGATGGTGAACTCCACCGCCGTCGGCGGCGGGGTGGCGGAGATGCTCAACCGGCTCGTGCCACTGGCTGCGGAGCTGGGCGTCGAGATTCGTTGGGAGGTCGTCACCGGCGGGACGGAATTCTTCGAGGTCACCAAGGCTTTTCACAACGCGTTGCAAGGCGGCGATTACAAACCTCGGCCGGAGGATTTCGAGATCTTCCTCGCCTATAACAGCCAGAACCGCGCCCGGCTGAATCTCGAAGCCGACTTTGCCGTGATCCACGATCCCCAGCCGAGCGCGCTGATCGATGGCCGACCGGACCGCTCCGGGCATTGGATCTGGCGTTGCCACATCGACCTCTCGCGTCCCAACGCCGCGGTGTGGAAATTCCTCGAAGGTTACGTGCGTCGCTATGACGGGGCCATTTTCTCGTCGCCGGAGTTCACCCGTCAGCTTCCGATTCCTCAATACCTTTTCTATCCTTCCATCGATCCATTTTCGGATAAGAACCGCGACCTCGCCCCGGAGTTCATCCGGCAGGTGCTGGAGAGCTATCAGATCAATCCCGGGCGCCCGATTCTGGCTCAGATTTCGCGCTTCGACCGCTGGAAGGATCCCGTGGGCGTTATCCGCGCCTATCAGATCGTCAAGAAGTACGCCGACTGCCAATTGGTGTTGGCGGGAGGCGGGGCCAGTGATGATCCCGAGGGGGGCGCCGTTCTGGCCGAGGTTCGCGAGGCAGCGGCGGCTGACCCCGACGTGCACGTTCTAGAACTTCCGCCTTGGAGTCCCCTCGAAGTCAACGCGCTGCAGCGAGGCGCGACGGTGGTGATCCAGAAGAGCCTCCGCGAGGGCTTTGGCCTGACCGTCACCGAGGCTTTGTGGAAACGCAAGCCGGTGGTGGCGTCGGCGGTGGGCGGCATTCCCACCCAAGTCATCCACAAGCACACCGGGCTGCTGGCGCACTCCGTTGAAGGCACCGCCTACCAGATCAGGTTTCTCCTCTCGCATCCGGAGATCGCGCACCGGCTCGGCCAGCAGGGTCACCAGCACGTGCGAGAACAGTTCTTGATCACCGGAAACCTCAAGAGTTACCTGACGCTGTTCCGGCATTTGCTCAACAACTGAGGTGGTCCGCCGGAGTTTCACCGCCATGCTTGCGTGCGCCGCCGGGTTCCGATAGCCTGAGTTCGTGTCGCCGGCTCTCAACGACATGGATCAGGACCAGCGGCCTCGCGGAGTTCGTTCTCAGGAGAGCCCTGGCCGGGCGCGGCCGCCGATCAGGCTGCGTCGCGGACGTCATTTGGAGACGGCGGTCCGGAAGGAGTCTTGCCGGGCCTAGCGCAGCGTTCAGCGCCAAACACATTGCCCCGGCGATCGGGTACGGCGCCCGCCGCTTGGGCTCTTCATCCACCATGTCTCCCCTCGGCCTCAGCTTTGTACTCGGTGTGGCGGCGGGCGGGGCCAACCTCTCCGGAGCCGCCATCGTCGCGGCGCGGGCGTGGAGCCGCACCCTGCTGGCCTACTTCATCGCCGTGGGCTCCGGCTTCATGCTGGCCACGGCACTCGGCGAAATGATTCCGGAAAGCCTACTGCGTGCGCCAGCAGCCGCGCCGTCGCTCATCCTGGCGGGATATTTCATTGTGCACGTTTTCGAGCACTCCTGGCCCGCGCATTTTCACTACGGCGAGGAGACGCACCTTGAGCCCTTTCACAACCGCCGGGCCGCTTATCTGGCGCTCGGGGGACTCTCCATCCACACCTTCTTCGATGGCGTCGCCCTGGCCTCCGGCTTTCTGATTTCGCCCTTTCTCGGCACAGTGATCTTCGGCGCCACCCTTCTGCACAACGTTCCGGAAGGTTTTACCATCGCCTCGGTCATGGTTGCGGCGCGGAAGAGCCGCTCAGCCGGGCTTTGGGCCGCGATAGCGCTCGGTGTCTCGCGCCTTGCGGGTATTATCGCGTTGGGCCTCGCGCGCCAATGGGTGGACTACGGATTGGCCGTTTCGGGAGGTGTTACGCTCTATGTGGCTGCCTCAGATCTGATTCCCGAGGTCAACAAGACCCACGGTCTGAGAACGGTGCTCGCCGTGGCTGTGGGAGTGGCGATGGTCATCCTGCTAAGTCTGGCGTTCAAGGGGTAGCCGACCCCGCGGGAGCACGCGCGCATGAGCTACTCAGTTCGGGTTTTGGACCACTTCCGCCATCCGCGACATGCCGGGGAGCTCGCCGGGGCGACTGCTGTGGTTGAGACTTCCAACCCAGCCTGCGGAGACGTGATCAAAATCTGGCTTCGGATTGAAGCGGGCAGTATCACGGATTCGACGTTCAAGGCCGCCGGCTGCGTCCCGGCCATCGCGTCAGGCTCGTGGCTCGTTGAGCGCATTCGGGGTGCGACTCTGGGTGAGGCCGCCTCGATCTCCGCCGAGGATATTGCAACCGGCCTGGGCGGGCTTCCGGCGGCATCAAGACACGCCGCCCAATTGGCTGCGGATGCCCTGCGAAAGGCGCTCGCGGCTTTTGAGAGGGCGCCGGAGCGCGAGCTCCACCGGCCTGAAGGAGTTTGACACCATTTGAAGGCACAACTTATCATCCACAAGAACCACTTGATAACGGTCACAGCCGGAGAGTCTCCCGATGCCCGGTTTTGGTGAGAATTTGAGGCGCGAGCGCGAGATGCGCGGAGTCACGCTCGATGAAATTTCGGAGAGCACCAAGATCAGCACGCGGTTCCTGAAAGCGCTTGAACACGACGGCTTTTCCGAGCTTCCGGGAGGCGTCTTCACGCGCAGCTTTATCCGAGCCTACGCCCAATATCTCGGTCTCGACGAAGAACACGTGCTGGCCGAATACAAGCGGGCGGCGCAGCCCGCGAGCGAAATTGATCTGGCCCGTCTGAGCGCTTCCAGGCCTTTGCCCACGCAGGCCAGTTCAAGGGCGCGCGTGACGCCCTGGGTAGTGGCGGTAGTGCTGCTGGCCAGTGGCTACGCTCTCTACCGCTACGCGCATCGGCCGACTCCACTCCCGCCATTTCCCATCTCGCAACGCGCTCAGGCGGAAGCCTTGCCCGTGCCATCGGGAGCAAGCCCGACAGGCGGCTCATCTCAGCCTTCGGCCTCAGACGGTTCTACGCGGGCATCTCCCTCGTCTGACGGCCCGGCCGACAGCGCCGCAAAGGGTGGCGAGAGCGTCTCCAGTTCCGCTGCCGGAAGTCATCAGCCCGGAGCTCCCGCATCGGGCGCTCCGGCGGCACCGATCGGTGCCGGCCAAGCGCAGGCGAAGGCTGGATCGTCCGGCTCCGAGGTCGGCCCGAGCAGCGCAGCTTCGCCCTCGACAGCGGTGCTGGGTGAGGGGGATCTTGTGTTGGAAGTGGCCACCACCCAGGAAACATGGCTGGCAGTAGCGGCTGACGGCAAGACGCTGATGCAAGGCCTCCTGCCGCCGAATTCAGCCCGAACCTTCCGGGCCAAGGATGCATTCGACGTCACCACCGGCAACGCGGAGGGTACGATTCTGAGGCTCAACGGCGAGGCTCAGAAGTCTCTCGGCCGTTCGGGTGAGTTTAGAAAGATTCACCTGACGCGAAGCGATGTCCAGCAGCACGTTCCCTGAGGTTTCACCATATCCGGAAGGCTCAATGACGCGTTGCGCGAGGGCCGGGCCCCCCTGGCCGTGCGGCGGCGTGCGGCCCAAGGCGAGCTTGCCCTGCCAGCGTCCGCGTGTATTGAGGCCTTGGTTCTGCTGACCGTGGATCCCGATGTCGAGGTGCGCACCCTGGCCCTGCGCACCCTTGAACATTGGGATCCCCACGAGCTCTCGGAGGTGCTCGCTGACCCCGCTACCCCGCGCCGGGTGCTCGACTTCGTTGCGGAATCGCCGGTGCTCTCCCGGGACGACCTCCTGGATGCTGTCTACCGGAATCCCGCGCTGGCCGGTTATCCGGACGAATCCTCCTCTCCATCCCACGCTGCGCCCGCACTGCCGGCTGCGGTCGAGGTCCCGGCGGCCGCTCGGGCGGACGCCGGGAGCAACTCGGCATCGCAGCGGATCGCCCGCATGACGGTGAGCGAGCGCATTCACGCGGCGCTCACGGGAGGCACAGACGAGCGCATGCTCCTGATCCGCGACGCCAATAAGGCCGTGGCGCGCGCCGCACTGATGTCCCCGAAAGTCACCGAGCGGGAGCTTGAGGCCTTTGCTTCGATGACGAACATCGCCGAAGAGGTCTTGCGCGCCCTGGCCGCCAGGCGGGCCTTTACCCGCCATTACGCGGTGGTGCGCAGCCTCGCCAACAACCCTCGCATGCCCATCGACGGCGCCCTTCCGTTGCTCGCACGGCTCAATGAGCGCGACCTCCGCACGTTGGCCGTCAACCACAATGTCGGTGACCCGGTACGCCACGCAGCCGCGCAACTGGCGCAGGCGCGACAGCGATCGTGACTGCCGGCCGCTGAGGAATGCGAACCAGCCGAGCGGAGCCAGGAAAATATGGGGCGGAAACGCCGGCAGCGAGTGCTGGATTTCAGAACTTGTTCAGAGCGTCCCGATCGAAGGCCTCCGGGAGCAAGTCTTTGAGACGGCGCGACTCGAGTTGCCCTTGCGGAGTGGCGAGAATCACCTCCAGGTCGCCGCCAAATTCCCACAAGAGCTGGCGGCAGGCGCCGCAAGGTGTGATGGGCTTGAGGCTGTCACTGGCGACGGCGATCCGGATGAAGGCCCGTTCGCCCTCGGAGATCGCCTTCCACAGCGCCACCCTTTCTGCGCACACGGTGAGACCGTAGGTGGCGTTTTCCACGTTGCAGCCGCTGTACACCTTGCCGCCGGCTGTTTCGAGCGCTGCACCCACCCGAAAATTCGAGAAAGGCGCATAGGCGTTGAGCCTTGCGGCCAGCGCCGCCTGAGCCAGATCTTCTGCTGTCATGAACGCACCTCGGCCGTCAGCCCTTAGCCCCGGCGATAGACGCGATCACCCTATCGAACAGGTGGGCCAGACTGCCCGCCCCTTGACGGCCCGCTTCGAGGACTTCGTGGTGGCTCAGGGGACGCGCGCTGAGCCCCGCGGCGCGGTTCGTGATGGAAGCCACGGCAAGCACGCGGACGGCGAGCTGCCGGGCCGCGATCACCTCCGGCACCGTCGACATTCCCACTGCGTCTGCGCCCAGGCGCTTCAGGGCGCGAATCTCAGCCGGTGTCTCGAAGCTGGGTCCGAGCAATCCCGCATAGACGCCCTCCGAGCACTTCAAGCGCAGCTTCCGCGCCTCCCGGCGGGCCACACCCCGCAGTTTCGCGTCATAGGCTTCGCTCATGTCGATGAAGCGCGGCCCGAGGCGTGTGTCCTCGGGACCCACCAGAGGGTTCACGCCTTGATAGTTCAGGTGGTCGGTGAAGATCATGAGGGTGCCCGGCGCGCAGCGCTCGCCAATGCCGCCGGCCGCGCAGGTAACGAGCAGACACTCGATTCCGGCCAGGGCCAGGGCTCGAGTGGGCAGCACCACTTCGGCGGGCGTGTAGCCTTCGTAGAGGTGCATGCGGCCCGAGAGGATCGCCGTCGGGACGCCGCGCCACGTGCCGAGCGAAAGTTCGCCGGCGTGGCCCACCACGGTGGAGCGTGCGAAGTGCGGGATCGATGCGTAAGGCATCTGGAGCGGCCGCTCAAGGCGAGCCGCGACTTCGCTGAGACCCGAGCCGAGGATGATGCCGAGGCGTGGCCGCATCTCGCCTTGGGCGCTGATGTGCCGTGCGGCGGCGAGCGCCTCGTCGTAGCCCGGAAGATTCGCGCCGCCGGGCGCGGACGGGTGGCGAGGTCCAATGAGTCGGTTTTTTGAGGATCGATTCAAGTTTCGAATACCCGCCTGCGCCGGCGTCTGGAGTCCGGCTCAGGACAACAACAGACCGGCGATCGCAGCCGAAAGGTAATTGGCCAGGGTCCCGGCGAGCAGGGCTCGAAAGCCGAGCCGGGCCAGGTCCCGCTTGCGTGTGGGTGCCAGCGAGCCGATGCCCCCAATCTGGATGCCGATGGAGGAGAAGTTCGCGAAGCCGCATAGAGCGTAGGTTGCGATGGTGAACGACCGTGCCGCGATGTGCCCCTTCAGCGGCCCGAGCTGGGTGAAGGCCACAAACTCGTTCAGGACAACCTTGATCCCCATAAGGTTGCCGACCGCGAGCGCGTCGTGCCAGGGCACACCCAGCAGCCACGCCACCGGCGCCAGGGCATGGCCGAAGATGGACTGCAGGGTGATGTGGATGTGCAGCGCGCCCAGCACGTTCAGAATGCCGTTGCTGAGATAAATCAGGGCGTAAAAGGCAATCAGCATGGCGCCCACATTCAGAGCGAGAAAGAGGCCGTCCGTGACGCCGTGAGAAGCGGCGTCGAGCAGGTTTACGGAGCGCTTTTCGAGGTCCAGATTCACCTGCCCGGCCGTTTTCGGTAGGGCGGTCTCAGGTTGCAGCATTTTGGCGATGAGGATGGTTCCGGGCGCGGTCATGAACACCGCGGTCAGCAGGTCGCGGGGCGCGGCGCCGAACAGGATATAGGCGCCCAGCGTGGCACCGGAGATGTGCGCCATGCCGGCGGTCATAATCGTCATCAGTTCGGACTCGGTCAAATCGTCGAGATAGGGCCTGATCACCAGCGGCGCTTCGGTCTGGCCCAACATGATGCTGGCCGCCACCTCGAGCGACTCCGCCCCGCTGGTCCGCATGATCTTTGACATCGCCAGGCCCATAAGACGCACCAGCGCGGGCAGCACACGCAGGTAATACAGAATGGACGAGAGGCACGCCACGTAGATGATGATGGGCAGAACCTGGAAGGCAAAGATTAGTCCCAGATTACCCTTCGGATCGCCCAGGGGGCCGAAGAGAAATTTCGACCCTTCGAAGGAGAAATTCAGCAGCCAGACCGCTCCTTTCGAAGCTTTGTCAAGCAGCCAGTAGCCTTCGTTCGTGCGCAACACGAACAAGGCGATCAGCAATTGGAGCCCCAGCCCCCAGCCCACGATGCGCGGGCTGATCGCCCGCCGATTGCGCGAAAAGAGGAAGGCAGTACCGAGGACGCCGATGATCCCGAGCAGGGGAACGAAGTGAGCCAGCATCGTCTGGGGTCACCTTCTCCGGCGCCGCAAGCTGGGGCCGGAGTGGGCACTCATCTTATCAGGGACTGCGATCTTAACGCGACGCGATTGTTGTGCTGTATTGCGACTGGACGGTGCCGGCGGGCGAGATTTCCGTCCGCGCGGCCCTCAAGAAATGTCCTCGAGAATCAGCGGTGGAGGCGGACACGGCTCCTCGGAAATGCGGACGGCCGCCCGAATGGCGGCGCGCACCTCGGCGAGAGGCGCACGGTTGTTGGCGTAAATTGCGCAGATGCGCTCCCCGGCCACCACCGCGTCGCCCACCTTCTTCTCAAGCACCACGCCCACGGCCGGGTCGATTACCGAGTCCACCCGCTCTCTCCCGGCGCCGAGCCGCATCGAGGCCCGTCCCAGCGCCTCGGCTTCGAGTGCGCAAATGTAGCCGTCCTGCCACGCGGCCACGGATTCCTCGTGCTCGGCCCGCGGCAGCCGAGCGTAGTCCTCCACAACGCCGCCATCGCCGCCCTGCTCCTCGACAATTTCACCGAATTTGCGAAGCGCCGCGCCGCTCGCCAGCACGCCGTCGAAGCGGCCGCGCGCGGCCTCGAGGGTGCTTTCCAAGCCGCCCAGCAGGAACATGTGCGCCGTCAGCTCGCGTGACACTTCCACCAAGTCTTGGGGTCCGCGGCCCTTCAAGGTCTCGAGAACTTCGACCACTTCAAGTCCATTGCCCACCGCCCTGCCCAGGGGCTGGCTCATGCCGGTGATCAAGGCTCGCACCCGCTTGCCGCAGCCGGCGCCGATTTCAACCATGCGCCGCGCGAGTTCGCGGGCGGACTCCGGCGTCTTCATGAAGGCGCCAGAGCCCGTCTTCACGTCCAGCACCAGGGCGTCGATGCCTTCGGCCAGCTTCTTGCTCATGATGGAGGCGCTGATGAGCGCGATCGACTCCACCGTGCCGGTGACGTCGCGCAACGCGTAGAGCTTGCGGTCGGCAGGCGCCAGGTCGTCGGTTTGGCCGATCAATGCGGCTCCCGTGTTCCGGAGCGCGCGCCGGAATTCATCGAGGGTCAGACGGGTGCGGAAGCCGGGGATCGACTCCAGTTTGTCGAGGGTCCCGCCGGTGTGGCCGAGACCCCGGCCCGAGATCATCGGCACCAGCAGGCCGCCCGCCGCCGCCGCCGGGGCAACGATGAGCGACGTCTTGTCGCCCACGCCGCCCGTGGAGTGCTTGTCGACCTTGGGCCCGGAAAACTCCGAAAGGTCTACCACGCTTCCGGAGCGCAGAATCGCCTGGGTGAGGTCGGCGGTTTCTTCCGGGTCGAGGCCGCGGAAGAATATAGCCATCAGCAGGGCGGAGGCCTGATAGTCGGGAATTTCGCCGCGCGCGTAGCCGGCGACGAAATCGAAGAGTTCCTGGCGCTCGAGACGTCGTCCGTCGCGCTTGCTGCGAATCGTGCGGACAGCATCCATGGTGAAAGCCGGGCGGCCCGGGCGCCTAGAACGACACGCGCAGTCCCACCTGGACGGTGCGCGGCCCGTGGTCGGAGTTCAGCATCCCGAAGGCGGAGGAGTTGATATTGTCGTCGAACGACGTAAACGACGCGTGGTTGAACGCGTTGAAAAACTCGGCCCGGAACTGGGCCCCGAAGCGGTCCGTGATCTTGATGTTCCTCACCGCGGCGACGTCCCAGTTGTTGAGGCCGGGGCCCTTCACCAATCCGCGGCCGGCCGTGCCGAAGTGTCCGACCGCCACGGCAAAAGCGGCGGTGTTGAAGTACTCGGCCACGGAACGCGGCCCGGAGGAGGCGTTGCCCACCAAGTCCGGACGCGGAGCCACCGGGCTCGAATCGATGCCGACACCGTCCGGATAGGTGCCCGGCGCGCCCGGGAAGTCGGACGCGTTGAAAGGGTCCGCCGATTGGTAGATGGTGGCGGGGAAGCCCGACTGGAAGGTGGAGATTCCCGAAACCTCCCAGCCCCCCAGAATGTGGCCGCGCACGCCTTCCTGCGCGCGGTAAAAGGGCAGTTGGTAGTCGTAATTCACCACCAGGGCCTGGCCCACGCTGAAGCTCGCGGGACCGTAGTCCGCCGCCAGGTTGTACGAGTTGTACGGAGCATCTTGGGTATCGGAAGGATTGTTGGTCAGGGTCTTGGACCACGTGTAGGCCGCTCCGACGTTCAGCCCCCGGCTCACCCGGTGGCGGAGGGAAATCTGCAAGGCGTTGTACTTGGACGTGAACTCCGAGGCGATGTCGGTAATCGAGGCGTAGCCGAGGTACGGCCGGAGCGCGTTGGCCGCGGCGGTGGCATCGGCCTGCCGCGCTCCGAGCGAAACCTGGTTCAGGTCGATCGCACCCAGCAGGTGGGTACCCCGGCCGCCCACGTAGGCCACCTCCAGAAGCGTGCCGGGCTGAAGCTCACGCTGCACGGAGAGATTCCACTGCCGTGCGTAGGGATTCTCGAGGTTGGGCGTGCCCGTGGCGTGCAGCGGAATGGGCGCCAGGGGTGTGACCTCTCCCGTGAGCGGCGCGTCGAAGGCGGTGTTGATGGCGGTGACGGTGCCGACGAACGGCGGGTTGGCGTAGGCGTTCTGAGCCCAGATTTCGTTCAGAATGCGGTCAAAGTAAAAGCCATAACCGGCGCGAAAGGAAGTCTTGCCGTTGCCGAAGGGGTCCCACGCGATTCCGGCCCGCGGCGCCCAGGAACTGTTGTTCAGGTTGACGCGGTTCCCCTGAGGCGAGCAGGTTGCCTCCTGGCCGGTGTTGGTGGTCTGCCCCTCAAAAAAGAAATTGCTGACGCAAGCGTTCCCCGCCACGATGATGCCATTGGCGTAGTTGCCCGGATCGGACCCCTGGCCGGCCACGAACAGGCCGGTGGCGGGGTCGATGGCGGCCCCGTCCGCCGCCACGTACAGGGCCGGCGAGAAGTTGTCGAGGGTTTTGGCGTCGTCTTGGGGCGCATAGAAACGCGAGTAGCGCAGCCCCGCACTCACGGTCAAATTGGGCTTGAGCCTCCAGTTGTCCTGGCCGTAGGCCTCGAAATTCGGATAATACAGGCTCGAATTAACGTCGCGGTTGGCCTGCGAGAACGCCGTGGCGTTGCCCAGCAGAAAATTGGCGAACGCCGGGTTGCCGTAGGCGTCCCCGAAATCAAAAACGCCGTTCGTGGGGATGGCGGCGTTCGCCGTCCTCCTCACCCACTGCAGATTGGCCCCGGCGCGAATCGCGTGCTTGCCTCGCAGATAGCTGTAATTGTCATAGACGCTTTTCACCACGTCGCGCTCGTGAAAGGGCGCCGCGGGCGTTTGGAGCCCGGCGAGCTCGGTGCACTGGGGAGGGCCGAAGCAGATCCCCGGTACGCGGCCAAAGGGGTCGATGAAGAGGTAGCTGCTAATGGTGAGGGCTCCGTAAAAATCCGGGTTGTCGAGGGTCCCCGTCAGATTGCTGTCCGCCGCCCCCCAGGAATAGTTGAACGCCGATTCGTTCATCATGGTCGGCGAGAGCTGTACCACCACGTGCGCCGCCACGTTGCGTCCCCGGGTCTTGGTATAGGTCGAAGAGATATCGGGTAGCGGCTCGGCTGCCCCGAAGCCGGCCGGTTCCGTGGTGGGAATGAAATCCTGCACGAAGCGCCCGAAAAACTGCGCGGAATTCCGGATTCGCTGGTCGAGGCGCACGAAATCCTGGCGGAAGTTGTCGGGTACGGTGGTCGTGGTGAAGTACTGATTGCCGGGCCCGTTGGGGGCGAATTTGGAATAGACGTTTTGAATGTAGGCTTCGGCGTTGATGCTGAAGCAGGAGGGATTCACCTGCGACGTGTTGGCCACCGGATCGTTGCTGATGCAGCCGGCCGGAGCCGAAGACAAGCCCAACTGCGTGCCGGCGAAGAGCCCGTTCAACTCGCTGGCCGGCGGCAACACGGCGTCCTGGCTGACCGGCATCTGGGAACGCCTCCACTCCTCCGACCAGGAAAAAAAGGTCAGGGTTTTGTCCGAATTGTAGGTGCCCGGCACGTAGATGGGCCCCCCGATCTCAAATCCGAAGTCGTTGTTGCGCTCGGCGGGTTTGGCTTGGCCGGCGGAGTTCAGGAAGAAATCGTTGGCGTTCAACGCGTCGTTGCGCAGAAACTCGTAACCGCTCCCGTGGAAGTCGTTGCCACCGGTGCGGCTGAGGATGTTCACCTGGGCTCCGTTGTTGCGTCCGTATTGCGCGTCGTAGCTGCTGCGCGCCACCGTGAACTCCTCGATGGCGTCGACCCCTGGAATATTCAGCAGCCTCAGGTTCGACCCGGTGTCGCTGATGTCGGCTGCGTCCAGCGTCCAGTGGTTAGCCGAAGGACGCGCCCCGTTCACCGAGATGGCGTCGCTGTTGGACAGGCCGAAACCGGCCAGGGGAGGGAGGTTCGAAACCACACCCGGCTCGAGGGCCACCAACTCCTCGAAGTTCCGGTTCTTCAGGGGCAGCTCGCGCAACTGGAGTCCGTCGACTGAGCCGGACTCGGCGACGTCCGACTTCTGCACCGGAACCGTGAAGCCTTTGGCGCTGACGGTCTGGCCTGTCTTGCCGGCGGTCAGGATGGCGTCGACGGTCACGCGACCGCCGGCGTGTAGCACCACGTTCCTCTCTGTCCAGTCTTCGAAGCCGTCGGCCTTCACGGTCACGTTGTAGTTGCCGGCGGGCAGGTCGGTAAACGTGTAGAGGCCGTTCTTTCCGGTCTCGTCGTCGCGGACATCGGCGTTGATGTCGTTGCTGTGGACGGTGACGCCGGCCTTGGCCACGGCGTCGCCGCCGGGTTTCGTCACGGCTCCGGTGATGGTCGCCGTGATGTTCTGCGCCACGCCCGCTGTGCCGCCCAGCAGCCAGAACAGCACGGCTGACAAGATTGCCCTCTTGCCCATCAAATCCTCCATGTTCCCTTGGACCCAGCCGGGCTCTTGAATCCCCGGTCAACGCAGAAAGCCATCAGAACGGCGCGGTGTACGGGCCTCTTGAAAATCCCTATCCCAACAACATATCACAAGGATGTGAGATTCGAGCAGGGGGGTTGTACGGCGCAGGCTTGCGAACCGGCGCCAGACGCCGCGGCGGTCCCGGCCTCGCCCGGTTATCATGGCCGGGGAGGTGCGGATGAGATCGCACACCGAATACCTTTGGTTCAACACCAAGAAGAAGCGGGAGTTCATCAATATCACCGCCGAGGTCGAGAAGGCGCTCGAGAAAAGCGGCGTGCAGGAAGGGTTGGTGCTAGCTTCCGCCATGCACATCACAGCCGGCGTTTACATCAACGACGCCGAGGAGGGCCTAATCGCCGACATCGAGGAGTGGCTCGAAAAGCTCGCGCCCTTTCGCGCCGATTACCGCCACCACCGCACCGGCGAGACCAACGGCGACGCCCACCTCAAGAATCTGCTCGTCGGCCATCAGGTGCTGGTGCCGGTGACGAAGGGGCGGCTCGACTTTGGGCCGTGGCAGCAGGTCTATTACGCCGAGTTCGACGGGCAGCGCCGCAAGCGTGTGGTGATTAAAGTCATCGGGGAGTGAGCGGCCTCCCCTGGCCGCGAGCGTGTAGCCGGTGTTAACCAGGCGCCTGTGCGGCTGATGCTGTGCGGCGCCGTTCATTGGGCTGCGCGCCACGCGGCGCCTCGCGCGCTGGCGCGGAGGTCATGCCATGCGCATTCTCTTGACGAATGTTGTTTTGACGGGCCGCACCGGCACGGAGATGGTGGTGCGGGACCTCGCTCTGGAGTTGAAGCGGCGCGGTCACGATCCCCAGGTCTACAGCCCGGCCCTGGGCGCGATCGCCGAGGAGCTCCGCAGCCAGGGCGTTCCGGTCTTGAGCGATCTGCGGCGGATAAGCCCTCCTCCCGACGTCATCCACGGGCATCACCACCCGCCCACGCTGGCGGCGCTGCTGCGCTTTCCGGACGCGCCGGCCGTGGTCGTGTGCCACGATGCCACGGCCTGGGAGGACGACCCTCTGATTTTCCCGCGGGTCCTCCGCTACGTGGCCGTGGACGACCGCTGCAAGCGGCGTTTTGACGATAATCCGCGAATCCCTCCGGAGCGCGTTAGGGTGATCTTTAACGCGGTGGATCTGTCGAGGTACAAGCCTCGCTCGCCGCTGCCCGGCAGGCCTCGGCGCGCGGCGATCTTCAGCAATTACGCCACGGAACGAACCCACACGCCGGTGGTCCGCCGGGCGTGCCGGAGCCTCGGCCTCCCGCTCGACATCCTGGGTGCGGGAGCCAGCAACCCGGTGGCCAGTCCCGAGGAGGTCCTGCCCCGGTACGATCTGGTTTTTGCCAAGGCCCGGTGCGCGCTGGAAGCGATGGCCGTGGGTGCGGCCGTCGTGCTCTGCGATGCGACGGGCCTCGGCACGATGGTCAGCTCCGCCCATGTCGCCCGTCTGCGGCGGCTGAACTTCGGGGCCGGAACCCTTACGCGCCCGCTCGACGCCGCGCTCATCGCGGCCGAGATTCAAAAGTACGACCCGCAGGACGCCCGGTCGGTCTCCGAGGAAATTCGGGCTACAGCCGGGTTGTCCACGGCCATCACCGAATGGGTCGAGCTCTACAACGACGTGCGGCGGGAGCCGCTTGGGGACGACCGGCGGCACGCCCGGGAACTTGCCGCGCTGGCGGACTACCTGGAGAAATACGGGTTCGAAGCGGGGATGGCCTGGCAGCGTACCCTGTTGCGAAAGGCATTTCGCTGGCCCTTCCTCGGAAACCGAATAGAAAAGTCGCTCAAGAGCGGATGGCTGCGGCGATATCTGCGCAATGTGTGAGGGCCGTGCGCCCTCGAGGTCAGGCTCGCGATGAATCGGTCGAGGTGTTTCGAGAACCCCGAGCAAAGCGGCGGATGGCGTCCACGATCGGCAGAACGTGGCCCCGGTACCGGATGGCGGACCGATAGCCGCCTTCGGCCACACGCTGCTCGCCCCAGGTTTCGTAATAAGGTTTCTCTGACGGTTCGGGCTCCGAATGCGGTACGTCGAGCCTTCTCAGGCATTCCACCTGAAAGTAGCCCTTTCCCTGGGTCGCGAGCGCTCGTTCAACTTCGTCTCGCAGTTCCGTGTAGCCCTGCGCCGCCTCGAGCTTCCGGCCCAGCAGCGAATCGTCCAGCCGATAGTGCAGGCAACGCCCGTCGTGGCGTTGTTCGAACCCATGCTCCCATTCCGTCAGGCACACCTCATAATTTGGAAGGGTTCGTCCCGTCTCGCGCTGCGCAATTGCCACGGCGGAGTTCACCATCGTTCGGCAGAGATCGTGGGTGGGGTTGAATCCTTCCCGGGCGTCGCCGGCCACAAAGTCGACCTCGTTCTCCAGAAAAGACCGGGTGAGGGTGTTAAGTATGGTCAGGAACGGCGAAGCTGTGCGCTCCAGCAGGGCGCGGTAGACTCCGGCGTCTGACAGGGCGCCGAACACCTCGCCCGCTTCGGCGCCGATCCGGCTGAGCAACCTCGCCGTGGACGGCAGTCTCGAACTGCCGCCGCGGCCCGAACCGTCGGTGAGCACGTAGACGCGAGGTTTACGCTCTGCCGCCCAACCGAAGACTCGAAGTTCGTGCCCAGGATGGCCCACAACCAGAGCCGGCCGCCGGTAGGCCTTGAGAGGTTCCGGGCTGCAGAGACAATCGAGTTGGCCCATTCGCGCTCCGGGCGGTTACGCGCGTTTCCCCGTCCGATGGGCCCAGACTAGCTTTGGCGCTCCCGGCGGTCAAGCCTAATCGCGCCGCAACGGCGGGCGTTGACTGGGATGCGAAGCGAGTCCCGGCGGCTCGCCGAAACATGCGCGTCGCTCTCACCCTGTACTTCGAACGCCATCCTGGGGGCGGCGCGACCCCTACCCTCAAGCCGATTGACGCCTTCATCACAACCTTTTTGCTAAGCGCGGAAAATTTTCCCCAGCGCGCCTGAGGACCGATCTTCCTTCTAATCACTCAAGTGTCGACGGATGCGTGACTTGCAGCCGTGGCACTCGTCTTGCTATCGATTCGGTGGATGCTGCCGCAGGGATGAGCCCATCGAGGTGATCGCAGCACGGTCCAGCGGCAGCTTGGCGGCCGGCGACATTTGCCTGCCTGAGCCGTTGCGCGGTCGTCGAGTTTTGTAAGGGCGGAAACAGCCGCATCGAGGAAACGCCTCGCGAGCGGCATGCGGGCAGGAGGACGGATGGTGACTATCGCATGACTGCCAAAAACAGCGCGAATCCCCTTTTCTTTTTAAGCCTCCTTCTGGCGCTTGGCTTGTGGGGATGCACGTCCAGCGGCCAGAGCAAACAGGACCAAAATGCGCAGGATCAAAAACTGCGCGACGAGGTCGCCAGTGCGACCGAAAAGGCCAAGCAACAATCGAAACAAGCCGTGCAGAAACTCAACGAGGCCTCCCAGCAGGTCGAGCAAGAAGCCCAAGCGGCGGCTGAGGGCGCGAAAGAAGGATGGAACCGCGACAACACGCAGCCCCTCGACCTGAATTCCGCCACCGAAACCGACCTTGAGAGCTTGCCCGGGATGACTCGGGAGGCCGCAGAGGAGATCATTGCCGGGCGGCCCTACCGCAGCAAACAGGAACTCACCGCACGGGGCGTTCTGTCGCGGGAAGAGTACAGCTTGATTGAAGGCCGGCTCACCGTAAGGTCCATGAGGCCGAACAGGGCGCCCCGCCTAAGACTGGATGACTCTGCGGCACGACATTGAGCGCGGCTTTCAAAGCGGCTTTCAGAAAGGAGGAATCATGCCGGAACGCGAAACAATGGAGCGGGCCCGCGAAGACGCGCGCCAGGGCAAGGCGCCGACAACGCAAGCGGGCGAATTTGTGCGCGAGGAAATGAAGCACGTCCGGGAAGGGAAACACGGAGCGCGCTCTGCCCAGCAAGCCATTGCCATTGGTCTCTCGAAAGCCCGGCGCGCCGGGGTTAAGCTGCCGCTGTCGGCCACGGGCAAGACTTCAGCCGCAACCCGCGAGAAGGCAGCCCGCGAGCGCCGGAAGGGCCGCTCGTCGTCCCGTCGCAGCCCTTCGCGCTCACGGGCCGTCTTGCGCGCGCTTAAACGTGAAAGCCGGCAAGCGGCGTCACACGCGGCCGTGTCCCGGCAGGCGCGGGCGAGCGCTCGCCAGCGCAGCCACGCACAGCGCAGTAGTGCGGCGCGACGGGCTGTCCGCACCAAGGGCGCCCTCGGCTTGAAGCGGGGCGCGCGCAAGGCCGCCCGCACCCGTAGAGCCAACCGGTAGATGAAATTTTGCACGAGCGTCGGCGAGCGGGAGGCAAGATGATCAAAAAGGTCAATGAAGGTTACAAAGTTGTGTCCGAAAAATCGGGCAAGAACTTGGGCGGCCCCTATAAGACAAAGCAAGAGGCCCTTAAGCGCCTCCGGCAGGTGGAGTTCTTCGAGCGGGCAAAGGGCTGAGGCACAATCCGTCCTGGCCGGAGACATGCCCGGCCGGCGCGCATCGCGCCCTGGCATATGTAGCCGCTCCGTTGGGACGCGCAGCAGTTTCGCTATCTGAGGGGCCGAGGCCGTTCATGAAAGGAGAACTTATGCTCTATTACGCGCTAGTCTTTCTGATCGTCGCCATCATCGCCGGTCTCTTGGGGTTTGGCGCCATCGCATTCGCCGCGGCCGGAATCGCCAAGCTCCTTTTCTATCTATTCCTGATCCTCTTCCTGGTCAGCCTCATCGTGCATGCGGGGCGAAGAAGTTCGCTGTGAGGGAGCGGGGGCCGCGCTCACTTCGGCGGGGTTCACCCGCCCGATCCTCGCGCATCTCGCCTGAGTCTCCCGGCCAGAGCCCGCGGCCGAAGAACTGAGGCAGGCTTTGAGAGGTTTCGGGCCGCAGAAACAATCAAGTTGGCCCATTCGCGCTCCGCGCGGTCACCCGCGTTTGGCGGTTCGATGCGCCTAAACTAGCTTTGGTCCTCCCGCGGTCAAGCGTGATCGCGCCGCAACGGCGGGCGACTTGCGCGCCTGGTCCCGCTGAGTCTGAGGGCCTTACTGTAAACGGGCTTTGGACTCGAACACTCCCGCCGAGGCAAACACTTTCGGCGCGCTCCCTAGTCTACCCCATGCCACGTGCCGAGGGTGGTATAGCGCGCGATGGCTGTGAAGTCGCGATCTTTGTGCCAAACGGGAACGCTATTCCGGATGGCGATGGCGGCGATCAGGCAGTCGGTGGAGGACCGGATGGTGTAGCCCTTCGAGCGTCCCAGGCGGTAAATCGCCGCCGCTGATAAATGCAGGCCGAGGGGAAGCGGGTTGCTGAGCACGGGCAAGGCAAGCAGACTTTGGCGAAAGGCCTCGCTGGAGGGGTCGTCGCGCAGGCCCTGTAGCACCTCCTGCAGCACGGGACCGCAGGTGGCGAAATTCAGCAACTCTCGCTGCGAAACCTTCCGGCCCAGCCTCGCGTTCAACAACTCGATCCAGATGGAGGTATCCACCAGGATCATCGCCGGCCCCGCAGGCCCTGCGTGCGCCGGTGGGCTCCCGGCGCCGAATCCTCGCGCATTTCGCCCAAGTCTCCCTGCCAGAGCCCGCGGCCGAAGAACTGAGGCAAGCTTTGAATCTCGCGAAGGCGAAGCACTTCCGCCAAGGCGAGGTTGACTGCGGCCGAGTAGGTTTTCGCGCCCAACTCGCGGGTGGCTTTTTCCAGCAACTCACCATCAAGCACAAGATTTGTACGTTTCATGTGTCTAGTATACGCTGGAATTCACCGCCGGGCCATGGCGGGGCTGCGCCCGCGGGATGCAGGAAGGCAGCGGCCACCCGGTACCACGCACGCCATCCTGGGGCGGCGCGGCGAGTCCTCCTGGCCACGGCGAAGACAATTAATCCTGCCTTAGTATTTAGCTTGACAACGATCGCGAGGTGTGATATGAATTGAGCATGTCGGATGGACTGCAGCGCGCGATGAAACCGGCCAACGCCAGCCGACTTGGCAAGATGACGGGCCGGGGCCCGTTACGGGGGACTCTGAAAATCAAAAATATTACGAACGAACCAAGCATCTTGTTGAAAGCATTGATATTCCATTTTTGGAATCGTCGGGAACCCAGCAACTTATTGAAAAGGCTTGAGATATTGCCATTAACCGAGCATATTGCTGAAACTAAAGATGATAGGTCAAAATGTGCGCCTAGCGCGACGGTTGAAAAATAAAAAATATTACAAACGAACCCGTCAAGTTATTGAAAACACTAATATTCCATTTTTGGAAGAACGTCGAACCCTTCAAGTTATTGATAATAATTGACTTACTCTGAATATGCCGTCAAGTTATTGAGAAATAAAGTAGATAACATGAATTCTGACCGTCCAACGGTGGACGCAAGTTCAAATTCAGCCCGATTTTGGACTGAGGAGGGGGTCACTGTGGACCGGCGAGAGGTCTTGCGTTCGGGATTGATGGTGGCTGCTTCGGGTTTGGTGGCGGCCGACGGCCGGGGCGCCGACGGGCCCTCAAGGCTGTCTGCCGAGTTGGCCGCCCCTGCTTCGGCGGCGCAAGGCCAGCCGGCTGCGGACGACGCCGGCGCGGCTCTCCATCGACTTCTCGCGGCGGAATGGGAATGGGGGCTGGAGCGCAATCCCGTCGGCGCCTCCTTGCTGGGCGACCGGCGCTGGAACGACCGCTGGGGAGATTTGAGCCTCGAAGCCATCGAGCAGAACGATCGGCACCGGCGGGCGGTGTTGGAGCGGCTGAAAGCGATCGATCGCAGCCAGCTTTCGCCGCGCGATCAGCTCAATCTTGATCTGTTCCGCAAGGACGTCGAAAACGACCTCGAAGACCATCGGCTCCACGCCTACCTGATCCCCTTCAACTCGCAGCGCGAGGGCATCCAGACCTCGGCCCAGGTGGCGGACGCGCTCCCCTTCGTTGCCCTGAAAGACTTCGAAGACTGGGTGGCGCGCCTGCGCGCCTTTCCCGTGTGCCTCGACCAGACCATGGAAGTGCTGCGCGAGGGCGTTCGCGAGAAGATGACGCTGGCGCGGGTGGTATTGCAGCGCGTGCCCGGACAGCTCGACCAGCAGATCGTGCGCGATCCGCGCGAGAGTGACTTCTACAAACCATTCAGAAGCTTCCCCGCTGCGGTTTCCAGGGCGGACCAGGAGCGCCTCTCCAAAGCTGCCGCCGATTCGATCGCGCAGGGCATTGTGCCAGCGTTTGCCCGCTACAAGGAGTTCTACGTCAAGGAGTACCTGCCGGCTTGCTACGACCAACCCGGCATCTGGCAGGCGCCGAACGGCGAGGCGCTCTACGCCTTCCTCGTGCGCCGGTTCACCACCACCAATCTCACACCCGCCGAAGTGAACCGGATCGGCCTTCGGGAAGTGGCCCGCATCCGGGCCGAGATGGACGCAGTTCAGACGCTGACCGGCTTTCAGGGTTCCCGCCCGGAATTTTTCAAGCTCTTGCGCACGGACCCGCGCTTCTTTGAGAAGACGCCGGACGCGCTGCTCGAGGCTTATCGCGCGCTTGCCAAGCGTGTGGATCCCAACCTGGTGAAGCTCTTCCACACCCTGCCGCGCATGCCCTACGGCGTCGAGCCCATTCCGGCCGCCGTGGCGCCCGACACCACCGCCGCCTACTACGAGCCGGGCGCCGCCGACGGGTCGCGGGCCGGCACCTACCGGGTGAATCTCTACCGCCCCGAGACGCGCCCGAGCTGGGAAATGACCGCGCTCACCCTGCACGAGTCCGTGCCCGGGCACCACCTTCAGATCGCGCTCGGCATGGAGCAGACCGATCTGCCCAACTTTCGCCGTTACGGCTACTACAACGCCTTCGGCGAGGGGTGGGGCGTCTACGCGGAGTCGCTGGGCGGCGAGATGGGGCTCTACGACGATCCCTATTCCAAGTTCGGCGAGCTCACCTACGAAATGTGGCGCGCCGTGCGCCTGGTGGTGGACACGGGCATGCACGTGATGCACTGGGATCGGCAGAAGGCCATCGACTACTTCATGGACAACGCCGCCAAGGAAGAGCTCGACGTGGTGAACGAGATCGACCGCTACATCGCCTGGCCCGGCCAGGCCCTGGCCTACAAGATCGGGCAACTCAAGATCCGCGAGCTCCGCACGAAGGCCAGCCAGGCCCTCGGCCCCAGGTTCGACGTGCGCGAGTATCACGAGGTGGTGCTGCGCGACGGCGCGCTTCCGCTCGACATCCTGGAGCGCAACGTCAACGAATGGCTGAGCGCGAAGAAGGCGTAGCCAGCGGCTGCGCGGCCTGGGTGCGGCCGCCACCGAACCGCCTCGCCACGTGCCAGACGGCGCTACTGCGCCATTTTCGCGTCATGCACGTCAAAGCCCGTATGCGGCGCGAGCGAAGTGAGCCTGAAAGCGGCAAAGCCGTTGCCGGCGATTTCGGTGCTGCGATAGACGCCCTCTTCGCTTTCGGATTTGCTGCGCGAGCCCTGCCAGTCGTCGAGAAACGCCTGGGCTTGCTTGGTATCCGCATAGGCCGCTACCTTTTCCGTGGTGACTGCCTCAGCAGCGTAGGAGAGCACGAGCTTGGGCCAGTAGGCGTCGAAGAGCTCCGGGCTCGGAAAGATATCCGCCCAGATAATCTCGCCGTTCACCGCTGCCACCACGCCCACCGCCTTCTGGGCGTGCAACTGGTCCTGGAGCTTGCGATAGGAATGCTCGATGGGCGCCGTGAGCTGGCGCAGCTTGTCGCGCACGTCGTGATTTTCCATGGCGGCGGCGTAGGACGAGGTGGCGCGAAGTTCGGCCGCAGCCGGCGCCGGTGCCGCGGCGGCCACGCCGCCCAGCACACCTCCTACGCGGGCCCACACGCGTTCCTGGTCGCGCTGCACCATCACCTCGCGCCGGACGCTGGGCTGCGCAATGGGCGCGTTCTTCGACACGAACTCGCCACGCGGCGTCCAGCGGTGCGGCTCTACGCAGAAGACGCCGAGGTCGACGGCGCCGCTCTTGGCCGGCACAATGCGGTCCTGGGCCACCACGCGGTCCTGCTTGCCTCCGGTCACAATCTCGCCCGCCAGAAGGATCAGGGGCCGGCTGGAGTGGTTCACCAGCACCAGGCGATTCACCTCGGCGCCATCGCCCGGCGTGAATATCAGCTCCGGATGCAGATCGCCGTTGCGCCTGGGGCGGAGGAGGCCGGCGCGGCCCGCTTCGCTCACCACGACCTCGCCGCTTTGCAGGCCCTCGTCCAGCGTCAGGAAACCGCTGGTGTCGTGAATGGAGTCCGTGACCACCGGGAAGACAGTCAGATTGCCTTCGCTGATCGGCGCCAGCGCCTTCAAGCCCGACGACGGAATTCCGGCCCGCGCCGGGGCCGGCGGTTGGAGTACGATCGAAATCAGTCCGAGCACGAGGGTGAGCAGAGCAAGCTTGGCGATGCGCGACATCGTAGGACCTCCATTGAATTTGGCCGGAGGCTGGTTCAGTGCCTCCGCTGTGGAGAACGGCGTTCGCGCTTGTTCTTGCATCCTAATTTTTCGACCGTTTTCGCGGCCCCAAGTTGCGCCGTGAGGTATGAGCACCGCTGATTCCATCACCCGCTCCGCGACGGAGCCCCTGGGCGAGTATCCGCCGAGCCTTAGCTTGCCCGCTTCGGCCCTGGCAACGCTGCACGGCGAGGCGGGCGCGGCCGACCTCGGCTTGAACACCGAAGACTTCGCGGTGATACTCGGTCACATCGCGGCCAAATACCTGCCGCGGGAGGCGAGTGAAGCCGACGCGGCGGCATTCTGTCGCGGACTTCGTCTGGCCGAGCTTGCCCTGGCGCGCGCGTGCGCGGCCGGGAACGAGAAAGCCTGGAATCAGTTCCTCACCCGCTATCGCGAAGGCCTCTACGGCGCGGCGTTGGCGATGGTTGGAGACGCGGGGTCGGCGCGTGAGATGGCCGACTCGGTTTACGCCGACCTTTACGGCCTGAACGAGCGCGCCGGCCGCCGCGTCTCCAAGCTCGCCTACTACGACGGGCGCGGCTCGCTCGAAGGATGGCTGCGCAGCGTGCTGGCGCACGAGTTCACCAACCGCTGGCGCAGCGGGCGCCGCCTGGTGAGCCTGGACGAGCAGGTGGAGGCCGGCGGCGAGTTTCGGGCCCCGGAGCCCGCGGCGGCTTCGGCGCCCGATCCGCGCCTCGAAGCCGCCACCGCCGAGGCGCTCGAATCGCTCTCGGCTGAGGAGCGGTTTCTGCTGGCATCCTACTACCTGGACGGCCAGACGCTTGCCGAGATCGGCGCCGTGCTCTCCGTTCATGAGTCCACCGTCAGCCGGCGCCTCGACCGCATGGCCGGCGCTCTTTCGAAGAGGATTCTCAAGGGCTTGCGGCGCCGCGGTCTGAGCCGGGACCAGGCCCGGGAGGCGCTCGAAGCCGACGTGCGCGATCTGGCGGTGGACGTCAGCCGCCACTTGCGCGCGAACGATGCAAGAAAGGAACCCGGCGCCGTTCTGAATACGGGTGAAGAATAGAATCTGATGAAAGAACTCCCCAGGATCGCGCGCGCGCGGCTGGCCGGCCCAGGGCCCACGAGTCCAGGCGGTTCCGCGCCCGCCGCCCGGCCGCATCCGGACGCCAATCTGCTGTCGGCCTTTGCGGAGCGGTCGCTCACGGCCGCCGAGCGCTCGCGCGTGCTCGAGCATCTTGCCGTTTGCGCCGAATGTCGCGCCGAGATTCAGTTGGCGTTACGCGCCACGGTCGATGCGCGTGACGTTGCGGGGGCGGCTGCCGAACGCCGGGAGCCGGCCCAGACCGTTTCGGGATGGCAGTCGGTGCTGCGGTGGGACGCGCTGGCGGCAGCCATGGCGGCGTTGGCGGCCGTAGTGATCTTCCAGTTTGCAATCCGGTCCGGGATTCATTCCACTTCTCGTCTGCCCGCCTCAGGCAGCATCGCGCGGAGCGCGGAGCAGAAGGCTGCGCCTGTGTTGGAGGCGCGGAACGAAGCCATCACCGCGAGCAAGCCGGCGGCGAAGCTATCGTACCGTGCGCTTCAACGGACGGAATCTCAGTTGAGAGGAACAGCCAAGGCGGCGAAGAGCGCGCCCGGCAACCCAGCGCCGCGCGCTCTCGGCGGCGTTGTAGCCGAGCAGGCCGCGCTCCCCATCGTTGCGAGTGCGCCGCCGCCCCCAGCTCCTTCTGACGCTGCGAAAGCGCGCGACGTACTTGAGCAGAGAAACGCCCCGGCCGCTATGGCTGGAGCGGTGGCGAAGAACGCAGTCGCCGATTCCAGCAACGCGCCCCAGCCGATTCGCCCGGCTGCACCCGCGGCGCCCCAGCAGCGGGCGGCGGTGACTGAGTCGAAGGTGGCTCGCCAAGCCTCGCCGGCGCCCACGCAAGGCGTGATGGGCGGCCTGGCAGGGGCCGCTAATTTCCTGGTCGCGCCCCCCGGCCCGGCCGTTCGCTGGGCGATTGGGCCCGTACCCCCGGCCAGCGGCGCGTTGCCCGGCGACGTTGAGCGCTCGCTCGACGGAGGCCGCACCTGGCAAGTGGTCGCCATCGATGGCAACGTGGGCTTCCGTGCGGTGTTCGCGATTGGGGACCAGGTTTGGGCCGGCGGCAGCGGCGGCGCGCTGTACCATTCGAGCGACTCTGGCGGGCATTGGACGCCGGTTCATCTCGACTCCGAGGGCGCCGAATCTGCGGGCGACATTGTCGCCATTCGATTCGCCAACGCTGAGAGGGGGATCATCGAGACCTCGGATGGCGCCGCGTGGATCACCACCGACGGCGGCCAGCACTGGCAGAGGAGACCATGAATTCGAGGCCGTTCGCGTGCGCCCGGGTGCGGCGGTGAGGAGGAACGGATCACTTCGGAACTGTGCGCGGACGGCGAACGAAGAATTGCCACTTGTCCATGCTCGCCGGCACGGCCACGTCGAAGAAGCCGACCATCATTTCGTCGGACGTTTGATCGCCCCAGTGCACGGCCGCGCCGGGGTCTGGATTGTGGGGATTGTTACGGGAATTGTTGAACCATGCCACCGCCTGCAATTCGGTGCCGGCCTTGAGAAATCGAGGTTGGGCAAGCCGATAGCTCAGTTGCCAGTAAAAGTCGTAGTTCACCCGCAGCAGCGTTTCGATGCTGCCGCCCGGATGAACGAGGTTGTACTCAAACCGCTTGCCGCGCAGATGCAGGTGCGGGAAGAAACTGAGCAGCGTGCAGTCGTTGGGCAGCGTGCCGTGCACCTCCACGCGGTAGTCGTCAACGCCGGGCGGAATTACGAAGCGGTCGTTTGTCAACTCGAGCGTGAGCACTCGCTCCCCCGGCGGCTGCTTCGCGAACACCAGTCCGATGCGGGTTTGGTCGCTGGCCGTGTGTCCGTTGGTAATGTAGTGCATCTGAAAGACGAGGTCGGAGCCGGCGGGCACGAACTTCGCCATGCCGGCCGGCCACTGGTCCGGCGAGCTGCCCGGCGCGTACACCAGCAGAATATCGCTGTCGGTCCACTCGGCATCGCGGCGGCTCTGGGCGTCCGGCAGGCTGGACGCGGTGAAGGGAACGCCCGTGGGCGCCTGGCGCAGCCACTTCGAATCCGGCGGCCGGACGTAGACCACGGCGTGGTGGACGTGCTGCGGACTGGAAGGCCGGATCTGCGACATCCGCACCCAGGCGTCGCGAGTGAAACCGGTGGGCACGATTTCGTAGGTGTAATCCACGTTGCCGTGCGCGGGCAGTTTCACGGCGGCCGGCATTTGCACAATCGTGTCCGGCTGGGAAATGCTCCAGCCGCCGGCCCAATGCCGGGGCGGCGGGGCGCCGCGCGGGTCGCCGGCCGGCGCACCGGCGGCCGCCCAGGCACCGACGCTGGCGATCTCAGCGGGTGAAAGCGACGGGTCGCCGGAGAAGCGGCCGTAGCGCGGATCGGCGAACCAGGGCGGCATCTTTTTCGCTTTCACACAGTAGGCTATCGAGCTAGCCCACGGCCGCGTCTCACCGTAAGTGACGAAGGGCATGGGCGCGATGCCTAGGGGCCGGTGGCAGCCCTGGCAGTGGTTCTGGAGGATGGGCAGCACGTCGCGATAGAACGTGGGCGCTGCCGAACCAGGCTGCCGGGCGGCGCCCTCGGCCGCGAGCACCGCAGTCCCCACGAGCAGGACGGCGGCTGCGGCTTGCGCTCCGATAGCCAGGGTCGCGTTCTTCCTCAAAGCTGTCTTCGCTCCGCACAATCTGCTGCACTCCCGGATCCCTCGGGCACTCGAGGCAGGAGATCGCGGTATTGGATGCCTCGAAGCAGCCGCTTGTCAACCTCGATGAGGCGCGGGCGGGCCCGCGCCGCGACCGCCTTGGCAATCCCTGGGAATGCACATCGAAGAGTGCGACGGTACATCAAATGAGCAACCCTTTTCCCCTGGTATTTCGGCGGTTGGTAATGGCTGCGGTTTAATCGTGCCCTTACGCGCTTCATCCAAATCCCTGTCAAGCCGTGATCTCAGAATCACTTTGGCGCAATAGCCCGCCCGATGGCAAAGCCATGACATCGCGCCGTGGTTTGGCAGCAAAGGTGCGGTTGAGGCGAGTGGGGGATGGAGGGGAGCCGGCTGGGCGGAACCCTGGTTTCGCCCAGCTTGCAGCTGGATGTTGAGGTTATCCCTCCAGGCGCCGAAGTCTGATGGGGGAGGGATTGTGGACGCTGAATTGAAGCAATGCA
>DATJAQ010000274.1:0-11203 GCA_035516075.1 Terriglobia bacterium | reverse complement strand
ACCGGGTGGCGCCACCGAGACCGGGCCTCCGCTCACCCTCACGCTGCAGGACGCGCTGGAGCGGGCGCGCAAAAACGACGCCCAGTATCTCTCGGTCGTCACCGATGCGCGGCTGGCCCATGAGGACAAGGTGCAGGCCCGGGCGTCGTTGCTTCCGTCCTTCGGCGCCACGACTCAGGAGTTGCTGACCACGGGCGGCAGCGTGCTGCCCACGGGACGCTTTGTGACCAACGACGGCGTTCACGTCTATCGAGGGTGGGGCGTGCTCCGTCAGGACCTGACGCCCAATCTCTTCACCTTGAACGGCTACCGGCGGGCCTCGGCGGCGGAACTGGCGGCCGGGGCGAAGCAGGAAATCGCCCGGCGGGGGCTCAACGTCACCGTGACGCGGTCTTACTACGCCCTGGTGGTTGGGCAACGGAAATACGCCGCCGCACAGCAGAGCCTCGAGCAAGCCCGGAAGTTCCTGAGCATGGCCGAAGACCGGGAAAAGGGCGGGGAAGCCGCGCACAGCGATGTGATCAAGGCGGAGATCCAGTTCGAGCAGCAGCAACAGGCCTTCTCAGAGGCGCGGCTGGCGATGGAGAACACCCGCTTGGGCCTGGCTGTGCTGCTGTTTCCCGCTCTGAATGAGAACTTCACGGTGGTCGACGATCTCGACCAGGGGCCTGCTCTTCCGTCTTTTGACGAAGCGCGCGGTCTGGCAATGCGCGGCAATCCCGATCTTCGTGCCGCCCTGGAAGCCCTGCATGAAGCGAGCCTGGACGTTTCCGCCGCCCGCAACAGCTTTCTGCCCACCCTGACCCTCGAGGCGGACTACGGTATCGAGTCGAACTCCTTCGCGCTCCGCAGCCCCGTCAGCGCAGACCTGAAGGGAGGAGTGCAGAACAACCTGGGGGATTTCATCACGGCCAACCTTCAGATTCCGGTCTGGGACTGGGGCGCCTTGCGCAGCAAGCTCCATCAGGCGGAATGGCGCCGCCAGCAGGCGCGCGTGAATCTCACCGCCGCACAACGAAATATGGTGAGCAATCTCTACTCGGCGTACAATGAGGCCGCGGTGAGCCGCGCGCAGGTGGACCTGCTGCGCCACTCCGCGGACCTCGCCTCTGAAAGCGCGCGCCTCACCACGCTGCGCTACCAGGCGGGACAGGCCACGGTGCTCGAGGTGGTTGACGCGCAGACTACGCTGATCCAGGCCCGCAACGCCTACGACGATGGCGAGGCGCGCTGCCGGGTGGCTCTGGCGAACCTGCAAACGCTGACCGGAAGCTTTTGAACCATGGTGACTCCACAAGCTATGGCAAACCGGCGGTGCTGGCTCCGCCTTCTTACCATCCTGCCCGCGATCGCATGGTGCTGGCCCGGCTGTTCGAATAGCGACGTGAGCGAGCCGGCGCCGACCGTGACGGTACAGGTGGCTACCGTCGAGCCGGGCTCGATCGAGCGCGAGGTGACGGCAGACGCGGTTCTCTACCCGCTTCACCAGGCCACCATCGTCCCTAAAATCAGCGCGCCCGTCACCGAGTTCTACGTGCAGCGCGGCACGGCGGTGCACGCCGGCCAGTTGCTGGCGAAGCTCGAAAGCCGCGACCTCGCAGCCGCCGTTACCGAGAATCAGGGCGCCTACGAACAGGCTCAGGCGGCGTACCGGACGGCGGTCAACGCGGATGTGCCCCAGGGCCTCCAAAAGGCCGAACTCGACGTCAAGGCCGCCCGGGAAGCGCTCGACGCCCAGCAGAAAGTCTTCGATAGCGACCAGGTGCTGTTCAAGCAGGGCGCCATCCCGCGCAAGCAGCTCGAAGACGCGGGCGTGGCCCTGACGCAGGTTCGCAACCAGTACGAAATCGCCCAAAAGCACCTCCAGGCACTCCAGAGTTTTGCGAATCAGGACGCCCTGAAAGCCGCCCAGGGACAACTGGCTGCCGCTGAGGGCAGGTACGAAGCCGCGCGGGCGCAACTGAGCTACGCCGAAATCCGCAGCCCGATCGACGGCGCTGTGACGGACCGCCCGCTCTACCCGGGCGAGATGGCCACGCCGGGGTCTCCTCTGCTTACCGTGATGGATCTGTCCCACGTGGTGGCCCGCGCTCACCTCGCGGTGTCTCAGGCGGCGCTGCTGAAGGTCGGCGATCCCGCCACCCTTTCGGTGACGGGGGCGAGCGGTGCGGTGCCGGCCAAACTCACTCTGGTGAGCCCGGCACTCGACCCCAACAGCACCACCGTCGAAGTGTGGGTGGAAGCGGCGAATCCGCGGCAGAGCCTTCACCCGGGCAGCAGCGCGCGTGTGACTATCGTGGCGGAGACGGCAAACGATGCCCTGCTCATCCCGGCCGAAGCCCTGCTGACGGCCCCCGACGGCGCGACCTCGGTGATCGAGGTGGGCCCCGGCAACAAACCCGTGCAAAAGCCGGTAAAAGTGGGTATTCGTCAAGGCGACCGTCTCCAGATCACCGGGGGCCTGGCGGCCGGCGATCGCGTGGTAACCGAGGGCGCTTACGAACTTTCCCAGGAAGACCCGGACGTGTTTGCCGGGACCAAACTCCAGATCGTTGCGCCCAAGGCGCCTGACCCAGACTGAGGCCGGGATGCCCCATCGGTCAGAGGCCTTCCTGAGCGCTTGCCCCTGCGGAGTCGAGACGTGAAGCCGGAATCGTCGTATTTCGTCACGCGCCACTCAAGATCGATCATTTTCCTCATCATTACCCTGGCCGCGGTGGGCGTCTACCTGGCCTTTACCATTCCAGTGTCCGTATTTCCCCAGACCAACTTCCCGCGCATCATCGTGGGCGTGGACAACGGCGTGATGCCCATCGACCAGATGGAAGTGTCCATCACACGTCTGGTGGAGGAGGCTGTGAACAGCGTCCCGGGCCTTCAGGAGGTGGTTTCCATCACCAGCCGCGGGTCCGCCGAAGTGGACCTTTACTTTGACTGGAACGTGAATATGTTCGAGACGCTCGCGCGGGTGAACGCCGCGCTGGCGCGCATCCAAAACCAGCTCCCTCCCACCGCGGTGGTCAGTGCGCACCGCCTCAGCTTTGCCAGCTTCCCGATTCTGGGGTACAGCCTCACCTCCGACCGCGTGAAGCAACAGGACCTCTGGGAAATTGCCACCTACGAGATGAAACCCCGCCTGAACCGCCTCAACGGTGTTTCGGAGATTCTGGTGCAGGGCGGGCAGGTGCCGGAGTTTCAGATTTCGCCCGATCCCGCCGCCCTGCTGCGCACCCAGGTGACCGTGCCCGACATCCTGAACGCTGTACAGCGGGCGAACCTCATCGACTCCCCGGGCCTGCTCAATCACAACCATCAACTCCTGCTCGGTCTGGTGAGCGGCCAGGTGAGGACGCCCGACCAGATCGGCGGAATTGTGGTGAAGCAGACGCCGGGCGGCGCTCCGGTGCGCATCGGCGACATCGCGAACGTAGCGCCCTCGGTGATGCCGGTGTACACGATTGTGACCGCGAACGGCAAGCCCGCTGTCCTGATCAGTGTTCTCCGTCAGCCGGACTCCAACACCGTTGCCGTGGCGGACGAAGTGCACAGCGAAATGGGGCAGCTCCGGCGGTCGCTGCCGTCCGGAATCCAGATCGCGCCTTTCTATGACCAGTCCGAACTGGTCACCGAGTCGATCCAGAGCGTGCGCGATGCCATCCTGATCGGGTTGATGCTGGCGTCCATCATCCTGGTTTTATTTCTGCGCGACTGGGGTACGTCACTCGTGGCCGGCCTGGTGATTCCGGTGACGGTGCTGGTGACGTTTATCGCCCTCAAGGTCATCGGGCAGAGCTTTAACCTGATGACGCTCGGCGGCCTGGCTGCGGCCGTCGGCCTGGTGATCGACGACGCCATCGTGGTGGTTGAAAATATCGTGCTGCACCGGGACGCCGGGGAAGGGCACATCGAAGCCATTCACAGCGCCTTGAAGGAGATCTCGATCCCGCTGGTGGGTTCCACGGTGACGCCGGTGGTGGTGTTCCTGCCCTTGATTTCGATTACGGGCGTTACCGGAGTGTTCTTCCGCGCCCTGGCCGTCACCATGTCGGTTTCGCTGTTTACTTCGCTCGGCTTGGCGCTGGTCTGGACGCCGAATCTGAGCCGCGTATTCCTGCGCCACCGGAAGGGCGAGCAGAAGCCGGTGGCGGAGACTGCCGCGATGCTCGACGATCCTCCCGGCGATGCGGCGGCCCGGGCGGCGGAGGCGGAGGAGCTGCAGCGCCTGATGGCCGCCGAACAGGCGTCCATGCGCGGCTTTTTCGGCCGGATCATTCGCTACTACGAGGTCTGGGTGCGCCGGGCGATGGAGCATCCGGCGTGGCTCGGCGCCGCCTGCGCCGCCCTGGTGGTGGTTTCGTACGCCTGCTACAAGTCTTTGGGCACCGACCTGCTGCCCGCCATGGACGAGGGCGGTTTCATCCTCGACTACGTCATGCCGCCCGGCAGTTCGCTCGACGAGACCAACCGCGTCCTCGACCACTTTGAACGGATCATCCGGGCCGTTCCTGAGGTTGCGAGCACTTCGCGCCGCACCGGGCTGCAACTGGGCCTCGCCGCCGTAACGGAGGCCAACACCGGAGATATCTCGGTGAAGCTGAAGCAGAACCGCCGCCGGGGCATCGACGAGATCATCAGCGAAATTCGCGCCCAGGTGACCCAGGCTGAGCCCGAGTGCGATGTGGACTTCACCCAGGTTTTGCAGGATATGATCGGCGACCTGACCGGCGCCCCGCAGCCCATCCAGATCAAACTGTTCTCGCCCGACGCGGCCCTGCTTGACCTCTGGGCCCCGCAGGTAGCCGACGCCATCGGGAAGATCCAGATCGGCGGCAAAAAGCCGGTGGTGGACATTGCCGACGGCATTCAAAACACCATGAGCGGCCCGGCGGTGGTGTTTCAAGTTAATCCGGATGCGGCCGCGCGCGCCGGATTCACGCCGGAGGAGATCAGCACGGACGCGGCGGCCATACTGGAGGGCGAACCCGCCGCCGCACCGGTGGTGGTGAACGACCGCCCGTACACCTTGCGGGTACGGTTTCCGGCGGCGGACCGCGCTTCGCTCGACGCCATGCGCAATACGCTGCTCGTCAGCTCGACGGGCGGGACGGCCACGCTCGGGTCGCTCGCCACCGTCACCGAACTGCCGGGCCAGACCGAAATCACCCGCGACAACCTGCAGCGCGAAGTGTCGGTAACGGCGCGCCTGGAGGGCACCGACCTCGGCACCGGAGTGGCAGCCGTCCAGAAGACCGTGGCCGGCCTGAACCTGCCCTCCTCAATCCGCGTGGAGTACGGCGGCACGTACAAGGAGCAACAAAAGTCGTTTCGCGACCTGGTGACGGTACTGCTGCTCGCCCTGGTGCTGGTGTTTCTGGTGCTCCTGTTCGAATTCGGCCAGTTCTCCGCGCCCGTCGCCATCCTCACCTCGGCCGTGCTCTCCACCTCCGGCGTGTTCTTCGCGCTGCTGCTCACCCGAACAACGTTCAACATCTCGTCCTTCATGGGATTGATTATGGTGATCGGCATTGTGGCCAAGAACGGGATTTTGCTCCTTGACGCGGACCACAAATTCCGCTCCGCCGGTCTGCCGGCCGAGGAAGCCATGGTGCAGGCGGGGCGCCGCCGGCTGCGGCCCATCGCGATGACCGCGCTGGCCGCGGTGGCGGGTATGCTGCCCCTGGCGCTCGCCCTGGGAGCGGGCTCGCAGATGCTCCAGCCGCTGGCCATCGCCGTGATCGGCGGCATCCTGATCTCAATGGTCCTCTCCCTCATCATCACCCCGGCCATGCACTACTACCTCACCCGGGAGCGGGCCTAGCTCGCAACAGTTTCCGGCCCGCCCGGCGCGGGGCTTGTGATCCGACGGGCGCCGCCCCTGAGCCGCCCCTGAGCCCCTGGCGCAGCTTTCGGCATTCCGCTACAATGCCGGTCGTGTTGGGCAGGCAGGGAGAGGCGAGTGGGATGCGCCTTCCCTGGCGGCAGCTGTTGCGGTGCGCTTGAGGTCGCGAAAGGCTCGCCGGCTGCGGCCTCAACTGGCAAAGTGGCGGACGGTTTTGTCCCGACCCTATGCGCGCGGTGGTTCAACGAGTGAGCCGGGCGGAAGTCCGGGTGGGAGGCGCCGTCGCGGGCCGCATCGGCAAGGGCCTGGTGGTGCTGGTGGGGATCGCAAAGGACGATACGGAGGAAGCGGGGCAGTACCTGGCGGAAAAGATCGTCAACCTGCGCATCTTCAATGACGCTGATGGCCGCATGAACCGGTCGCTCGCCGAGCTGGGGGTTGAAGAGAGATCGCCGGGCGCCGGCATTCTCTGCGTTTCGCAATTCACCCTTTACGGCGATTGCCGCAAGGGCAGGCGTCCCAGCTACGACGCTGCCGCGCCGCCGGACGCTGCGCGGCGCCTTTACGAGCGCTTCGTGGAGCAACTCCGCGGCTTGGGCGTGCCCGTGGAAACGGGACAGTTCCAGGCCATGATGGATGTGGAACTGGTGAACGACGGGCCGGTGACGCTGCTGCTCGACTCCGGGAAAGCGTTTTGAATTTGAGCGCGCAATTTTTAGAACCCCAGCCTGTTCGGCGGCGCTGGCGCGGGAGTTGCATGTCTCGCCGGCGCGCCGCACTCGTGACGCTGGGTGCCGCCGTGGCGCTGGCCGCGGGCTTGCTCTGCGGGGCCGCGCCCCTGCGCGCCGCCGCCCACGGCGCGCTGCCCCAAGTCCTGCGCCTGGCGGGGACGGTGCGCGACTCGAGCGGCGCCCCCATTCCGAACGCCCAAGTCACGCTCACGAGTGGGACCCTCCGCGCCCAAACCCGGACCGATGGGGAAGGGAACTTCAGCTTCGAGCTTGCGAATCGAGCGGCGAGGTCCGGCACGGTGACGGTGGAGGCGCCAGGCTTCGGCGCCGCCACCGGGGCTTGGAGCGCGCCAGAGCCGGAGGCCGGCCGGCTCGACTTCACGCTCCGGCCGGCGTCCGTCTCGGAGCGCGTTACGGTAACGGCCACTCGCACCGCCACGCGGCTCGATCAAACGGCAGCCGACGTCTCGGTGCTCACCTCGCAGGATCTCGCCAGCACCTCCGCGCTCAAGCTCGACGACGCCCTGCGCCAGATCCCGGGCTTCAGCCTTTTCCGGCGGTCCGGCAGCCGCACGTCGAATCCCACCTCGCAAGGCGTGTCGCTGCGCGGCGTGGGCGCGAGCGGGTCGAGCCGCGCCCTGGTGCTCGAAGACGGCATTCCGCTCAACGATCCCTTCGGAGGCTGGGTGTATTGGGACCGCGTGCCGCGCCCGGCGGTCGCCTCGGTGGAGGTGGTGGAGGGGGGGTCGTCGGACCTTTACGGCTCGGACGCCCTGGGCGGCGTGATCAACGTGCGCACGCGGCCCCCGGACCTATCGCACCTCGACCTCGAATTCTCGTACGGCAACGAAAAAACCCCGGACCTTGCGCTGGATTCAAGTCTGGCCCTCGGCAGATGGGCGCTCGGGATCTCCACCGAGGCCTTTCATACGGACGGCTACGTCCTGGTGCCCTCGGACATCCGGGGCCCCATCGACGATCGCGCCGGGGTGGACTACCGGTCCGGCGCCGTCACCCTGGAGCGGGGGCTCAGCGGCCGGGGGCGCGTATTTGTGCGCGGCGACTATCTTGGGGAAGTTCGGCAAAACGGGAAAGTGAATGAGGGCAACCACACCATCATCCGCCAGTTGGCCGCCGGAGCCGATTGGCCCTCGAGCCGCGCCGGCTCCTTCTCCATGCGGGCCTATGCGGGCACCGAGGGGCTTGACCAGAACTTCTATGCGGTGGGGGCCGGCCGCGCCACCGAGACGCTCACCGACGATCAGCGCGTGCCAGTGCAGGACCTCGGCTTTTCCGCCCAATGGACCCGGTCCGCAGGGTCTTTCCAGACCCTGGTGGCGGGTTTTGAAACCAGCGGCGTACGCGGCGCGAGCAACGACTTCAAGTTCACGGGCGGGAGCCTTGAGCCCACCTCGGCCGTGGGTGCGGGCGGCCGCCAGCAGACCTTCGCCGTATTCGGTGAGGACATTTTCCGCTTCGGCTCGAAGTGGGTGGTCACGTTGGGCGCGCGCCTCGACGATTGGCTGAACTACCGCGCCCTCTCCGTCACCCAGCCGCTTTCCAAGCCCGGGCCCGCCACGGTCACTGTGTTCCCCGACCGCTCCGAGCAAGCGCTGAGTCCCCGCTTGTCGGTGCTGCGGCGGGTTTCCGCGAACTGGTCCCTCACCGGCTCCGTGTACCGGGCGTTTCGCGCACCATCGCTGAACGAGCTCTACCGTTCCTTCCGGTTGGGCAGCGTGCTGACGCTGGCGAACGACGAGCTCCAGGCGGAGCGGCTCACCGGGGCCGAGGCCGGCGCCACCTGGGTCTCGTCCGGCCGGGGCACAACGGCGCGCGCGACCCTATTCTGGGCCGACATCACCCGCCCGATCGAGAACGTCACCCTCAGCACGACGCCCAGCCTCACCACGCGCCAGCGCCAGAACCTGGGCCGCACGCGCTCGCGCGGCATCAGCCTGGACCTGGCGCAGACCGTGACGCGAACGCTGAGCCTGAACGCCGGCTACCAGTTCACGGGCGCCACCGTGGTGAGCTTCCCGGTGGAGACGGCGCTGGTGGGTCTGCGCATCCCGGAGGTGCCGCGCCACGAGGCCACCCTCCAGGTGCGGTATTCGAATCCCGGGGCCGCGAACCGGTGGGCGCGGTTCACGCTGGGCGTTCAGGGTCGCGCCGAAAGCGCCGCCTATGACGACGACCTCAACACGCTCCGCCTGACGCCGTACTTTACTCTCGACGCCACGGCGTCTGAGCCGCTGGCGCCCGGGGTGGAGCTCTTCGCGGCCGGCGAGAATCTCACCGGACAGCGTTACGAGGTGGCCCTCACGCCGGCGGCAAACCTCGGGCCACCCGTCCTCTTCCGGGCCGGTGTGCGCTTCAACCTGGGCCGCCGGTAATTCCGGCGCCGCAGCCGCCTGCCGGCGCCCGGGGTTGAGGGCCGCTGGGCTCGATTCCCGCTTGACTTTCGCTCCGTTCGTTGTACACTCCACGGCACATGGGCGGAGTAACGTCCAAGGGGGAAGGCACACCTTCAGCTACCTGCGGAAGGAACGGGCGGCTCTGCACTGGAATGTTTTCATCGGGTTCAACGGGCCTTCAGCTTGAACATGAGGGCGAGCCGGAGGCTCGCGCGGAGAGGCGCGGTCCGCGGCCGCCCAGGGCTGTGAGCCGGCTGGCGACGGCTGGGTCGATGCTGTAAACGCGGCGGAATGATCGTTAGGGGAGGTCGAGCCATGCGGCGTTTCACTTGGGGGGTGTCGATCGGCGTTGGATTGTGCCTGCTCTGCGGGGTGGCGCCCGCCCGGGGCCAGCAGTCCAAGGGCAGCTACACAGGTACCGTCACCGATGTTTCCGGGGGGGTGGTGCCGAAGGCCAAGGTGACGGCCACCGAGCAAGGCACGGGCTTCTCCTACAGCGCCGAAACGTCGTCCGACGGGTCCTACACGCTGCCCCTGCTGCCGCCCGGCCGCTACACGATCACGGCCATCAAGCAGGGCTTCAGCGAGTTCAGCGAAGGCCCCCTCACCCTGACGGTCAACCAGCAGGCGAAGGTTGACATCCAGCTCAAAGTGGGCGCGGCCAGCACCATGGTGCAGGTGGAGGCCTCGGCGCCGTTGCTCGATACCCAGACCTATTCCGTGGGCACCACCATCGAGCAAGCCAAGGTGCAGCAGCTTCCCTTCAATGGCCGCCACTTTCTCGAAGCCACCCTCTTCACGCCCGGCGTGGTGCCGGGAACGCAGGGCTCGGAGTTGAACGACAACCGCGGCGGCTCCATCAACGTCAATGGCCTGCGCGAGACCATGAACACGTTTCTGCTCGACGGCATGAGCGACACCTCGATTGCCGTGGGGACCTACTCCGCCACGCCGCCGCTCGATTCCATCCAGGAGTTCCGGTTGGAGACGGGCGTCTACGACGCCAAGTTCGGCAACTCCGCCGGCGCGCAAGTGAACATCGTCACCAAGTCGGGCACCAACCACTACCACGGAACGCTGTACGAATACCTGCGCAACAGCGCCCTGGACGCGCGCAATTATTTCGAACCCACCGTACCGGGCTTTCAGCGCAACCAGTTTGGGGCCAGCGTGGGCGGTCCGCTCTCCATTCCTCACGTGTACGACGGCCACGACAAGACCTTTTTCTTCGTGAACTATGAGGGTCTGCGCGACCTGCACTCTTTCTTCAGCCGCGCCCACGTGCCGAGCCTGGCCGAGCGCAGCGGCGATTTCTCCGCGGACTACAATCCCCTCACCGCGAGCGGTACCCTGCTGCTCGACCCCCTGGTCCTGTTCAATCCGGCCGCGCCCCTGACCGTACCGAACAACGACGTCCGGACCCTGGCGTCCTCGTTTCCCACCGGAACCCTTGACCCCGTGGGCGAGGGCCTGGTGAACCTCTACCCCAAGCCCAACATCTCCGGCCCCGAAAACTTCACCGAAGTCGTCAGGCGCAAGGTTTACACCAACAACTACGTGGGCCGCTTCGATCACCGCTGGGGCGCGAACGACACCGCCTTTTACCGGTTTAACCTCACTACCGACGCGGAGTTTGCGCCCTCCGGACTGCCCACCGGCATCCCCGGCTACGGCACCTACCGGGACGACTGGTTCATCGCCACCGGGATTGACTGGAGCCACATCTTTTCCCCCACCCTGGTGAACGAAGCCAAGGTGGACTACAACCGGTGGCAATACCGCTGGACCACGCAGGACCAGGGCAACCCCATTTCGGCCCAACTCGGTCTCAAGAACCTGCTCTCAGCCGCGCGCGACATCGGAGTTCCCAATCTGGGTTTTTCCGGATTCGATGGGTTCGGGTCCGACACCAGCTTCCCGCAGGCCGGCGCCGTGAATACATTCGAGTACGGCGATACCCTCAGTCAGGTTCACGGCAACCATTCGCTGGATTACGGGCTGCAATTTCGCCAGATCAAGCGCGGGAATTTCTACGAGGACATTCAGGCGCGCGGCAACTACAGCTTCAGCGGGCAGGTGACCGGAGGCGCCGTTTTTGCCGCCCTGCCCCCGGACGCGCAGCAGGGCCTCCTTCAAGCCTGCCCGCCCACCACGTGCAACTTCGGCAACGGTGTGGCCGACGCACTCTTTGGAATTCCCACCTCCTGGGTGAATGGGTT
>DATJAQ010000273.1:0-5385 GCA_035516075.1 Terriglobia bacterium | reverse complement strand
GGAGCGCAGGGTGACGGTGCCGGGCCGGTCGGCGACCATTTCAACGCCCAGGTCCATTTTGAGCCAGGTGAGGCCCATCGCCTCCTTGCGTTCGCGCATCCTTTGCGCGTAGACCTTGGGATCCTTGGACTCGGTGGTGTCGGCGTAGACGCGAATCCGGTCGCGAAGCTTTCCGCCCAGCATCACGTGGACGGGCACGTTGTAGACCTTGCCGGCGATGTCCCACAGCGCCATCTCAATGGCGCAGACGCCGCCCGCCTGGCGCGCGGGCCCGCCGAATTGCTTGAGCTTACGGAACAGACGGTCCACATTGCAGGGGTTCTCGCCCAGGATGCGGCTCTTGAGCATCAGCGCGTAAGTGGGGCTCGCGCCGTCGCGGACTTCCCCCAACCCGTAGACGCCCTGATTGGTGTCGATGCGGATGAGGGGGCAGGTCATCGGGGCCTTGGCCACCACCGCCACGCGCAGGTCCGTGATCTTGAGCTGAGAGGGGCTGGAGTTGGTATCGGCGTTCTGCAAGGCGAATCCCGCGCCCTCATCCCCAAGGAAGGCGCCGCCCAGTGCGGCGGCTGAAGTCTTCAGGACGTTACGTCGATCCATGCGGCCTCCTTGTACTTTTTCGTTCCCCACGCGGGCTAGTCGTCCTTCATCCTCAGTTTCGACCCCTTCCTCTCCAGCCACTGGTTGAATTCCTCCATCATGGGCTTCGTCCATTTCTTGTCGATTTGGCCGGGTGTGTATTTCCCTTCGCGCAGCATCTGGTGGCCCCACTCGTCCACCAGGTGGGTCATCTGCGCGCTCGCCACTACTTGCTCTGCGAGCTGGGGCGGGATGAAGGTGATGCCCTCCGCGTCGCTCACGGCGACGTCGCCCGGCATCACGGTGGCATGCCCGATGCGAATCGGGACATTCATGCCCATCAGCATGACGTTGCGCAGCGCCGACGGGTCGAAGTCGCGCACGAAGACCTGAAACCCCTTGATCTCCGACAGGCCGGTGACATCGCGCACCGAGCCATCCACCACCAGGCCGTTGTGGCTCTTGGTGTAGATGGCGGTGCCCAGGTTGTCGCCGGCAAACGTGCCGTCCTGGATTTTCCCGAACAGGTCCACCACCAGGACGTCGTTGGGCTGGAGCGTATCAATCACCCAGGAATTCTGCGCCCCCACCCGGCCCTCTTGTTGGCCGTGCTCGTTGATGGCGGCGTTGACGTCGGGGCGAAGGGGCATGAACACCGCGGTCACCACGCGCCCCACCATGCGCTCGCCGGGGTTGATCACTTTCCAGCCGCCCTCGAATTGATTGGGGTACCCCGCGCTCACGAGCACGCCCCAGGCCTCTTCGGCATCCACCGTTTTCAGTTCTTCCAGCACGGCCTCGGAGACCTTCGGGCGGCCATCGGCAAAGCGGTCGCCCGTCCACCCGCGGGTCAGGTCGATGCGTTGCTCTTTCGAAAATATGCCCAACTGGGCGTGAGCCTCCCCCGACACCGCGAACATGAGGAGCGCCCCCGCGACCCATCGGAATCTCATGAACATCGCCTCCGCATTCAGGCTCCGCCTTCCGGGCGGGCGTCAGCCAGACAAACGAATATCACTTGTGGACCCGTCGGGAAAGACCTTTTTGGGAGTGAACACTGGGAAGCCGCTCGCCGGCGGCGTCCCGGCGCGGGGCTCTTTCCTACTCCACCGCCCGCCGCCCGCCCCGCCCAATTTGCGCTTGACTTATGAGCTGGGGCTTTCCAATATATGGCTATGTCATATATGGACTCCAGACTGTTCGACCGCGAGCTCAAGAAAGGCAGCGCCGAGCTGCTGATTCTCTCGCTCGTGGAGGCCCGTCCGCGCCACGGCTACGACATCAGCAAGCTCATCGAACAGCGCTCGGCGGGCGCTTTGAGCTTTCACGTGGCCTCGCTCTACCCGCTGCTCTATCGCCTCGAGAAGCGCGGCTGGATTCAGGGCCGCTGGGTGGAGAAGCCCGGGCAGCGCCGGCGCCGCTACTACCGCCTCACCGCGCCCGGACGCGAGGTGCTGGCGTCCCATCGGCGCGGCTGGCGGGTGTTCGTCGAGGCTGTCGATCGCATTACAGGGCGCATCACGGAGGTTGAACATGCCTGATTGGAAAGGGGAGATCACCAGACGGCTGGAAAGGTTGAAACTGGCCCCGACCCGCGAAGCTGAGATTACTGAGGAGTTGGCGCAACACCTAGACGACCGATACCGGGAGTTGGTCGCTGGCGGCACTGCGGAAGACGAAGCCCGCCGGGTGGCGATCGAAGAACTGGAGGATGAGGACCTACTCGCAAGAGGGCTGCGCAAGGTGGAGCAAGAAACGCCGCAAGAGCCGATACTGTTCGGAGGCAACGGGGCGCACAACTTACTCGCGGGCCTCTGGCAGGACATTCGCTACGGGCTCCGCCAATCGTGTCGCAATGCGGGCTTCAGCTCCGTGGCCATTCTCGTGCTTTCCCTCGGCATCGGTGCCAACACGGCAATGTTCAGCATTGTCAACGCAGTCCTGCTCGAGCCGCTGCCGTTCCACGATCCCGGCCGCCTGGTTGAGCTTCAGGAGACGGAGAGCGCACCAGGGAAATATCCTCTCACGGGACCGGACTATCTCGATTGGCAGGCGCAGAATCACACGCTCGCCGCCACCAGCCTCTATGGTTGGCCTAGCCAGGCGAACCTAAGCCTCACGGGCGAAGCCGCGCCGGCGACGGTCTTGCAGGTGCAAGCGAACTTTTTCTCCGCGGTCGGTGTTCAGCCGTTGCTCGGCCGCACCTTCGCAGAGGGTGAAGACGTTGCCGGCCGTAACCGCGTCGCCGTGCTGAGTTATTCGGTTTGGCAGCAGCAATTCGGCGGCCAGCGCGACACGATGGGCAAGAACATCGAGCTCGACGGGCAATCCTACGCCGTGGTGGGCGTGATGCCCCGATGGTTTACGCTCGGCTTCAACGTCCAGGTCTGGAAACCGCTCGACATGTCCGCCAAGAACCTGGCTCCACGCGGGGCTCATCGGTGGCAGGCCTTCGCGCGGCTCAAACCCGGTGTTACAGCCTCCCAGGCGAGCGCCGATCTCACCGCCATCGAGGAGCGGCTTGGCAAACTCTATCCTCACGACGATGCCGGGGTGAAAGCCGTCGTGACCCCGCTACAGGAAGATCTAAGGAGCGGCTCGCGGGGTGAGCTTCTGATTTTGCTCGCCGCCGTGGCGTTTGTCCTGCTCATCGCCTGCGCCAATATCGCCGGGCTGCTGCTGGCGCGCGCCACGAGCCGAAGCCATGAAATGGCCCTCCGCGCAGCTCTTGGAGCCAATCGTTGGCGCCTCGCGAGACAGCTTCTCACGGAAAGCGTGTTGCTGGCGCTCGCAGGCGGCGCCGCCGCTCTGGCGGAGGCTTACGGGATTACTCGGTACGTGCAAAGCGCGCCGTCGTTGCCTATTCCCCGTCTTCACCCCATCGCGGTGGATTTCCGCGTCCTGCTTTTCGCCTTTGCCGTCAGCGTATTGGTCGGCATCCTGTTCGGACTGGCCCCGGCGCTCCAAGCCTCAGACATGCACTTGGCCGAAGAGTTGAAGCCAGCCTCGAAAGCCGTTCTTGGCTCCTCCGGCGGCCGGCAAGCGCTTCGTGACGCCCTGGTTGTGGGTGAGATCGCCGTCTCGCTGGCGCTGCTCGTGGGCGCGGGTCTATTGCTGCGCACCTTCGCTCGAATGCGCGACGCCGACATCGGCGTCGCGCGTGAGGGACTGCTCACGATGGGGCTCTCGCTGCCCGCCGAGCGATACGCCAACGCCGAGCAACGCAGCGCATTCCTCGACAGCCTGCTCACCAAAGTCCGACACACGCCGGGCGTCAGCTTCGCCGCCCTATCATCCGAGATTCCTCTGGAAGGCGGAAGCAACGGCTATATCACGGTGCCGGGCAATAACAACCCGGCGTTCGCAAAGCAGCTTGTCGAATGGAACTACATTACCCAGGATTACTTTCAAACCTACGGCACGCCGTTTCTCCGGGGGCACGACTTCACGGCGGAGGATATGCAGCAGGCCGCCGAAACTGGGGCCAAGCTCTGGGCCGCCTTCGCTTCACACGCCGGCTTCAAGGGTCTCCCGTCCGGCCTCGTTCTCCCCGCCGTCATCAGTCGTTCGATGGCGCAAACCTTCTGGCCACACGATAACCCCATCGGCAAGGTTTTTGAAACAGGCCCTGTCGGCAACGAAGTGATCGGCGTCGTGGGCGACGTGAAGGAGTGGGCTATCACGAAGGGGGCGACCCCCGAAGCCTATTTCCCGCTCACCGCGGCCCTGGATTATCTAGGCGCGAGCTATCTGGCGGTTCGCACCAGTGTTGCTCCGCTCAGTGTGCTGGGCGACATCCGTCATGACGTTGCCACGCTCGATGGCAGCCTGGCCGTTGATCACCCGCGCGCGATGCAGCAAGTCGTCGGCGACCACATGCGCGAGACAAACTTCGAAACAGTCCTGCTCGGACTTTTCGCCGTCCTCGCGCTCATTCTCGCGGTGACCGGCATTTACGGCGTGACGGCGTATCTGGTCGCGCGCAGAAGGCGTGAATTCGGGATTCGCATGGCGCTCGGGGCTCAAAGGAAAGATGTTTTGGAGCTCGTAGTGACGCAAGGGCTCAAGCTGGTCGTGATCGGAGTGGCGATTGGAATCACGGGTGCGCTGGCGCTGACGCGCTTTCTGTCGAGCCTGCTATACGGCGTCAAACCCACCGACCCGGTGACCTTCGTCGCAGTCTCGTTGATCCTTACAGTTGTGGCACTTCTGGCGTGTTACATTCCCGCCCGCCGCGCAACGGAAGTGGACCCCATGGTGGCTTTGCGCCAGGAGTAGCCCAGATTCTCCCGGGGGTGAGGCCGACATCAACATGAATTCGTCTGCCACCGTCGTCCCACGGCGGCTGATGGCGTGCAAATCGGGCTGTTTATTACCACTGGCCGGGCGAGGGCGCTTGGTCCCGGGGGTCCGGACGCCCAAATGAAGAGCCGTTCGCTCTGGGTCGGCAATACTGCGACATCTGCCCTCCGCTCGGAAGTACCTCCTGAATCACGAACACAATCTCGCAGACTGTCATGCTGAGCGCAGCGAAGCATCCCCGCAGTGTCTTTGCCGGGACGTTCTGAAATACCGGGCTTCTTCGCGCAGTTTACCCTGAGCCCCATCGCTTCGCTCAGGGCCGTTCGCAGCGGAACGGCGAACCGGCTCAGAACGACCCTGTTGGGCGTGGGTTAGGGGCCCACGGAGCCGGCGTGCCCGGGCGCTACAGCGAGCAGGGCACGAAAGCGCTTGACAGGCTTCTGTCTGCGGCGTATATTACCATACGGTCATCAACTCTGCGATTATTCAACTCGGCCCTTCTTG
>DATJAQ010000272.1:0-8376 GCA_035516075.1 Terriglobia bacterium | reverse complement strand
GCTCTTCCTTGAATACGTAACGGGAGCGGGCACAGATCGTCGAATCCAGAGATGAGACTCGAAGACCAGGCCTCGGACGCCGATCTGCTGCTGGGCGTGACCGAAGGTGACGAGCAGGCTTTCGTCACCTTGTACCGCCGCTGGCAGGGTCCGCTTTTCCGGTTCGCCCTTCAAATGACGGGCAACCCGGGCTTCGCCGAAGAGATCGTTCAGGAAACCTTCATGACACTCGCGCGGGCAGCCAACTCATTCGATCCGGCCCGGGGAGCCCCGCGTTCTTTTCTCTACGGCGTCTGCAGAAATCACGTCCTGCGCCACACGGCCGGCGAGAATCTCTACGTGGGGTTGCCGGACCCGGCGACGGAAGGCGGGAACGGCCACGCGGAGCCCGCGGTTTCGTCTGAAGTGCTGGCCGATCTCGCCACCGCGGAGACCGTCCGCCGGGTGCGGCGAGCGGTGCTGAGCCTTCCGCCAACCTACCGGGAGACGGTGGTGCTTTGCGATCTGCACGAGATGACGTATGAGCAGGCGGCCGCCGCGCTCGGATGCCCCAAGGGCACGGTTCGCTCCCGCCTGCACCGCGCGCGCGAGCTGCTGCTGGACAAGTTGCGCCGCGCCGGAGCCCATCCCCTCGAACTCGCGTCTACGTCGCCCAGGGAAAGCGAAGGAAGCCGATGAACTGCTCGTCGTTTCGGCAAATCGTCCAGGACCTCGACCGCCCGAACTGCCTGGAGGAGGCGGCCTACGACACCGCCATCGCCCACGCCCAGACGTGCACCCGATGCGCCCGCGAGCTCCACCGCCTGCGTGAACTTTCGGACGCGCTACGGGCGCTGGCCGGCGCAGATAATCACTTGCAACCTTCCGTTCGCCTCGAGGCCGACTTGGTGCGCGCTTTCCGCGCCCAGTCGCCCATCCGGATGCGGAGGAGCCGAGCTGCCTGGTGGATCACCGCCGCCGCCGCCGCCGCTTTGGCGGTGGGCGTTGGAATGTTGTGGCGGCGGGCCTCCGGTGGGCCTCGAGCGAAGCCGGCTCAGGCCGCAGTCCTTGGTGCGCTGGCAGGCTCCATCCCGTCAAAACCCGCATCTACAGCAGACGTGTTGGGTTCGAAGGCGGCGGCCCGGACTCACGCCCGCCGCAGCGTGCGAGCGAACGCCCCGTCCGCCGAACTCGCCAATTATGACGAGTTGTCCGAATTCGTCGCGCTGCCCTTCGCCCATGACGAAACACCTCTCGGCGCCGGTGAGGTGGTCCGCATCCGCCTCTCGGAGTCGGCCCTCGGCCTCCTGGGTTTGCCGGTCAGCGAGGACAATCCCTCCGAGCCGCTCACCGCAGATGTGGTGATCGGCGAGGATGGCGTGGCCCGGGCGATTCGCTTTGTTTCCGGGCCGGTACCGGCCGAACTCGTGCAGTCCTTCGAAACGACATCGTTCAAACCCAAAGGAGCCAAACAATGAAAGCAAGAATCCTTCCCGTTCTCAGTCTGACGCTCGCCCTGCTGGCAGGCGCCGCCGCCGGTTGGGCGCAGGAACCCGACGGGGGCGCGCCGCCTCCACCCCCCGAAGGCAAATTTTTCTTCGTCCGCGGCGGACCGATGTCCGGCGAGGTGAAGCCGGTGACGGGCGCGCCTTTCTCGGCCACCGTCACCACTCAGACCACTCAGGTTCTCGCGGACGGCAATCAGATCAACCATAGCGAAACCGCAACGGTGTACCGCGACAGTTCGGGACGAACGCGCCGCGACTCAGGGCTCTCGCAGATCGGCCCGTGGTCGTCTGCCGGCCCGCCCCGCCAGATTGTGAACATTACGGACCCGGTGGCCGGCGCCAGCTATCTGCTGGACTTGACCGACAAGACTGTGGTCAAGTTGCCGTTTCACGAGCACCACGGCGTGGGGCCGAACGCCATGCCGAAGTGGAAAGAGCGCGGCGTCGACGGCTCGGGTAACGTGGAATTCGGCCCACCAGCGGCTCAAAAGACCACTGAATCGCTCGGCACTCAGATGATGGCAGGCGTCTCCGCCCAGGGAACTCGCACCACCGAGACCATTCCGGCCGGCACGATGGGCAACCAGAATCCCATTGTGATCGTTTCCGAACGCTGGTACTCGCCCGAACTACAGGAGACGGTTTACAGCAAGCGCACGGATCCGCGCTTCGGCACCACCATCCGCCAGCTCACCAACATCAACCGCCAGGAGCCGGACGCGACCCTGTTCCAGGTTCCTTCGGACTACACCGTCAGGCAGGGGCCGGCGTTCCACATGAAAATGCGCCGAGTCGAGTAGGACAAGCCGATCGTGGAGAACGGGCCGCAGCGGGAACGGCGCCAGCGGCGGCCTGAGCAACCGAAGGCAGGCTGGAGCAGATTGAACGAGTGCCGGGAATGGCTCCCTACCGGCCGCCGCCCGCGTAGTCGTAGAAGCCGCGTCCCGTCTTGCGGCCGAGCCGCCCGGCAGCCACCATCTTTTCGAGCAGCGGGCAGGGCCGGTACTTGGAGTCGTGGAAGCCTTCGTAGAGCACTTTCATGATGTCCAGGCAGACGTCGAGCCCAATGAAATCGGCAAGCTCCAGCGGTCCCATGGGGTGGTTCATGCCCAGCTTCATCACAGCGTCGAGCGCCTGGGGTTCCGCCACGCCTTCCATCACCGCGTAGACAGCCTCGTTGATCATCGGCATCAGCACGCGGTTGGAGACAAACCCGGGAAAGTCGTTCACGCGCACCGGCGTCTTGGCGAGTGAAGTCGCCAGCTTCTCGGCTGCCTCCAGCGTTGCCGGAGATGTCTCGAGGCCGGGAACCATCTCCACCAACTTCATCACGGGCACGGGATTGAAGAAGTGCATCCCGAGGAATTGCGCCGGCCGGCGCGTGACGGCCGCGAGGCGCGTGATGGAGATGGATGAAGTGTTGCTGGCCAGAATCACTTCCGGCCGGGCGTTCGCGTCGAGTTCTCGAAGTACCCCCGCCTTGGCCCCGAACTGCTCCACGACGGCTTCGATGACGAAATCCGCGGCCGCGGCGGGTACCAGTGAAGTCGAAGCGGTCAGCCGCGCCAACGCCCGATCTCGCTCCTCGGCGCTGAGTCGGGCCTTCTCCACGTCGCGAGTCAGACCCGCCTCAATGCGATCCTTACCCTTGGCGAGAAACACCGCTGAAGCGTCCGCCAGCGCCACGCCGTAACCGTGCCGCAGCAGCACCTGGGCGATGCCGTGCCCCATGGCGCCAGCGCCGACCACGCCCACGGTTTGGATTGAACGATTGAGCGATTGGGTCATTGGGCCAGTGAGCCATTGAGGGATTGAGTCAATGAATCAATCCCTCAATGAATCAATTTCTCTCGACGGCCAGCGCCACCGCGTTGCCGCCGCCGAGGCACAGGGCGGCGAGGCCGCGCCGGGCTTTCCGGCGGGCCATTTCGTGCAGCAGCGTGACCAACACGCGTGCGCCGGACGCCCCGATGGGATGCCCGAGCGCCACCGCGCCGCCGTTGACGTTCGTCTTGTCGGGATCGAGGCCGAGCTCCTGGATCACAGCCAGTGCCTGGACGGCGAAGGCTTCATTCAACTCCACCAGATCGACGTCGGCGAGCTTCCAGTTGAGCTTCGACAACAGCTTGCGCACAGCCTCGACGGGCGCCATCATCACCCATTTGGGCTCTACTCCGCTCACGGCTTGGCCCACGATGCGGGCCATGGGCTTGCGGCCCCACACCCGGGCGCGCTCGGCGGAGGTCACGACGAGTGCTGCGGCGCCGTCGTTGGTGCCCGGGGCGTTTCCGGCCGTCACGGTGCCGTCCGGCTTGAACGCAGGCTTCAGCCTGGCCAGCGCTTCGAGAGTGGTATCGGCGCGCGGCGACTCGTCGGTGGAGAACATCACCGGGTCGCCCTTCTTTTGGCGAATAGGCACAGAAACGATTTCCTGGCTGAATCGGCAGCTCTTGATGGCGTCCAGGGCGCGCCGGTGGCTCTCCACCGCGTAGGCGTCCTGGCGCTCACGCGAGATCTTATACTTCTCGGCCACCAGTTCACCCGTCATACCCATGTGGAAGTCGTTGTAAGCGTCCCAGAGCCCGTCCTGGATCATGGAATCGAGCGCCTTGGCGTGCCCCAGCCGGTAGCCCTGGCGAAGCTGCGGCAGGAGGTAAGGCGCGTTGCTCATCGATTCCATGCCGCCCGCCACCACCACCTCCACATCGCCGGTCTGGATGCCCTGCGCCGCCAGGCCCACCGCCTTCAGCCCGGAGCCGCAGACCTTGTTGATGGTCATAGCGGCCACGCGATGGTCGAGGCCGCCCTTGAGGCCCGCCTGCCGGGCCGGGTTCTGGCCGAGGCCTGCCGAGATCACGTTGCCCATGATGATCTCGTCCACTTGCTCGGGCTCAATTCCAGCGCGTTTTACGGCCTCCGCCACGACGCAGGCGCCCAAATCGACGGCCGATAAGGGCGTAAGCGATCCCAGAAATTTGCCGATGGGCGTGCGTACAGCCGACACGATGACGGGTTCTCGCATGGTTTATACGCTCCTGAGAAAATTATAGCCCAGTGGAGCGAAGGCGGGACGACCGGCAGGCGGAGCCCGTTGGGAGTTATGGGCTTCAGGAGCGAGGTTGCGGCGCCCCTCGGCCGCGCCGCGGCCCGGTGGGATTCCACGCTGCCGCGCCGCCCTAACTCAGCTTCTGGTGGCACTTTTGCCGCAGGGTGGCGTGCAGGCGCTCGCGGACCCTGAGCGGCAACGCGAAGAGGCGCCCGTCGCAGTAGAGCTCGATCGTTTTCCGGGTGGTGTCCACCACTACCTCGCAGTGATGGCAGCCACAGGCGTGCGCTTCGATGGCACGTTTCAACTCCGGATCGAGGTCTCCGTCGAGAAAATTCGAAATTTCGCGAAAGACTTGCTGGCAGTCCAAAATCTACCCTCGCTTGAAAACCTTGCTCAACTCCTCGCGCAGGCGCAGGCGGGCACGGAAAAGGCGGGCCTTGACCGCGCTGATCGTCAGACCCAGGACTTCGGCCGTCTCCTCGGTGGACAGGCCGTCAACGTCCCGCAGCATAAAGACGGTGCGGAAGGACGGGGGGAGATCTTGGATCGCTTTCTCCAGCACTTCGCGCGTCTCGGTGCGCCCCAACAACTGCTCGGGATTCGGTGCCCAGTCCGCGAAATCGCGCGGGATCACTTCGCCGTCTTCCTCGATAGGGTCGTCCAGCGACACCAGTTTGTCGGAGCGGCGCTTGCGCAGCTTCATCAAGGCCTGGTTGACGGCGATGCGTACAATCCACGTGTAAAAGCGCGAGTCCTCACGGAACTTCGGCAGATTCTCGAAGGCCTTGAGGAACGCTTCCTGCAGCACGTCCTCGGCGTCTTCGGGGTTGCCGGTGATGTTCAGCCCCAGCCGGTAGATCTTGTGCTCGTAACGGTTCACGAGCTGCTCGAAGGCGTCGTAGCTGCCCGCCTTGGCAGCCGTCACCAGCGCCGACTCACTCTGCTCGACCGTCCGTGGCGAAGTTTCGCTCATACCTTAGATGACGCGCGCGCCGCTCCGGACACCGGCGGGCGGCACTTTTTGCCGCTCGAATCCGGCCGCACCGTCCGACGAGGTTCTCCCAGCATACGGGAAGCCGGGCAGAGTTTCCAGAGGGCGCGAGGCCCGAAGCTCGCCCGAACCTTGACCCCGGGGTTAGAATAGGTTCTCCTCATGGCGAAGCTGATCGATACCGAAGCGCCCCCCGGCGCCCGCGCCGACTCCCCGGCGGCGGGGTCGCAGGACCCTGCCGCGGCGGCGGCGCATCAACCCGGAGCTCACCAAAATTCGACGTTCGTCGAGCTCGAGCGGCCCGACGTGTGGATTCGAGTCCGCAAGCTCGCTCTGCGCCAGCTCGATCGCGTGGTGGCACTCGAGCCCAAAGTGCTGCGCGACGAATCGCCGCGCCCCGTGCACGATTTGCGCGTCGCCAGCCGCCGGCTGCAAGCTCTGCTCGACTTTCTTTACGCTGCGCCGCGCCCGGGAGAGGTCCGGAAGCTGCGGCGGCGGCTTAGGAAGGCGCGCCAGGTGCTGGGTGAGCTTCGCAACCTCGACGTGCTGGCGGGCCGCATTGAGCGGGCGCTCGCGCGCAAGCGCACCGCCCACCGCGAAGCCTGGCAGACGGGGCGCGATTATGTTCTTAAGTCGCGCCGCAAGACGGCCGAGCGCGCTTACCGTAAACTTACCCGGCTCAACCTGGGGGATCTCTACGTGCGCCTCCGCCAGGAAGTGGCCGGCCAGCCCCCGACCGCCGACCCGCCGCCGACCGAGCCTCCCCGCGTAATCGCTTTCCCCGACGACCGCGGCGCCGTGGAGCCTGCATCGGCGGCCTCGAAGGAGCTGGCCGCCCGCTTCGCCGAGGGTCTGGCCGGGCTGTGGCAAGACTTCGAGGCCCGGGCCGCCGAGTCGCGGCGCGAGCGCGGCGCGCTGCACGCCCTCCGCATCAGCGCCAAGCGGCTGCGCTATTTCATCGAGGTGGCCGCTGCGCTGGACGTTGCCGGGAGCGCTGAGGCGCTGAGCTGGCTCCGCGTGCTCCAGGCCAGACTCGGCGATTGGCACGACTACGAGGTGCTGGGCGGGACGCTGCTCGAGATGGTGGCGCGCCGCGATTTTCTCAAGGAACAGTTGCCGCTCGCCATCGAGGTTGAAAAACTGGTGCTGAGCCTGCGGCGCGCGAAAACCCGTGCCTGCGAGCGATTTCTGCGCGGGACTTTCAAATCCCCGGAGTACCGGCGGACGGCGGAATGGGTGGCTCAGCGGACGGATTCGCGCACCTTGACGGCCGGCTGAACGGGCTCCTCGATCTCACCGGCGTCGTGGCCCGCGGCGTCGCCCGCCTTCAGGCCGGAGGGGAGGGCGGCCGCTTCGGGTTCTATCCTTGAACGCGCCCCCGCGAGGAGCGGCTCCGCATTCCCATCCACCACGTCGCTGATGCCTTCCTTCAAGCGCTCGAAAATGGTGCGGATATCGAGGGTGGCGTCGATCACCTTGAAGTTGTATTCCTCCGCCAGGTTTTCGAACTGGGAGAGCAGGCCGGTCTGGTACTTGCGGAAGCTCTCGTACATATCCTCGCTGGGGTGCAGATCCATGCCGCTCTCCCAGTAGTCGAATCCGGTGGAAAACACCACCCTCGGGATGAGGTCCTCCACGCCGATCCGCAGGTAGAAGACGGCATCGGGCTTCAGGGCGAAGCTGTACAGATTGCGCACCCAGACCGGGTCGAGCTCGCGCATCAGGGCGCGGGCCATGAGGGAATAAATATAGCGGTCGGTGAGCACCACGAAGCCCGCGCGCAGCGCCGGCACGATCTCGCGTTCCAGGCGGTCGGCGAAGTCGGTGGCGTAGAACAAGGTGAGGGTGATGCGGCCCAGCGTGTGCCCTTCCTTGGCCTGCTTGATGCCCCGGCCGGCCAGCTCGGAGCGCGTGATGCCCGTGTCCACCACGGCGCGCCCCTGCTGCTCGAGCCAGGGTTTGAGCAGCGCAATCTGGGTGGACCGGCCCACGCCGTCGGTGCCCTCAATCACGATGATCTTGCCCGGCAGCTCCGCCCGGTCCATGCCCGGCAGCACCGATCCGTAGGTTTCTCTCACGGCGCCACCCTCAATCTCCGCGCCTGGGCGAGCCGCGCTTTGACGATCTGCCGCATCTGCACCTGTTGCTTTTCGATGGCCAGCGTGGCGTCGATCACGGTGACGTCGAACTCGGGCACCATCTTTTCGTACTCCTCGATGATGCGCCCCTGAAACAGGCGGAAACTCTGGTTCGGATCGTCGCTGAGGCCGAGATCCAGGCCCGCTTCGTAATGCTTGAAGCCGTTGCGGCCGTGCGTGATGCGCGCCAGGGCCACGTCGAGCGGCACCCGGAAGTAAAAGGCCACGGTGGGCTTGGGCGCAAAGCTGTAAAGCTCGCGCACCCAGGCCGGGTCCATGCCGCGCGCCACGTCGCGGGCGAAGGCGGTGTAAATGTAGCGGTCGCACAGCACTACCGCCCCGGCCTTCAGCAGCGGCATGATGTTGCGCTCCATGCGATCGGCGAAATCGGTGGCGTGGATCAGCGAGAAGCTGGCCGGGGTGAGAATCTGCTTCTTTTTGCCGCGCTTGGTGATGTCGTGCACGAGCGGCGAGGAATTCCACTCGCTGAACACCACCCCAAACCCTTCGGCCCGCAGCCATTGGTTCAGCAGCGAAATCTGGGTGGACTTCCCGGAGCCGTCGATGCCCTCCACCACAAAAAGCTTGCCGGGAAAACGATGGTCGCCGTAGCGCTTCACGAAGCGTTTCCTTGGGAGCCGCCCAAATGTTCAAGAAAGCGGAACTCTACTAATCTAACATGCATGGGGCGGCCGGTGAAGCGGCGTTTGA
>DATJAQ010000271.1:0-2637 GCA_035516075.1 Terriglobia bacterium | reverse complement strand
AACCCATTTAGCGAGATCTCCTCTTGTTTTTGCTTCTTCACCAAACTAACGCTAGCTTCGCGCTTCTGCGCGACGGCAGAACGAGACTCTAACGCTCTAATACCTGAATACCCTGTCGGGAGCAGAATAGAACGTTTCACCCACCGTGTCAAGCCTGTTAATCCATAGAGATGGAAAGGTATGCATGGCTCTGGCGCGCCCCGCCACACCCCGCTCGGCCCCTTCCTCACTGAATTTAAAAGAGATCGATTGGGATATCCAGGTCCTGATAGCGCACAAACGCCATTCCGCCGCAAACAGCACCTGCCGGTGGTGGCGACGTGCGGCTCCCCTTCAAACCACGATCTTACAGATGTGACGCGCTTCAAGCCGAATCAGAAACCAAGAGCTTATTCACCGAAAACTCCAATTGGGGGAATTGTGCTGGACAAAAGGGGGTGGTCCGTCTGGTACCACAATTTCCGCCCCGCGTCCGCTTCCCTCGCTCCAGGCGCCCTTTCCTGTGCGCTCCCATTGCGCGGCATTTCAGACTGCGCCCTGTGATATGCTCGTGAGCAAAGCGGAACTCGGGCGCGGGTGATGAGCGTCTCGGGTCCAAGGAAGATATACGTGGCCCTCAACGGGGAGTCCACGCAGATGAAGGTTCTTTTTTGCATCTTAGCCTTCGCCGCCCTTGCTTTCGGGCAGGCTGGCAATTTCGCGTTCACGTACGAGCTTGGCGATCCCGTCCCTCCGCCGCAAACCTGGTATCTCACCAGCCAGAGTGCGGCCGATTCGGTCAACGGCCTCGCCGCCGTCGTTACCAGCGGCCATCCGTGGCTGCTCGCATCCTTGAGCGCCTCGGCGAGCCCCGCGGTGCTGACCATTTCAATCGATCCCCAGGGCCTCGCCGTCGGAACTTATTCCGGCTCGATTCTGGTGACGTCCAGTTCCACGGCTCCCGGACTCAACTCCAGCGTGGTCGGCGTATCGCTCACCGTGCGGCGGCCCATCGTGTCCCTGAGCGGCGTCTCGAATGCGGCCTTGCCGGCGTTGGACGCGCCCGGCCGCCGCGCCCGCCTGGCGCCCCGCAGCATCGCGACAGTCTATGGCATTGGCTTGGCGGACATTGAAGCCTTTACGGCATCGCCCGGAACCAAATCGCTCGGCGGCACCGAAGTTCACCTCGCAACCGATGACTGCTTCGATTCTTCCTGCGATCTTGTCGCCGACCTCATCTATGTCAGCACCGCCCAGATCAACTTCCTGGTCCCCGATATTACGCTCACCGCGCCGGCCGCCTACCGGCTCGTCTTCGTGCGGGACGGCCAGCGCGTCGACGAGCAGAGTTGCGCCGCGGGTGGCACGGGGTGCCTGATCCTCGATCCATCCGGCACCGCGGACCGGAGCGTGGTCTTTCAGGCAGGCTATGACTGCCTCTACTCGGCCAGCCAAAGCGACGCCGCCGCCTGCGGCCTCTCCTGGATCGGCGGCCAGGATCGCGCGCCGCTCGGCGCCATTACCGATGCGCTCACCGGCGAGTTAATCTCCAGCAGCAACCCTGTGTACCAGGGGCGCCTGATTACTCTCTGGATGACCGGCCTCGCCGGCGGAGTTAGTTTCGATACCCACACCGGACTGTTCACCGCCAGCGCGCCCGCGCCCATCGCGTTCGGCGTAGCTTACCAAGGATCCGATCTGACCACCGGCTTCATGAGCCCGATGCCGCTGTGGGCCGGAGAATCGCCTCAGTTTCCCGGCCTCGACCAGGTGAACGTGGCGTTTCCGGGTTGCGGCGCCGCGTCGCCCACGCCGAATGTCACACCGAGAAACATCTGCACGAACTGCACCGGCACGTCCCCCACCGGCGCCGGCGAAAAGCGGCTCGATGCCTTCCTGGCGTACACGAACTCCGACACCGGCACCACCGCCAGAATCTACCTGCCCTTTTCCGTCCGCGCGGGCGACCCCGCCTGTTCCTGGTAGCCCACGCGCCCGGCGCCCGCTGCGGCCCTGCTTCACCCAATCGTATGTCCCGTCGTTACGGTTTGTATCAGGGCATGACTTAGTTCGTGCCGAAAGCGCATCAACATAATGGGCTTCAGCCCCTGCCTGGCTTCGGCACTCCAGACAGCGGGGTTTTCCCAAGCCCGGTCATTCTGCGTAGATCACGGTCTGTTGCCGACTCGCCCCGCCACTGGCGCGGCCAACTTGCAACTCCACGCCGATTGATCCATCATGGTCACGGCTATGCGTCTCCCTTTGGTTACATCCCTGACATGTCTGATTGCTTTTGCGGCCTCGGCCCAGACCACCACCGGCTGGCAGCTCGTGTGGAGCGACGAATTCAATGGCGCCGCCGGCAGCTCGCCGGATCCCACGAAGTGGAATTACGATATAGGGGGCGGCGGCTGGGGCAATCACGAACTCGAGACCTATACGAACTCCACCAACAACGTCTTTCAAGATGGCAACGGCAACCTGGTTATCAGCGCGATTAAGGATTCGAACGGCAATTACACCTCCGCGCGCTTGCAGACCGGCAGCCCCGGCGCTTCCATCAGCACGACCGACGTGAGCTGGCAGCCCGGTCAAACCACCCTCCTGGTCGAAGCCCGTATCAAGCTGCCGTTCGGCCACGGCGTGTGGCCGGCTTTC
>DATJAQ010000270.1:0-2830 GCA_035516075.1 Terriglobia bacterium | reverse complement strand
CGATTTGCCGCTGGCCAAGGTCGCCAACGCTTGGATGTTTCTCGAATCTGGCCAGGACCGCGAGCTGTTCTCGAAGAACGCGGGTCTGTTCCGTCCCCTGAAGGACAATGACCAGTTGTTTCAGCTTTACGATAGCGAGGCCTATTACTGCGGCGGTTATTACGCCTCGATACCTACTCGGCCGTATCTCGTCACCACGGACGTGTTCTGGGAGAACTTGGCCGCCGCCTACGAGGGCCTGTTTGTCCTGATCGAGCGTCGGCAGGCTATAACAGCTTTCTGGCAGTTCGTGCGCGAGGCAAACGCCGCCTTGAGCAACACGGGTTCACGATGGGCGCCGGTGTTTCACGCGCTCGAGCAGGTGGAAAAGGCGGTCAAGCCGGACGATCCCGAGGCGCGGAGAATTCTGGGCGCCAACGGCGTGCGCCACTCCTCGGTGTTGGGCCGCGACTTCAACTACGGAGAGCTCAAGCCTCGCGGGCACTACACCGCTTCGGACGCCGAGCAGCGTTACTTCAAGGCTTTCCGTTACCTCAGCAGCGCGCCATCCAAGGAATTGCCTGCCGCGCAGTTGGCGTCGCTGCCCGCCTCAGTGCAAGATCACGCGGAACTCTGGATTGGGACTTATCTGCCGTTTATCGCACCTTCACGGGCTCCGTCGCTTTGGAAGGGAGTGCCGGGCACGGCGCCAACCTATGCCCGTCATCCCCTGAAGACTCCGGCCCTGTTCCCTCTCTCCTTTGGGTTCGATAATGAGGTCCTGCTCTCTACCGTTTTTCATGCGGACTGGGCGCCCGAAGAACAGATCGCCGGACCGGGCGGTAGTCGCCTGCTGCCTTCCGGCTTGGATGTGGCGGCGGCTCTCGGCAATCCTCTGGCGCGGACTCTGCTGGCGCCGGAGATCGAGAAGTATCCTCCGCTTGCACAGGCCCTGGACAGCTTGCAAGCCCGGGCGCCCGCCGCGGGCTCGAGCACCTCCGAAAGTCTTTACGATCGTTGGATCGATGCCTTAGCCACCTCGTGGGCCGACGACACCGCCATTCCAGGCATCAGTACGAAGGACCTCTGGGAAACCAAGCGCCTGCAAACGGGGCTGGCCTCGTGGGCCACTCTGCGTCACGCGGCCGTTCTGGTGAACGAGCGGGAAGGCGCCGAATGCGGTGAAGGCGGCTTTGAGTGGATTCAGCTCACACCGCCACGCGGCTATGTGGAGCCCGCTCCGGAGGTGTTCGACGCCATCGCCGGACTCTTCGATGCCGCCGCGACGGCGGTACGCACCTCGCCTGCCCTCGAAGGCGGTAACGCGCCGTCGTCGTCGGAGTTCGAGGCGGTGGGACCCGGCCTCCCGGAGCCCCAAACCCTCGCTCTGCGCGAAGGCGCGCTGCGGCGTCTCGGCGAAGCCACCGCCAACGCACGGCTCTTTGCCGGGATCGCCCGCAAGGAACTTCGGGGCGAGCCGCTCTCCAAGCGCGATTACGAGGAGATCCTTTACGTCAACCACACCGCCGAGTATCACTTCTTGATCTTTAAGAGTCTTGCGAACCCGGACTTTGCCCTCTCTAATCCTGACCCCCTGCCGAAGGTCGCCGACGTAGCCGGCGGAGCGAACGGCGTTCCCTATTTGAACGCCGCGGTCGGAGCGCCGCTCGAATGGGACCAGATCGTGCCCTTCTTCGGACGCCAGGAGATTGTGAAAGGGAGCGTTTACTCTTACTACGAATTCACAACGCCCGCGCCCCTCAATGACGCCGAGTGGCGCGCACGGCTCTCCGGCGTTACCCGGCCCGCCTGGGTGGTGTCGTTTGTGTCGAAAGCGATTCTCTCGTGCCCAGCCAAAGACCCTTACTAAGCCTGGCTTTTTCCGTTCTCGTCGTTCTGCTCGCCACGGCAGGGCGAACGCTTGTCAGCGCGCAGGAGCCGCCCGCTTCGTCCGAGGCTTCACCGTCACGCGCACCCTTGCCCGTGCCTCAGGAGGCGGGAATACGGCTGCTGTTCACCGGCGACGTTCTTCTCACACGCCAAGTCGCCGCCGAAATTCGCCTCAAGCACCAATCTCCCTGGACGAATCTGGGCGATCTGTTTCGCTCCGCCAATTGGGTGGGCGGCAACCTGGAAGGTGCCGTCGGTGATGCGTCCGCGTGCGTCGGGTCCTCAGAGCAATCGCCTTGCTTTATCGTGGATGCTTCGTTGCTGCCACTGGCGCGCGCCGCCGGTTTCACGGCGCTCGGCAACGAGAACAACCACGCTGGCGACCTTGGTGCGGCAGGACGCGAATCCACCCGCCGGGCGCTCGCCGCCGCCGGACTTTTGCCGCTCACCTTCGACGCTTCGCCGGCTTTCCTGCGGTTCGGCGCGACCACCGTAGCAGTGGTTTCCCTCAGTACCGTTCCCGACCGCCAGGGAAAGCCTGAAGAATTGCCCAGCATCGCACTCCGCCAAAAACTGAGGCTGGCGCGAGCGCTGGGTAACGTGGTGGTGGTTTCAATTCACTGGGGCAGCGAGCTGCTCGATTGGCCGAACGATCAGCAACGGAGCCAGGCGCAGTGGCTGGTTGCGCACGGGGCTGACGTCATCATCGGGCACCACCCTCACGTCGTTCAGATGCCCGAGTGCGTGTCGGGCAAGCCCGTCTTCTTTTCGCTCGGCAACCACGTTTTTGACCAGAAGTATCCGGCGACCAAAGATGGCCTGATCGCCGATTGCCAGATTCGCGGCGAGCGTCTGCAATGCGGCGCCCTGCGCACCCACACGCCGAGCGCCTCCAGCTTTCCGGAAACGGCGTTGGATGATCCCCCCGCTCGCCAAGCGCTGACCACTTGCCCGGTGCAAC
>DATJAQ010000269.1:0-22936 GCA_035516075.1 Terriglobia bacterium | reverse complement strand
CTCCGCCTGCGCCGGGTCCCTCACCATGCGCGTGAAGTAGCCGAGCAGTGGAGCTCGGTGGCGCTGGAGCAGTAACGCGAAAGACTCCGCGTCACCCCGGCTGATGCGCACCATCAGTTCCAGATCGGATTCTATGGCCATGGCTGCCACAGTTTATATAACACATTGGCCGGTGATTAGTTGCGCCTCCGGGCAGCACCCGAAGAGCCCCTCCCAGGCCTCGCCGGTTTGATGCGCCCCGAGGATCTCGCGGCTGTCCGGAGTGGTTCGGGGCCAAGTTCCCCGAGCGCGCGGTTCCAGGTTTCTTCCCAGGTGTGAAAATCTTTTCCACTATTGCTTACAGCCAGGCACGCTGCTGAGTCGCGCAGTCTCACGCCATCGCAGCACTTGCGCCCGCCCGCAACTGGCCCGCAAAGTGCGGTGGCATGGTCTGACGCGATTCGGAACAGCGTCACCGTGGTGAGCGGAGCCGGGCCGCAGCCTGACACAAAGCACAGGGCGGACGGTTCCGCCCCACGCCTCACTTCGGGACAGTTTCTCGCCGTGGATGCCAGGAAGCCGGAGCCGCCCTTTCTCATGCTCTAGTTCCTGTGGATTCATCGCCGTAATCGAACCGTCGCCCTGCTTATCCCTCTAATCCGAGATCCTTAACCCGCTCCGATGGGGAGGCGCCGCACACGAATTCGGGTGGGTTCAATCGCACTAATGCTTCCCTGCTCTATGGCTCCGCTAAGGGCCGGCAGATTGGCAACCAGAATCTCCAACTGTTGTCTGGGCCGCCTGGTCCCGGCTCGGAAGAGAATCACTGAAGGTTTGGCCTCTGCCCGCAAGGCGAGGATCGTTCCGAAATCCGTGTCGGCTGAAATGATGGTCCGCTCTTCCCAGGCAGCCTAGGCGAATATCTGCGGATCCGGCGCATCCTGCAAGCCGTAGTCCCGCACGTGAACCGCATCGTGCCCGGCGGCCCGCAGGCCTTCAGCAATCAGGGGCGAGAGCGCGTTGTCAACCAGGAACCTCAAGAACCACCGGCAACCGGGAGTTCCCTTTCGCGGACGGCTTCGGCCGCAAAGCGAATGGCCTCGCGGATGTCTTCGGGTTCAAGATCAGGGTAGGCTGCCAGAATCTCGGAATCTGGCATTCCCTCGCCAACCATCGCGACCACCGTCGCCACGGGAATGCGTAGTCCTCGGATGCAGGGCACGCCACCCATCTGGTCGGCTTTCACCGTAATGCGCTGGAACAGACCCATTGCCAAACTCATCCTGCCGCGCCCGGGAACGGACTCGGAATTCGTTCAAAGATAGCACGCTTTCGATGCTGCCGCACTCCATAACAGCGTCAGGCCACTTGCCGCGCGCCGCCTCCTCGCGCTAAGATGCCGCGGTCAACCTATGAGACAACCAAACAACGTGAAGCGTGCCCTATTGATGTACGCGGCGCTCGCCCTGGCCGCGGCGCCTTCCCTGCGCGCCTCTGCAACCCCTTCCGAGTTCAACGTAAAGGATTACGGGGCCACGGGCCGGAAAGCCGACGACGCCCGGCCGGCCATCGAGAAGGCCATCGAAGCCTGCGCCCAGGCAGGCGGAGGCACGGTGATCCTGCCCGCCGGCGACTACACCTCCGGGACGATTCACCTGCGCAGCCACGTCACGCTTCATATCGACGCAGGCGCCACGCTCTATGCCGCGACAAACGACGCGTCGTTCGACAAGCAGGGTCTGCTGTACGGCGAGGATCTCGAGAACGTCACGATTGAGGGCCGCGGAACGGTGGACGGCCAGGCGGAATACGAGTGGCGGCTGAACGATATCGACGACGCCTACATCCGCGACAACCAGTTGCTCGCTCAGGCCGCAGGCGCTTCGATGATGCGATCGTTTCCCAAGGACCTTCACACCCGCAAGGTTTACCCGCACCTGGTGCTGCTGCTGCGCTGCAAAGACGTGCGCATCGCGGGCCTCTCCTTCCTGCGCTCGCCGAGTTGGACCATCAACCCGTACGCCTGCAAGCGGCTGAACATCGACGGCATCTACATCCACACCAGCCAGAAAGACGCGGTGTGGGCCGACGGCATTGACCCCGACGGCTGCAAGGACGTGCGCATCTCGAACAGCACCATCGAGACCGGCGACGACGCCATCGTGTTTTATTCCTCCACCATTTGGGGGCCGGCCCTGCCCTGCGAGAATATCACCATCACCAATTGCCGGCTGTCGTCGTCGTCGAGCGCCCTCAAGTTCTGTGACGGCAACGCGAACTCGGTCCGTCACGTCGTTGTGGACAATTGCGTGATCACCAACTCCAATCGCGGTATCGCCTTCATGGTGTACGACGGCGGCTACGTGAGCGACGTCGTGCTGTCGAATCTCACCATCGAGACGCAGCGCTTCCCCTGGTTCTGGTGGGGCGACGGCGATCCCATCCTCTTCACCATCCGGCGGCGCAGCGAAGTGGTGGGCAAGCCGCCGGCGCCGGACGAGCCTCCCGCGGGCTCCATTCGCAACGTCATCATCCGCAACGTCATCGCGCACGGTCAGGGGTCCTGCCTCATCATGGGACATCCCGATAGTTGGCTGGACCACGTCAGCCTGGAGAACGTCAAGCTGTACATCGCCGCCGATCCCGCCGCCGCGTACGACAAATCGGTCCACGCCATGCAGTTTCGATATGCCCGCAACCTCACCGTGAGGGATGTGGATGTGATCTGGGAGAAGCCTGAATCCAAGAAATGGCAGAGCGCCCTGTATTTTCAGGATATGCAGGATGTGACGGTCGAGAACTTCATCGGGGCCCCGGCGAAACTCCAAACAGGTACGCCCGCCCTGGTACTCGACCAGGTGGATGGCGCCAGAATATTCGATTCGAAGGCTCGGCCGGGTACGGGCGTTTTCCTGAAGGTCATCGGCGCCAGCAGCCACAAGATTCACCTGTACGACAACGAATTGGACGGGGTCAAAACTCCCATTCAGCTTGGCCCGAACGTGAAGCGGGAGGCCGTGAGAGCGGGCCATGATTATTAGTGACCGGGCCGTCAAGTAAACCGTGGAAAAGACTCAACTGCATGAAAACCATTCGGATAGCAATGGACTCGAAGCTACTTCGTGCGGCAGACTTAGCCGCGCGACTGCTTCGTATGAGTCGCTCGGCCCTAGTTCGTGGGGCGCTGCGCGAGCACTTGCGCCGCATTCACGTCCAGGAGCTCGAAGCGCAAGACCGGCGAGTTTATCTTCGGCATCCCGATGACGCCGTTGACGTCGAGGCATGGGAACAGGTGGCGGCGTGGCCGGAGGAGTAGCGCGCGGCGAAGTCCGTCTCTAGCGGTTCTCCCGGCCCGACAAGGAGCGGCCCGTGGTGATTCTCACCCGGCCGAACGCCCTGGGCTAGTTGTCATCCGTCACGGTCGCGCCGATCACCTCAACGATTCGCGGCGTGCCCTCCGAGGTGCGCTTGTCGGAGGCGGACGGGATGAAGGGGCCCTGCGCCGTGAACTTGCAAAACGTGGTCACCGTACCCAGCGCCCACCTCGGCCGCAGAGTGGCGATGCTCAGCACGGAGCGCCTGCACGATATCTGTGTCGTACTGGGCTTCGCTCTCGGATGCTCGTCGTAAGCAACCTGAGGCGCGGTTCCAGTTGGGTCTTTTACGCTCAAGGGCTATTTCTTCGCTCGCAACGTCCCGACGTATCGCGCCTCGCGGCGCGCCTCGGCCTTGATGTTCGTGAGGTCCAGAGGCGCCCTCCGCAAGCTGGTCGCTCCTGTGTTAGCATGAACGTTACACGTCTGAGGCTTCGAAAGCCCGCGTGTCAGCGGGATATCCCAATTGAACCAATGAGCGAGCAGAAACCCGAACGGAAGACGAAACCGCGCATCCTGAGCGGGATGCGGCCCACCGGGCGCCTCCACCTTGGCAACCTGGTGGGCGCGCTGCAGAACTGGATTGCGCTGCAGGACACCTACGAGAGCTATCACTGCGTGGTGGATTGGCACATGCTCACCACCGAGTACGCGAATACGGGGGAGCTTCAGGACAACATTTGGCAGATGACGGCAGACTGGCTGGCGGCCGGGCTCGATCCCGTGAAGGCCGCGTTCTTCATTCAGTCTCAGATCATCGAGCACGCCGAGTTGCACCTGCTGCTCTCCATGCTCACGCCGCTCGGGTGGCTCGAGCGTGTGCCTACCTACAAGGAGCAGCTCGAAAACATCAAGGATCGCGACATTCACACTTACGGGTTTCTCGGCTATCCGGTGCTCCAGGCGGCCGACATCTTGATCTACAAGGCGAACGCAGTGCCCGTGGGCGAAGATCAGGCGCCACACATCGAGTTGGCGCGGGAGATCGCGCGGCGGTTTAATCTGGCGTATGGCAAGGCGCACGGATCCACCCTGACGATGGTGGACGGCAGGACGTACGAAGGGGCCCCCCTTGAGGTGAAGGCAGAATTCGTGAATCGAGGACTCGTTACGGTGGAGCCCCTGTTTCCCGAGCCGCAGACGCTCCTCACGCCCACTCCGCGCCTGCCCGGAACCGATGGGCGCAAGATGTCGAAAAGCTACGGAAACGCGATTTACCTCTCCGATACGCCGGCAGAGGTGTCCAAGAAAGTGGCCGGCATGATGACCGATCCCGCCCGCAAGCGGCGCAACGACCCCGGCGACCCGGACGTGTGCCCGGTGTTCGATCATCACAAGGTGTTCTCGCCCCAGCCGGTGATCGACCGGGTCAACGCTGAGTGCCGGACGGCCGCGATCGGCTGCGTCGATTGCAAGAAGCTGCTGGCGGCGGCCCTGAACGAGCGCCTCGCGCCCATTCAGGAGAGGCGGAGGGTGTACGAGCAGCATCCCGGGCAGGTTTGGGACGTGCTCGACGAGGGTACCGCGCGCGCCCGCAAGGTGGCCCAGGCGACGATGAGCGAAGTGCGGCAGGCGATGGGCCTGGCGCGGCCCGTTCGCGAGGGGTTGGCCTCCTTGCCGCACAGTACGTAATCAGCCACCCGAAGTAGGCGAACCCCTTGCAGGTGCGCTCCCGGAATGGGGAGGAAACAGGGCCGGCCCTGCTCGCCACGGTTTCGGCTTGACAGCGGACGGTATTTTAATATACAGTCAATATATCAATGCTTAGCAACTCCAGTTCGGCCTTTGGCTCGGGTGGGAAGGTCTTCATCCCACCCGCCGTTCGGGCACGCCGGGGCGACGCTGCGCATTCCCCATCGCCACAACGCGAGAAAAAGCGCCCTAATCGCGGAACGAAGCCACTATGTGCTTTAGAATCAGCAAGCGCTCCAACACCAGAAGTCAGAAAGCAGAAACTGAACTGGCCAACTCGGGGCCGAGTGGCAGCGACAGTGGAAAAACAGTCCAAATCGCGGAACGAAGCCACTATGTGCTTCAGAATCAGTAAACGGTCGAAAATCTTGGCCCGAAAGCAGAACCTCAAGATTCCAAGCGGGAGCCGAGTGGCAGCGACCGCGAAAAAGCACGCTAAATCGCGGAACGAAGCCACTATGTCCTGTAGAATCAGTAGAGCTCGTTTTTGAAATGGCTGAAAACACCGAAAAGCCCGAAGCAATCCCTGCCTCCCCCGCCGAGGAAATCACTGCAGAAAGTCAGGGGGCGGAGGCGGTCTCTGCAACCGGGGGTCTGCCGGGCGCCGGGCATCCGCCGGCCGGCGCCTCGGCGCCTTCCGCCAAGCGCGCCACGCGCGCTTTGACAGAACCGCCGCCGGTGAAACTCGAGGTCTACGAGGGGCCGCTGGACCTTCTGCTCGACTTGATCCGCAAACAGGAACTGAACATTTACGACATCCCCATCGCGCGCATCACCCGGCAGTATCTCGACTACCTGCACGCAATGCATGAGCTCAACATCGACCTGGGGGGCGAGTTCGTGTTCATGGCGGCCACGCTGATCTACATCAAGTCCCGCACGCTGCTGCCGCCGGACCCCAACGCCCCGGCCGACGAACTGGGGGACCCGCGGGCCGAGCTGGTCCACCGTTTGCTGGAGCACGAACAGTTCAAGAACGCGGCCCAGATGCTGCAATCGAAACTGGTTCTCGAAGATGCCATGTGGTCGGAGCCCGGCATCGGCGAGTTCGCCGAGGCTGAGGATGAGCCGGGCCTGGCGGTCTCCGTTTTCGATCTCATTTCCGCCTTCCGCGAAATTCTGGAGCGGGCCAAGAAGCGGACACCCCTCGAGATGCGGCGCGAAGAGGTGACCATTGCGGAAATGATCGAGCGCGTCCGCGAGGTGCTGCGCGCGCGCCACGGCCCCGTGCCCCTCGACGACTTGGCGGCCGGTTACATCACCCGGCAGCCGCTGGTGGCCCTGCTGCTGGCGCTGCTCGAACTGGTACGGCTGCAGGCGATTCGTTTGAGGCAGAAAGGGCTGTTCGAGCCCATCACCGTCCAGCGCCACAAAAACTTCGACCATTTCATGGCGGGCACCAGCCGCGCCGCGCTCGAAACCGCGCTCGAAGAGAGTTTCGGTCCCGAAGCGGAGGCCGGCGAGGATTCATGACGGAACCAACCTTGCTGCACGACGACACCCTGAAGGCGCTCGTGGAAGCCATTCTCTACGTCTCGCCCGAGCCGGTGACGCTCGACATGCTGGTGAAGGCGCTGAAGCCCGAAGCCCGTGAACGGGTGAAAGTCGCGCTCGAGGGCCTCGTGGAGGAGTACGCGCGCAACGAGCACGGCATCCAAATCCGGCCCGTGGCGGGCGGGTGGAAGTTCTCGTCCAAGGCCGAGCACCACGAAATTTTGCGCGATTTCGTCAAGAGCCTGAAGCCGCCCATCCGGCTCACCAAGCCCTCGCTCGAGGTCCTGGCCGTCATCGCCTATCGCCAGCCCATCACCGTGCCCGAGATCAACGACGTCCGCGGCGTGGACTGCGGCGGGGTAATCCACACCCTGCTCGAGCGAAAGCTGATTGTGACCGCCGGGCGCAAAAACGTGGTGGGCAGGCCCATTCTGTACCGCACCTCGCGCGACTTTCTGGTTCATTTCGGCCTCAAGGATCTGGGCGAGATGCCCAGCCTTCGGGAGTTTGAAGAGATGGCCCGCCAGGCCCTGGGATCGGAGCTGCTGCCGCCGGACGAACTCCCATCCGGCGCGGAGACTGCCGTCCTGCAAGCCCAGCACACCCCTCCGGCTGGCGGGGACGAAGCGTCGGGACATCCGATAAAAAGCGGAACTGAGCTGGCGGACGACGAACCGGAAGGGGGAAGCGGCCCGGAGGCCGGCGACGGAGCGAGTGGCGAGGGCGGCGAGAGCACGCCCCCAGCCTCTGACGAGGCCTGAGAGGCGGCCTCGGTGGTTGAACCATAGATATGGTACCTTTTAGCCATGCGAACCACCGTGGACATCCCGGACCCCATCGACCGGCGCCTGAAATCCGCCGCAGCACTGCGGGGCTGTTCGGTGAAAGAGCTGGTGCGGTGCGGCGTGAAAGCGGAGCTGGCAGCGCCCAGGGCCCGGCACCGGAAGCGAGCGGTTCGCCTCCCGATCATTGATTCGCGGAAGCCGGGATGGCTGGACCTGACCAACGGCAGGATCAATGAAATCCTATTTCCCTGACATCAACGTCTGGGTGGCCCTGGCCTATCGCGGCCACCGCCACCATCCGGCTGCAGCCTCATGGTTCGAGCGCGCTGAAACAAGCACCCTCGCCTTCTGCCGCTTCACCCAATTGGGCTTTCTGCGCCTGCCCACGCACCCGGCCGTGATGGGCGATGAAGTGAAAACCCAACGCGAGGCGTGGAAAGCTTACGATCGCCTCCTCGATGATTCGCGAGTGAGCTTCCGCCCGGAGCCCGAACCGGACGATGTGGGTAGCGAGCTTCGGTCCTTGACGGCCACCGAGCAGTTCGCACCTCAGCAATGGCCCGATGCCTATCTGACAGCCTTTGCCCGGGTCGCTGCGTTGACCCTGGTCACGTTCGATCGGGCGCTGAGCAAGTTGGCCGGTGCGGCTGGGTTAGTCCTCAGGTGACGGACGGCGGGCAGTCCGGCGTCAAGAGGTTGATGCAGGTCCCACGATGGAACGCCTTCAAAAGATTATCGCCGCCGCTGGGGTCACCTCACGCCGCAAAGCCGAGGAATTGATCCAGCAGGGGCGCGTCAGCGTGAACGGCCACACCGTAACTGAGCTCGGGTCGAAGGCCGATGCGCAACGCGACCGCATCTCCGTGGATGGCCGGCCGCTGCAACGGAGTACCCAGTTGGTCTACCTGCTGGTCCACAAACCCGTCGGCTACGTCTCGACCGTAACTGATCCGCAGCATCGTCCCACCGTGGTCTCATTGGTGCAAAGCGTCAAGCAGCGGGTCTATCCGGTGGGGCGTCTCGACTACCACTCCTCGGGCATCATCCTGCTCACGAACGACGGCGACCTGGCGAACTTCATGATGTCGCGAGCCTCGGCAGTGCCACGAACCTATCACGTGAAGCTCGAGGGGCAGCCGGACGCCGAGGACCTACGCAAGCTCGAGCGCGGTATTGCGCTCGACGGCCGGCGCACCGCTCCCGCCCGCATTCGCCCCCTGGCCGCCCGATCCGAAAGTGGGAAACCGTGGTACGAAATCACCCTGGTCGAAGGGCGTTACCATCAAGTCCGGCGCATGTTTGAGCGCATCGGACAGCCGGTGGTAAAGTTGAAGCGCGTGCGCATCGCGTTTCTGAGCGACGAAGGCTTGGCGCCGGGCCGGTTTCGGCACTTGACGCCCCCGGAGGTTCGCAGGCTCAAGCAACCGGGCGCGCGCCCTGGTAAGAATTCGCAGGACCGGACCGACGGAACCCTCCCCGGCGCCCGTCCGACTTCTCAGACCCATGCCTCGTAACTTCGTCGATGAGCTCGTCACGCCCTGGTCCCGCGAAATTCATCCCTATCCTCCCGGCAAGCCGGTGGAGGAGGTTGAGCGCGAGCTCGGCCACGCCGCCATCAAGCTGGCGTCGAATGAGAATCCGCTCGGGCCCTCGCCGCTCGCCGTTGAAGCGGTGCGCCGCTCGGTGGAGCGCGCCAGCTTCTATCCCGATGGCGGCGGCTACTACCTTCGCGAAAAGCTTGCGGCGCGCCACGGGCTCGATATGGACCAGGTCATTCTGGGCGCGGGCTCAACGGAGTTGATCGAGCTCACCGCCAGGACTCTTCTGGTCCCAGGCGACGAAGTGGTGGTGTCGGAGTCGTCGTTTTACATTTACGAGACCGCCACCCGTACGGCGGGCGGCCTGCTGGTGAAGGTGCCGATGCGCGGCCTCACCTGCGACCTCGAAGCCATGGCGCGCGCCGTCACGCCCCACACCAAGCTGGTCTACCTCGGCAATCCGAACAATCCCACCGGGACGATATTCACCGCCGACGCGCTCGCGCGCTTCCTCGCGGCGCTGCCCGCCCGCACGCTCCTCGCGCTGGACGAAGCGTATTGTGACTACGTCAGCCAGCCAGGCTATCCGCGCTCCGTTGAGGAGGTGCGCGCCGGTAAGAACCTCCTCGTGCTGCGCACCTTTTCGAAGGTGCACGGCCTCGCCGGACTGCGCATCGGCTACGGCATGGCGCATCCGGATCTCATCGCGGCTCTCAACCGCGTGCGCTCGCCCTTCAACGCCTCGAGCGTGGCGCAGGCCGCGGCCCTTGCCGCGCTCGACGACGGCGAGCACGTGGCGCGCTCGGTGGAATCCAACCGGCGCGAGATGAGATTCCTGGTCCCCGAGCTCACGGCGCTCGGCGTGAAGGTGACGCCCTCGTGTGCCAACTTTTTGCTGATTGACACGGGCCGCAATTGCGACCATGATTTCAAGCGGCTGCTCCACGAAGGCGTGATTGTTCGTCCTATGGGATTCTACGGCTTCCCGACGGGCCTGCGGGTGACGGTGGGAACACACTCGGACAATCAGACCTTCCTCGCAGCGCTGGCCCGGGTGGGATGCGCGGCGGGCCGGCCCGCGGCCCGCAAGGCCAGGCCGTAAAGAGGCGGCAGAAGCGGGTTCGAGAGCGGACGCGGCCCGGAGCCACGCCGCCAACATCCGGAGCGTGCACGATGCCCTCGACTGACACCCGTCAAGACCGTGCGGCCCCTCCGGTTCCGTACCGCTCGCGGAGCTGGAGCTGGGACCGCCGCCTGGCCCAACGAGGAGTTCCCCTGCGCGATCCCATTACCGTCATGCTCGAGAGGTACCGCACCGTGGCGGTCGTCGGGCTGTCGTCCAAGCTCATGCGCCCCAGCTACGGCGTCGCCGCCTACCTGCAGCGCCGCGGCTATCGCATTCTCCCCGTCAACCCTCACGAATCCTCCGTGCTCGGCGAGCGCGCCTATCCCTCGCTCGACGACGTGCCGGAGGCGTTCGAAATCGTGCTGATTTTCAGGCAGCCGCGGCACGTTCCGTCGCTGGTGGAAAGCGCCATCCGGCACGGCGCGCGGGTGGTCTGGATGCAGGAAGGGGTGTCGCACGCCCAGGCCGCTGCGCGGGCGAGCGCCGCCGGCCTCGAAGTGGTGCAGGACCGGTGCATCCTGAAGGAGCACGCCAAGCGATTCGTAAGCGAGGGGATTTGAGGCTAGTACGCTAGGCTCTGACTTGCGTTGCGCCAGAGCTTAAACAGGTCTCGGCATTCGGCTTCCAGCACTCCGCCCGCAATCTGAAGTGCGCTTCCCCCCAGCGCCGCCAGGGTCTGAGCCGGAACGCGCAGCTCCGAGAAACCGGCCGCCGCCGCATCGGCGATGGCCGCGCCATAGACCAGCCGGCTGATCCTCGACCAGTGGATGGCCGCCAGGCACATCGGGCAGGGCTCGCAGGTGCTGAAGATCGCGCACCCCGAAAGATCGAGCGTCTCGAGGGTCCGCGCCGCCAGGCGAATGGCGTTCACTTCAGCATGCGCCGTCGGGTCCAAGGTCTGCCAGACGGTATTATGCGCCACAGCCACGGTGTGGCCGCCGCAGGCGATCAGCGCCCCGAAGGGGCTCTGCCCCGCGGCCACACCTTCACGGGCCTTTTCGAGCGCCTGGCGCATGTAGCCCTCATCGGTCATATCCGCAAACTCGTCACAAGGCAAGCGCGGTAGGCCCCTCGAGCGGCGCTATTTGGAACCGTCCTTGCCGCGCTGTTTCCATTTCTCGATAGCTTCCAGCCTCTCGCGGAGCTTCTTCTCGAAGCCTTCGTCGGTGGGCCGGTAATAGCGGCGGGCGCGCAGACTCTCCGGCAGACACGTCATGCGCGTCAGGCGCTCGGGCGCATCGTGGGCATATTCGTAGCCGCGGCCGTAACCGATATGCGCCATCAGCCCGGTGACCGGGTTCCGCAAATGCAACGGTACGGGTTCGGCAGCGGTGCTCGCCACGTCCTTCTGTACCTCGCCGTAAGCCGCGTAGAGGGCGTTCGATTTTGGAGCCATCGCCAGGTAAACCGCGGCTTCGGCCAGCGCCAGGTTACCCTCGGGCATGCCGACAAAATGCACCGCCTGTTGGGCAGCGATCGTCACTTCGAGGGCGCGCGGATCGGCGAGGCCGATGTCCTCCGACGCCATGCGCACCAATCGCCGCGCCACGTAGAGCGCGTCCTCGCCCGCCTCCAGCATTCGCACCAGCCAATAGAGCGCGGCATCCGGGTCTGAATTTCGCACGGATTTGTGCAACGCTGAAATCACGTTGTAATGCTCTTCGCCCGCCTTGTCATACAGCAGCATCTTGCGCTGAAGGGCGTCTTCCACCACCGCCGGCGTGACCACCTTCCGGCCGTCCGCGTCCGGAGCGGTCGCGCTGACGGCGGCTTCGAGAGCGTTATAGGCCGCGCGGGCATCGCCGTTCGAGAACACCGCGATCTGGCGAAGCAGATCTTCCGCAAACTCCACCCGCTCCCGGCCAAGCCCGCGCTTCTCGTCGTGCAGGGCGCGATCGAGCAGGGTGAAGATCTCCTCGCTTGAGAGCTGGGCCAGCAGATGGACTCTGGCACGCGACAGCAGCGCGGAGTTCACCTCGAAAGACGGGTTTTCCGTGGTGGCGCCGATCAGCACGACATCGCCGTGCTCGACGTAGGGCAGGAAGGCATCCTGCTGGGCCTTATTGAAGCGGTGAATCTCGTCGATGAAGAGGATGGTGCGCTGGCCGAAGCCACGCGCTTTCTCGGCGGCGGCCATCACCTCTTTGATCTCGCGGATGCCCGTCAGGACCGCGCTGAACCTGACGAACCGGCTCCGCGTCTGCCGGGCCACAATGGTGGCGAGCGTGGTCTTGCCGGAGCCGGGCGGACCCCACAGGATGATCGACGAGACCTCGTCGCGTTCGATGGCCAGCCGCAGGGGCTTGCCTGGGGCGAGCACGTGGCCCTGGCCGATAAACTCGTCCAACGTCTCGGGCCGCATCCGGTCGGCCAACGGGCGGCCGCTGAGGGCTTCGGCCGGGCGTAACGGGGTCTCAAACAGGCTCATGGAAGACGAACCCTCGCTGGCGCGCGGCCTCGTAGAGAAAGATGCCCGCCGCAGTGGCCGCGTTGAGCGAGTCCGTATCGCGGCGGATCGGAATCGCCACCCTCACATCGGCCCGACGGCTCAGCGCTTCGTCGAGTCCTGCCCCTTCCTGACCGATCAGAATCGCGGCGGGACCGCGCAGGTCCGCATCCCGGAGAGGCATTGGGCTCCGCCGGTCCCCCGCCAACAAGCGCACACCGACGCTGCGCAATCGCCGAAACAGCAATGCAGGTTCCAGGCCCGTAAAGATGGGCAGCCGGAATACGGCGCCCGCGGATGACCGGACGGCCTTGGGATTGAACGGGCTCACTGTATCAGGCAGGACCAGGAGCGCAGACCCTCCCAGCGCCTGCGCGCTGCGTACCATGCTGCCGAGGTTTCCGGGATCCTGCAGACCGCAGGCCACAAGCAGCAAAGCATCCCTGCGACCGATGTCGCGGTCAAGGTTTCGCTCCGGCAGCTCAACGAGTGCCGCAATCCCACGCGGCGCTTCGGTCTGAGTCACGCGCTCGAAGACCCATTCCGACACCAGATTCACTTCGGTTTCTCGCGGCAATGTTCGGAGTGCGTCTTCGAGTCTCTTCTTCTCGCGCTCCGTCACCAGCACGCTACGAATCTTTACGCCTCGGGCGGCGCCTCCCACAGCGCCGGGCCCGACGGGACTGTCCGAACCACCAGCCAGGAGCGCTTCCCGAAACAGAATGGGCCCTTCGATCGCGACCCACCCCTCGGGCGTAACACCGGAAGCGAGACTGCGGCGGAAGACCCGAGCGACGGGATGCGAGGCGCGTTCAATAGCGCGCGGCCGCGGCGCTCCACGCGGGCTGTCCGCCATGCGTTCGACCTCTCATCTAGCGCACGCCACGCCCTGCGCTCGCGCCTTCCGGCGGCCGGCAGGGCCAAGGCCGTCGGCGCCCCCGTTTAGGATAGCGGGTTTCTCGCTCGCGGCGCCGGTTGCTTTTCGGATGAACTCCGTAAAGGCCCGAGTGGCGGGGCCGACGGATCTGTCTTTGACGCGCACCAGACCCAGCAGGCGGGCCGGCCGCGGCGCAGCGAAGTCCACCGGCCCGACCCCAGCATGGCGAAAATGGCGCCGCGACATTTCCGGCAGCATCGTGATGTCCGCCCCCACTCGTCTCACCCGCTGCCTCCCGCGCCGGCTGCGTGCGGATGCTCCTGCGCAGGCACTCAGCCCTGTCTACCTCGCCGCCGACCGCAGCAAGTCCTGCACTGCGGAGGTCACGCCGCAGCCCGCTCCGAACACTGCCGACCCGGCCACCAGTACGTTAGCCCCGGCTTCCACCACCCGCGCCGCTGTCCCCCGGTGAATACCGCCGTCCACCTCGAGCTCGCAGTCGAGGCCGCGCTCCATAATGGTCCGCCGCAGCTCGTGCAGTTTGGCGAGCGTCTCGGGGATAAACTCCTGGCCGCCGAAGCCTGGATTGACGGTCATCACCAACACCAACTGCACGAGCGAAAGCACTTCGGAGACGGCGGCTGCAGGCGTGGAGGGGTTGATGGCCACGCCCGCTTTCTTGCCGAGGGCGTGAATTCGCTGGATGGCGCGATGCACGTGCGGCGTCGCCTCCTGGTGAACGATGAGCGTGTCGGCGCCCGCCTCCGCGAAAGCGTCGATGAATTCTTCGGGTGGGGTCACCATGAGGTGCACCTCAAGTGTCAGGCGTGTCAGGGGACGCAGCGCCCGCACCGCGAGGGGCCCGAAGGTGATGTTGGGAACGAAGCGCCCGTCCATGATGTCGATCTGGACGCGATCCACTCCCGCAGCTTCGGCGGCCTGCACAGCCTCACCGAGGCGGGTGAAGTCAGCAGAGAGAATCGACGGCGCAATTTTGATCGAATCCACAGACGACACAGCTTTCACAGACCTCGCTGTTTCGGCCCGGGGTCCTGCCTTAGACCTGCCGGGCGGATTTCTTTCTCTGCAATCGCCTATATTCCCAGGCGAACGAGCCAATGAAAACAAGGGCCGGCACCAACCACACGACGGGAAAAGATCGCGCGATGGACTCCGGGTCCACTCCTATTGCGGTTCCCGGCGCACGCGGCACCCTGGCCGTCACTACGATCACCAAGGCCACCAGTGTCACGAAAGCAGCGGTGACCAGCGCCAACAATGCCACAAGGATGCTCTTCACGTATACCATGTCCGCTTTTCCTCGACCCTCCACTCGTAGCTGGCGTGTCAAGCCTGGAGCGCGACCGCCCGGCGTTGGGTCACGGCACGCCTTCAGGTAAGAGCTTTGCCGCGGCCTGGTCGAGATACCACCGTAATGGGCCATCCGAGGGGATGACACCTTGGCACGGGAAGCTGTCCGCCGGCGACTCCGGGTGCAAAACGCGGCGCAGCGTCCCGGCTTTGTCTTCGCCCGCCACGAAGAAAATCACTTCGCGGGCGGCGTTGAGGACAGGATAAGTAAGCGTGAGGCGCCAGGTATTGAGCTGCGGCACATGGTTCGGAGTCACCCAGGCGCTACGCTCGTCGAGGGCCGCCGTGCCGGGGAACAACGACGCAGTGTGGCCGTCCGGCCCCATGCCGAGCAGGACCAGATCGAAGCGGGGCCAGCCCGCGGGCGGCGGACGAAGCGAAGCGGCGATCTCGCGGGCGTATTCGGCCGCGGCCTCCCCAAGATTCGGAGGTTCAGCCTTCATGCGGTGAAAATGGCCGGCGGGCAGCGGCGTGTGCTCGAGCAAGGCTTCGCGAATCATCTTGTAGTTGCTCTCGGGGTGATCCGGCGGGACGGTGCGCTCGTCAACCTGAAACAGGTGGGTGGCCGCCCACGGAATCCGCCAGGAAAACTCGTGCTCAGCCAGTAGTTGAAACAATGAGCGCGGCGTGGACCCGCCCGAAAGCGCGGCGCTAAAGAACTGGCGCGCGGCCACGCTCTCCTGCGCCGCCTGAAGAAAACGCTCCGCCGCGCGGCGGCTGAGCTCGCCCAGGTCGCGGAAGACGCGAATCTCGCGGTTCAACGCCATGTTTCACCATCCCGTGGTAGCGGCCCGGTGCGCCGCCGTGGCAAGTTCGAGCGAGGGTTAACGATCTGCCGGTCCGCTGTTCTTTGCGGCCGGCTCGCCGGCCCCCCTATTGCGCACTGCCATCTGGGCCCGGATGTTCTGCGGGAAAGCCTTGAGATACCGCTGCCCGGTCTCGCGCACCTTAGCCTCGTCGTGTTCAGACGAGTAGATGCGGACAAGCTCGAGATACGGCTGCTCGAGCAGTGGATCGAGTTGGAGCGTCTTTTCCAATTCCTCCACCGCCTTCCTAGGGTCAGGAACAGCCTTATAGGCAAGGGCCAGATTCAAATAACGGGCGGCCACATGGGGTTCCGCTTGGGCCGCCAGCTCGAAGGCGGGAATCGCATCCGAGGCGCGCCCGCCCGCGAGGAGCGCCTTGCCGATAGACGTGAGCACGGCGGGATCGTTCGGAAAGCTATCCGCGCAGTCCCGCAACACGTCGAACCCTGCACTCACCAGCGGGAACGACTCCAGCCGGTCTCCAACCATGACCTCCGCGATGCCGAGATTGCGCTTAGCCAGTTCCCCTGCGGGTTCGTGCCAGGCCACGAGCGCCACAGAGCCTTCCCCTGGGGCGCCGGCTTTGGGCAGGGAGGGCGTTCGCACGGCCAGTTCCCTGGCCGAGTAGATCGCGATGCGATGGTCCGTAAAGATGGTGTGCGCTCCGTCCGTCACAGGCCGCCGCGGCATGTGGCATCCGGTGCAATCCTGGTTGGGCTTGGGATGGGTCTTCACCAGCCCTGCGCCGTGGCAGCCGAGACATTTCGCGCGAAAGTACGACTTGGCGTCGGCGGGTTGGGAATGGGGATCGTGGCAGGTGCCGCACCACAGCTTGCCGCCGCTCGCTCGCGCGCACTTACTCAGGGCCAGGCGCTGCACCTGGCCCACCACCCTCAGGGGATCGGGATGCTCAGGGTCGCGCGAGCTCGAATACACGTACACCGAAAACACGCCTTCCAGGTCCTCGCCGGCATGGAAGTCGCTGAGCTGCTTTCCCGGATTCGGCACCCGCTCTTCTCCGTTCAGGTGGCATTGCTCGCAAACGCTGTCGCGAGCCCGCGGCGCGAGTTTGGCGGGATTCACGATCGAACCCGGCAGCGGAGCGCGCAAGTGCGCTTCCGCCGGTCCGTGACAGCGCTCGCAAGTGATGGCTTCAGCCTCAAACGGAGGATTCTGATAGGTGTTGAGAGTCCCTGGAACCGCCTGCGCCCGCCCCGAGTGGCAGAACAAACAGTCGGGCGTCACGGGCCGGTAGAAGTCGGGCGCTTTCGAGCTCTCGTAGCCCGGCGACATGCCCCAGCCGCGGCCTGCGAAGTAGCCGAGGGGTGACTGGAACAAATGATTGTCGAGATCGATAAGATACGCGAAAGCGTGCGTTCCCGATCCCACCTGGTACGCCACGTCGTAGCGGCCCGCGATCCCGTCGTGGATCAATTGCTGAACCATCTTCGTGCCCGTGTACTCCGCCAGGAACTGGGTCTTCGACGCCGCGTGAAGGAACTTTCCGTCGGGCACTTTGGCGGGGAGCCCCAACGAGCGGCCCATCGCCGTGGAGGCGAAGCCAGCGGTCTCTTTAGGATGGCACTGCGCGCAAGGGATGGCGCCCCAAGCGGGCCACACCGCGCTGGCCGCCAACGCCAAGACTGTCGCGCAGTGCGCCGTACTGAACTTGAAGGGAGGGCTACTGAAACGCACCGCTCATCCTAATGCACCGTGCGCCCAGAATTCAACTGCGCCGCGGCTCTCTCGCTCCTCCGCTTGAGTGCGAGGCGTCTTCCAGGTGCCTGGCCATAACCTCCAGCGAATCTATAATTTAGCGACTGAAAGTGTTATAACCCGCTTGTTTTCAGACACTTGACGGCATCGCCGGTTCGCAACAGTTTTTTCCGCAATTGTAGCGCTATCTGTTTGATTCTAATAAGTTTAGGCTATTTTCCTATATATTGTTTGTTTTCAATAAGATGACGGGTTAGCTTTTTTGGCCTTACTGATTCTAAAGGACTCTTAGGCTTTGATCGTCGTCTTTTCCCCCCCGCGCACTTCTGCTTTTCGGGTCTTGTGAGACTCGCGACTTTGGCCCAAAGAGCAGGCCTGGCTCGCTCCCGCACACGTGAAATTTCGGTGCACTGGTCAGTGCCTGAAGGGGCAGCTTGGCGAGGTCCGCTACCGGCGTTCGGAATGTATTCACGGCGTATTGAATCACAAATAACAGAATGCCAGGCTTCCTTTCGGATGTCAAGTGATTTCGCAAGAATTCAAGCTGACGATAAGGAGTCGGAACCGGAGGCGAGGCCTCGACATCGCGCGAGGCGTCTGATTTTCACCGGGACCCCTGCATGGCGGAAACTCGTCTCAGGTGAGCCGCGATCAGAGGTGCCGCCATTGGCGGCCGTCGCGCTCGATCAGAGCGTCGGCCTCGGGCGGGCCCCAGGTGCCGCTCTCGTAGAAGTAGAGGCCCTTGCGGCCATCCTGCCGCCAGCGGTCGAGCAGAGGAGTCAACAGCTCCCAGGCCAAATCCACAAAATCGGCGCGCGTGAACAGCATGGGATCGCCCAGCATGCAATCGAGCAGCAGGGTCTCGTAGGCGGTGGGCGGAGAGGCGGCGAACTCCTCGGAGTATTTGAAGTCCATCGAAACCGGGCGAATCTGCATGGTGGTGTCCGGAATCTTGGCGTTAAAGCGCAAGGCGATGCCCTCATCGGGCTGGATGCGCACCCGGAGGAGATTTGGAACCATGGCCTCGATGGCGGTGCCGCGGAAGAGCAGGTGAGGCGCGCGGCGAAACTGAATGGTGATTTCCGAGACGCGCTTGGGCAGCCGCTTCCCGGATCGGATATAGAAAGGCACGTCCGCCCAGCGCCAGTTGTCGATGTAGAGCTTGAGCGCGGCAAAGGTCTCGGTGAACGACTGGGGCTGCACCTTGGGCTCCGCGCGATAAGCCGGGAGCCGCTGGTCACCCGCCCATCCCTCCACATACTGGCCGCGCACCGCCGCTTCGTTCAAACGCTCGGGCGGCAGAGGCCGGATGGCGCGCATCACCTTGCTCTTTTCGTCGCGCACCGAAGTGGCTTCAAACAGCGAGGGCGGCTCCATGGCCACCAGGCTCAGCAACGAGAGCACGTGGTTCTGAAGCATGTCGCGTACCAGCCCGGCCTCCTCGTAATATCCGCCGCGGCCCTCCAAGCCCAGTTCTTCGGCCACCGCGATCTGCACGTTGTCGATGTAGCGCCGGTTCCAAACCGGTTCGAAGACCCCGTTGGCGAAGCGGAACACCAGCAGATTCTGCACCGTCTCCTTTCCGAGGTAGTGATCGATGCGGTAGATCTGGTCTTCGTTGAAAACGCTGGTCACCAGGCGGTTGAGCTCGCGGGCGCTCGCGAGATCGTGGCCGAACGGTTTCTCGATCACAACGCGGGTCCAGCTCTTGCCTGGGAGCTTTGGCCGGGCCAGTCCTGACTCCCCGAGGTTCTTGACGATGGGCGGAAAGAAACTCGGCGGCGTTGACATATAGAACAGCCGGTTGCCCCCGGCGCCCCGCTGCTCGTCGAGTTCGTCGAGACGTTTCGAAAGCTGAGGGTAGGCCTCAGCTTCGCCAAAGTTTCCGGAGATGTAGGAGATTGCCTGCAGAAAGGTGTCGAGGAAAGAATCGTCTTCGGCGGGGACCTTCAGGTACTTCTTCACCGCCTCACGGAGCTGACCGCGGAATTCGTCGTCGGTGTAGCTCGAGCGCGCGCAGCCCACCACCGAAAATCCGTCCGGCAGCATGCCCTGGCGGTGGAGATAGTAGAGCGCGGGCACCAGCTTGCGCGAGGTCAGGTCTCCGGAAGCTCCGAAGATCACCATCACGCAGGGCTCGGGCATCCGGCTCGAAGGCCCGGCTTCGCTTGATTTCCCGTTGCTCACCACAGGCTGTGCCATCATTGCACCTCAGGAAACTGAGCACGCACGCGCGGCAATTCGGGGACCTGGGCCCGGGGCTTTGCCCCCTCAAGGCTCCATCTTCACTCGTCAATCGTCGACTCGCTTCACCGGCCGAGCAGCCGCTGCACCCGGCTCACGACCTTCGCCGGCGTGAACCCGAGGTGCTCGGCGATCGCCTTGTACGGCGCTGAGGCCCCGAAGCGATTGATGCCGATGACGCCGCCTGTTGATCCCACGTAGCGCTCCCAACCGAACGGCGAGGCCGCCTCGATGGCGAGGCGCGCCGTCAGCGCCGGCGGCAGCACCTCGTCCCGGTAGGATTGCGTCTGCTTTTCAAACAGATCCCAGCTCGGCATACTCACCACGCGGGCGGCAATGCCCTGGCCCGCGAGCTGCTCAGCCGATTCAGCCGCGAGCGCAACCTCCGAGCCGGACGCAATGAGAATCACCTCCGGCGTCTTGCCCGCCGGATCGCTCAGCACATACGCGCCGCGCTCCAGGCCTTCCGCGGAGGCGTAACGCGTGCGATCGAGGATGGGCAAATTCTGCCGCGTCAGCACCAGTGCCACCGGGCCGCCGCGATGCTCGAGCGCCACGCGCCAGGCCACCACGGTCTCATTGGCATCGGCGGGTCGAATCAAGCAGAGGTTGGGAACGGCGCGCAACGAAGGCAATTGCTCGACGGGTTCGTGGGTGGGCCCGTCTTCCCCCAGGAAGACGCTGTCGTGGGTGTAGACGAAAATGGAATGAATGCCCATCAAGGCGGCCAGGCGCAGGGTGGGCCGCATGTAGTCCGAGAAAATAAAAAACGTGGCGCCGTAGGGAACGAGCCCGCTCACGGCCATGCCGTTGACGATGGCTCCCATACCGTGCTCGCGGATGCCGAAATGGAAATTTTTGGCGCCGTAATTTCCGCGCGCGAAATCACCCAGTCCCTTGACGTAGGTCTTGGTGGAGGGCGCGAGGTCGGCGGCACCGCCCAGGAAGAAAGGCAAACCGGGCGCGATGGCGCTCAGCACCTTTTCGGAGGCCGAGCGCGTGGCGATAGGCTTGTCGGTGGCCGCAAATCTCGGGAGCTTGTCTTTCCAGCCCGGCGGGAGCTCGCCGGCCACGAAGCGGTCCCAATCCTGGGCCTGGGCGGGGAAGGCCTGCCGGTAGGCTGCGAGCTTGCGGTTCCACTCGCTCTCCAGCTCGCCACCGCGCGGCACGGCCTCGCGGAAATGCGCCAAGGCCTCGTCAGGAATGTAAAAGGGCGGACCGAGGGGCCAGCCCAGATTCTGCTTGGTGGCCCTCACTTCGTCCTCGCCGAGCGGCTCGCCGTGAGCGCCGGCGGTGTCGTGCTTGTTGGGGCTGCCGTAGGCGATGTGGGTGCGGGCGACAATCATCGACGGCTGCTCCCGGTGTGCCCGCGCGGCGTGAAGCGCCCGCTCGACGGCTTCGAGATCATTGCCGTCGGGAAGGTTCTGGACGAACCAGCCGTAAGCCTCAAAGCGTTTACCCACATCCTCCTGGCTGAAAGCCAGGTCCGTCGAGCCCTCGATCGTAATGTGGTTGTTGTCGTACAGAAAAATCAGGTTGTCGAGACCGAGAAATCCGGCCGTGGAAGCCGCCTCGGCCGAGACGCCTTCCATCAAGTCACCATCGCCGCACAGACCGTAGACCGTGTAATCCACCAGATCGTGGCCGGGCCGGTTGAAGTAAGCCGCCAGATATTTGCCGGCGATGGCCATGCCCACCGCGTTTCCGAAGCCCTGCCCCAGCGGGCCGGTGGTGGTTTCGACGCCCACCGTGTGGCCGTACTCGGGGTGGCCGGGGGTCTTGCTGCCCCACTGCCGGAAGCGCTGAATCTCGTCGAGCGGCAGGTCGTAGCCGGTGAGGTGCAGGAGGCTGTAGAGCAGCATGCATCCGTGGCCGGCCGACAGCACAAAGCGGTCGCGATCGGGCCAGTGAGGGTTGCGCGGGTTGTGGCGCAGGAAACGCGTCCAGAGCACGTAGGCCATGGCGGCGGCCCCCATGGGCAATCCGGGGTGGCCGGAGTTGGCCTTCTGTACCGCGTCGATCGAAAGGCACCGGATGGTGTTGATGGACAGGCCGTCGAGCGGCGTGGCATTCACCGCCGCGGGGAGCGTTGGGGCTGGAGTCTCGGTCGGCAAGGCAGCCTCCTCCTCAGAAATCCGGACCGGCCGGCAAACCGTTGACCTTTCGATCCGCCGCCCCAGCCGGTCTAACCTCATGATGCTGGCAGGGCCTTCTGGGGTTCCGAAACCCCAAGGGTGAGATTATACAACCGCTGCCGCTCAATGGGCGGCACGAGCGCGAAACGACGTTCGTTATCCTGTTTGAAGGTTTGCCTTGTGTCTGTTGGAGGAGGAGTGTCTGCAGATCAAACGAAAGGCCGGCGACGCGCGCGGTCCGCAGCCGGCCCCCCATCGTCAGGGTTTGATGGGCCCCGGGGGACTATTCCGCAGCGCAATGTAGGAGGAGTCCTTGCTGATTTTCCGAAAGTCTGGGTCCTGGTCGAGCTGCTTGAAATTGGAAAACCCGTCTTCGAAAGCGCGCCGAAGATAGCGGACGGCCTCCGGCGCACGCCCCAGCGACGCGAAGACCTTCGCCAGGTAGAAGAAGTAATCCGCATCGACGCGCAGCGGCTCCAGGATGGTGCCGAGGGAGGAATGCTCCGCCAGAATGGTCGGATCGAGGGTCAGAGCCAAGCGATACTCGCCGACAGCCTCGGGGTATTTCTTGATTCGGGTGTAGGACGCACCCAGGTTCACGTGGAAGGACGGGAGACTCGGGCTGAGCGCCACGGCGTGCTGGTAATACTTGATCGACTTCTTGTATTTCCGCTCAAAGAAGTACGTGGTGCCGAGGTTATTCCAGGCCTCGGCGGAGTCCGGATTGGTATGGAGCGCCTTTTCGTAGGCCTTGCGCGCGGTGCGGTAATCGTTCTCCTGTTGAAAGGCGATGCCCATCTTGTTCCACAGGGCTGCGGCGGCCGCCGGCGTCGACGCCGGCGCCTCCTGGCGCAGAGCGCGGCCGTAATAATCGATGGCGTCGGCAAAACTCTTCCGCGCCATGAAAATGTCGGCACGTTGTTCGAGGGTGAGTTCATGCGTGGCGGGCGCCTTAGCGGCAGCCTCCGCCTTCGACAGAGACTCAGCCTGAGGCGTTCCGCTCGCTCCAACGGTACCCAATGTACCGAGCAGCAGACAGCAGCAGACACCGGAAGACACCTGAGCCGCGAACTCCATACACCACCCCCGTATCGCCCGTTCCCAACGCCTGGCACCGGCCAGGGCCGGAGCCCCGGCCGCCGCCACCCAACTCTATTCTACTCCTCGGGATTCGAATTTTCCCGTTTTTTTGGCGCTGGGGAGTCCGGCGCCGGGGCCGCGTCGCCCTTCGCACTCCCGTGCTTGAAGACCGAGAAAAATCGCTTCAGTACGCCGGGCTTCTTCTTTTCCGGGGCGGCTGGCAGGGACGCCGCAGACGGCGGGTTGGCGGGATCCTCCGCCTCGTCCGGCGTG
>DATJAQ010000268.1:0-7456 GCA_035516075.1 Terriglobia bacterium | reverse complement strand
CGAAAGGCAGGTTGAGGATGTCGGCCTGCGCCACACGGTGCTTCGCGCCGATGGGGAAGAGATCGGCATTCACTTCAACGGCGCTGCTGAGGTCCACCGAGGTGACCGTGGCGCCCTGGGCGAGCAACACCTCGGTGAATCGGCCGGCGCCGCACCCGCATTCCAAAACCGACAGGCCCGGCAATTGCTCCCAGACTTCGTCGCCCAGGCACCGCCGCAGGCGGTCTTTTGAGATGGGAAAACCCGTGTAGGAGTCGAGTTGGGTTTTCCGATACTGCTTCCATTGCAGGCCGAAGTGAGCCGCGTAATCCTCCGAGGGCACCAAGCGAGGAATGCCGCCCGATACCGGGAAAGCGTGGCCTTGTGGGCAAAGGAGCTGGGTTTCGGTCTCCGTCAAGGCAGAGTGGTGAAGCGGGCACGCCCAGGCTGGGATCGAGATGTTCCGCGCGGTTGTGGTCATACTGGGAAGGCGTCCGTTCCGCAACGTCGGCCTACGCCTCAGGGCTCTTCACGCACTCCCCCATAGCGACGGAGGAGTGCCCGTCCGGGCCGCAAGCCGTCGGATTGCCGGGAAAGGGCGGGGTTTCAACCCCGCCGTCACGGAACATCTCCTATGGCCGTATGATCTCGCGCCTTGAGCACCGTGTCTTGGTGATCTGCTCAGGGCGCGAGATCATCATTAAACTAAACGCGCGCATTCTCGGCGGGGTTGAAACCCCGCCCTTGCCGTCACGCCCCGGCCGTTCATGAATACTGCGGACTAGCGCTCCCCGATCGCCATGCGTCCGAGACGTGCGAATCTTCGTAGCGGCGTGCTGGACTTCAGCCAGAGCTTGGATTCGAGCAACGCCGGGTAAAGTGCCTTCATGATCCGGACGCTGAGGCCGGCGGTTGATGCCCCGGCCGGCGTCGCCAGATCGTAGTCCAACTCCCGCAACAGGGGGCCGATCGCTTGCTCGAGCAGCGCCACCCGTTCCGGCGGGAGAAGCTTCGCCCAACGCCCCACCGGGTTGAGCTCTTTGTGACGGTCGTCGGATTTGAAGGACGAATTCGGATCGCTCACCGAGCCGAGGCCGACGCGCTGGATGCGGTCGTAGTCCAGATCGTGGCCGATGAAGGCGCCCACCCGGGCCAGGGTTTCGCGCGGCTGGCGCACCAGGTCCTCGTAGTGCACTTCGAGGTAGTCCGCTCCCATGGCGCGGCCGAACTTCAGGCCTTTCGTGACCATCCACTTCCAATAGAGGCCGGCTGCCAGCAGGCTCCGCTCGCGGCCCCAGGGAAAGGGCCGTATCCAGCCGGCCTTGTCGAGCGAGAGCGCTACGTCGCGGCCATCCCTGATGATGTGGATCACGAGTGCGTCGGGAATCAGCTTCTTGATCAAGGGAAGGTAGTGCAGATGCTGCGGTGTGGCTTCGGCCCAACGCTGTTTGCCCTGCTTGCGCGCGATGGCTTCCATGAGGACTCTCAGGAAATCACCCGCGTTTCGGCAATCCGCGAGCACCCTGGGCTCCACCTCTTCGCGGCTCAGGCCCGACCGGTAAAACAGCTTGCTCTGAAGCCAAACTTCCATCAGCCTCTGCCGGTTGCGGCGGCGCTTGAGGTTCCCGAATCGGAGGCCCAGCAGGTTAAAAGCGTTGCTCTCGCTGTAGTAGATGGCAAAACCGCCCGAGGACAGGAGCATGTGGTAGAGCAGCTTGGTGCCCGACCGGTCGCAGCCCAACACCAGCACGGGGGCTGCGCTTTTGACCTTCGTGCCTGGCCTCGCGGGTGTTTCGGAGGACGATTCCATCACGCCGGCGGTAGTTTGCACGCTGCCTTCCGGCGCCCGATCGTGATCACGGGGCTCGCCTGCGTCGTCTGAAGGCGCGCTCCAGCCGCCTTTGGGCTCTTCATGCATTCTCGCGAACCAACGAGGGTCGCCGCGGCGCAAGGCGGACCTCTCGTCGCCTCCTGACGTAAGTTATAGCATACAGGATCGGCCGCGCCGAACCCGGCTGTCGAGCGCTGTTCAAGAGGTAAGTGCCCGCCCGCAGAGCCTCAGTGCGCGCTGACAGCCCCGGCACAGCGGTAAGCGTAAGCCATCAGGACGTGGAGGCGCCAGCGCGGGACTGAGCTAACTAAGAAGGATGTCTTTGGGGCGTGCCCGGCCTGGGGCCAAGAAGGTAGGTCTCGATTCGGCAAATCGCAGTGAGGGCGGGGCCGGTGCAAGGGGTCTCGAGAAAAGCGAAGCCGGGCTCACCGCATCACAGCGATGGCCCGGCTAAGTCAATACAGGACAGTAACTTACTGTTGAGGCGGGGTCGCAGTGGTGTCCTTCTTTGGCGCCTTTGTCTTCTTGGCATGCGTCTTCTTTGTTTTCTTTGGCTTGGCCATGCTCGTGTCCTGGTCCTGCGCTGCGGACGTTCCGGCGTAAACCGGCATCGCCAGCGAGACTGCAAGAGCGGCCGCGAAAAGCAGAGCGAACAGTTTCTTCATAGGGGTTGGACCCTCCTTGGAATTTTACTCCCACCGGCGTAGGAGCACGCTTGGTGCCAACGCCGGAGTGGTTCGAGGGTACCTGTCTTAACTGTTTAGTTTCAATGACTTGATAACGCATCGGCATTCTGAGAGCGATTGCAACCGCCTCCCTGCCGAGGATTGTTGCACGACTTGGTATGTGAATTACACGAATTCGGACGCTGCCCTCCACCCCCTGCGTTGACGCGGCCCGCGCCCGGTCGTAGCATGTGGCCTTGAGGTGCGGGCGGAGCCGGGCAGCCCGAGGACATTGCGCGGCCGCCCAAACATAAGGTAAGGCGTTCATGCCAAACGACTTCGACGCCGTCGTGATCGGCGCCGGCAGCTTCGGCGCCTGGACGGCCCTCGCGCTCCGCCGCCGCGGCCTCCGCGTGCTGCTGCTCGACGCCCACGCGCCCGCCCACAGCCGGGCCAGTTCCGGCGGGGAATCTCGAATCATTAGAATGGGTTACGGCCCGAACAGGCTCTACACCGAGTGGTCGCAGCAGGCGCTGGAGCGCTGGCAGGAGCTCTTCGCCCTCGCCGGCCGCCCTCTGTTCCATCGCACCGGCGTCCTCTGGCTCAGCCCCGCCCACGACGCCTACACGGCCCAGAGCCTCGCCGCCTTCTGGGAGTTAGGAGTTGAACATCAGCCACTTACACGCGCTGAGCTGGCCCGCCTCTACCCCCAGCTCACGCTCGACCCCGCCGTCACTTGGGGCCTGCTTGAGCCCGCCAGCGGCGTTCTGCTGGCGCGCCGCGCCGTAGCCACGGTGGTTGAGCAGGCCGTTCGCGAGGGCGTGGTGTACCAGCGCGCCGCGGTGCCGCAACCGGTTCAGTTCGATCAGCGGCCGGACGGCGCCGCCCTCCCCGCCCTCACCCTGGCCGACGGCAGCTCGATAACCTTCAGTGGCAGTGCGACTTACGTCTTCGCCTGCGGAGCCTGGCTGGGCCAGCTCTTCCCCCAGGTGGTGGGCCACCGCATCTTCCCCACCCGGCAGGAGGTGATCTTCTTCAGCCCGCCGCCCGGCGACGCGCGCTTCGCCCCGCCGGCGCTACCTACTTGGATCGACATGGCTTACGAGGCTTACGGCATGCCCGATCTGGAGGGCCGCGGCCTGAAAGTGGGCCTCGACCGCCACGGCCCGCCTTTCGACCCCGACACCGGCAGCCGCCTGCCCTCGCCCGAGGCTATCTCGCACACTCGCGAGTACTTAGCCCTTCGATTCCCCGCCCTCGCCGAGGCCCCGGTGGCCGAGACGCGCGTCTGCCAGTACGAGAACACCTCGAACGGCGACCTCCTCCTCGACCGCCATCCGGCCTTTCAGAATGTGTGGTTTGCGGGCGGAGGTTCGGGCCACGGCTTCAAGCACGGCCCCTCGGTGGGCGAGTACCTGGCCGCCCGGATCCTCGACCACTTCCCCGCTGAGCCCCGCTTCAGCCTCGCCGCCAAGCAGACCGTGCAAAGCCGGGCCATCTTTTAGCCTCGCCGGGCCATCGTTCAGCGTAGACTGGCTATAAGTGGCTGATCCTTAGGACGTTGTAGCGCCGGTGTCCCCACCGGCGATCCGTATTGCGGTGTCCCCACCGGCGATGTGCATTGCATGACCGGAACGCCGATGGGGACATCGGCGCTACAGTCACCGAATCGCTCCCAGCCCGTCACCCATTTTCAACAACTTACGAGGCTCCTAGATTGGGCTTCCGAAAATAAAAAGTGTAGTGTTTTTGGACAGAAGCGTTCATACAACGACATTTTGGCCCTGTCGCCGAGTGTTTTTTGCGTTCATACATCGACATTGTTCTCAGTGAGCGACCAGCGCGAGGCCAGATCTAAAGGACTTACGGCTGGGGACCACGTTCTTCCGCGGAACGAGCTTTCGACAACCTACGGACGGCCGCGTAGGTGCGACGAGCAGAGATTTTCGGCGGCTGAAGACCAGCTAGACGAAATTAAGAGGTAGTGCCGGCCTTCAGGCCGGCTGTTCAAAGCAACGCCGGCGAAGCTCTGGACTGCGGCAGCTTGCCGCCGCTTTCTCCACCCGCGAGCTTGCTCGCGGTTTCTCGCGGAGCGCTGACCAGCGCCACGCGTGGCAGCGCAGAGGCTAGCAAGCTAGCCTCTGGAAAGCGGCGTCGAGCCGCCGCACTCCAAAGGACTTACGGCCAGGCCCGGGCCGGGCCTGCGTCGGCGCGCCCCGCCGCCGAGCGGGGTAACCCCTCGAGCAAGCACTTACTGACCACTAGCCACTGGCCACTGACCCCTGCTTTTCACCTCGCAGGTGGAACATTCTTGGTGCTGAATTACTGCATGGTCCTAGAGAAGGAGGGCTGTAGCGGCGCTCTGCGACCGCCGACTGGAGAGGCCGTTTTCGATTCCGTGCGTAAGGTCGCGCAGGTTTCTCACCCCTACTCCGTGCCATACGAACATTTCGATGTGCGCGCGAGTTCTATAATATAGCGCAGCAATTTGTCTGCGACAGCGGGCTATGGGTCCAGGAGAATACACCAAGGGCGAGCTAAAGGGCTGTGCTGAGTTGCTGTGCCGATTGCGTTCGCCGTTCCGGGTTACACCGGGGACGTTGGGCCGGAAATTACGCAGGTGCCATCAATTGCCTAGCCCGAAGGTTTCTTCGGGTGTTTGGTACTCTTTGGCGCGGGCGCTGGAGCCGCAGGTTTGTTCGAAGGCGCCTGCGGCTGCTGTCCCGATGACGTTCCGGCCGTGGAGCCGCTGTGTGTGGCGCCTCCACCGCCGCTGGAGCTGCCATCCGCAGCCGTGGCCTTGACCTCTTTGGACGGCAGGCTCTCACCCTCAGAATTCACAGCGGTCACATAGTAGTAGTATGTGCCGCCTTTCAGGCCCGTGTCGGTGTACGACGTAGCCGTAATGCCTTCCTTGATCGCACTCTTGCCTTCTTGGCCCGGCTTCTCGCCGCGGTAAACACTGCAGCTTGTAGCCCCCTCGATCTTATCCCACGACAACGTCACTTCACCCTTCCCGCCCTCGGCGGTTACGGTGGGCGCAGCCAGTCGCTGCACGAAGCCGGAAACCTTAAACTGCTTGTTCTGGTCCTGACTGAATTCTACGGACTGGTACGCGCCCTGGTCATAAGACCAGGTCACTTCTGCAGTCTTGGCGTCGGTCTTGGTGTTGTTGGGGACTCCGAGGGACTGCACAACTTCGTCCTCGGTCATGCCAAGATGCACCTCGCCCTTCGCCACAGCCTCCGAAACCGCCTCGGATACCACCTCGAGATCCAGGTGAACGTTCCGGAGTTGCCGAATCACCACCCATTCTCCAAACTGGCTGTCGATAATGCGCCTGGGCAGAAATACCTTGGTCGTTACCGACGACTGGGACGGAATCTGGATAATATCGCCGAAACTCTGCTGAAGCAGCTGACTGCGAAGACGCTTCTGCGTCTCTTGGTTGAGAAGAATGCCTTTGGTTCTTGGCTCCACAATTCCGGAAACGAGGCTGGTCCAATCAGCGTAGGACTTTCCGGTGACGATGGAGCCGTTCAGGCCGGTTGCTACGGCCACAGCCACGTCGAAGATGTCGAATACAGCCTGTTTCAACCCGGCGACGTCGTCGTACGTGCCCAACACCGAAAAGTAGTCCTCCGCGACGTGGCGGAACGTATGCTCCAATCCATACCGGTACACATGGCAGGGCCGCGCGCCTTTCGAATTGCCGCCGGCGCCCGTAATGGAACTCTCGGAGGGCACAGAAAGGCAAGCTGGGGTCGCACCGTAAATGTTCCACTCTTTCAGGTTCATTTCGCTCAAGAGACTTTGCTCGCGAGGTCCCTGGTCTTTGGCCGTTACGTAATCTGCTTCGAACCACACGGCGGATTTCTTGAGTTGGATCTTCTTCGTGCCGGGATTCCTCACCGTGAGGTCGACAACCACGTATCGACCTGAGATTGAGCTTCCGAAGTTGTGCTTGACGGTGTCCGGATCGACCACGTTGAAAGAGACGTTCGCCTGTCCGACCACCGCTTGGCCTCCCGGCAGAGATCGCACAATGACGCTCTTCGCGAGCGACCTATTGGTGAGCATAAGGGCACTGGCCTGATAGTCAATCGGGGCGGTGAACTCAACCACCGCTGTCTCATCGTCGAGCGATAGCAAGCGCGTGTCCTTGACGCCGTCCGGGGGCAGCAAGGCCGCTTCGATCTTGCTCAGGTCAGTCACGGCGTTGCAGGTGTCCCCACAGACATCCGTGAAAGGACGAAGTTTTTCGGCAAAGAATGCCATGCGCTGCACCTTGTTAATCACCGGGGCCTGATAGGGCAGGGTCAACACAGTTCCCTTCGGGGTCTTGACCACGGCCGCGTCGGGCCTGGGGCTGGGAGGATTCGTGGCCACGATCATAATGCTCTCAGGGCACACGGCCTGAACCTTGGCTTCTGCCAGCGAAGTGCCGAATTGGAGCCATGCCTGAAACTTGGAAGCGTCGTTAGGATCAGCGCACGGCGCTCCGGGAGGCTGCTGCCCCTGGCCCTGAACCGCACCTCGCGGATGCCCCGCTGGTAGGCCCAACTCTTCGCGGAGGTCTCCCACGAACGTGAAGGGCTGTTGGGTATCGGGCTTGGACTGGAGGGTGAGCAGCTTGCCGGCCGGCGTTTCAAGCGTGGCGCTGGCGGCCTTCGACGCTGCGGTGCCGTTAGGAACGACGATGATACCGTTGGGACATACAGCCTGCAGCGTGGCTTTCTGCAGGGCATCCCCAACCTGCAGCCAGGCCGTGTAATTCTTCAGCGCTGCAGGGCTGGCGCATGCTGTCGGTGGAATCAGATCGTCAATGTGACCTCCGAACTTGAGGGCGGAGGCAGGACTGGCGGTGGGCGCGGCGGTGCAGGCAGTTCCTGAATCGACGGGCTGAGCGGCCGGATCGACGACCACTTCGGCGCAGGTCAGGGTCTTCGTGTCCCAGAACTCTGCCGCGGAAAAAGTTGAC
>DATJAQ010000267.1:0-4036 GCA_035516075.1 Terriglobia bacterium | reverse complement strand
AAGGCGGCCTCGAGCGCGACGGCAGCATCGGTGGTGACCCGGTGGACCTGCGCCGGGAGGCGCCTTCGAACCCACGCCTCGAGCGGGCGGGCGACTTCGGGCCGGTCGCCTCCGGCGACGCCAAGGCACACGGCCTTCAGAACGCCTCGTCCGGCTCCGGCGAGCGCGCGCCGCGCCGCGGTGAGAATTTCGCGCTCAGCCGGAGCCAGGCCCATCGTGATGGGGTTCGAAGGGCCGCCACTCGCTCGCCCGATGCGGCGGCCGCGGCTGTCGGAGACCTGGGCGACGGTGTGCGAACCGCCGCAGTCAATCCCGAGGAAGAGCGCCGGAGGCAGTGGGCTGCGCCGTTTGTGGCTGGGTGCTTTCACGCTTGGGTTGACACGCGCCCTTCTCAGTCGATATATATGTCCGACCGGTTGGTGCGAGCACGTCCGGACAACGACGAGTCCGCGCAGCGCGCCGGAGGCGGGTGCTGGCGGCCGCGCACGCTCGCGGGGCGCCGATGCTCTAGTATAGAGCAAGCGGCGGCCCGGTCTGGCGGGCCCGATGCAACGAACGGGGGATTCGAGGGGATAAACGCCCATGCCATTAGTAACGACTACCGATAGAATCCGAGGCGCGAAGCCGGCGTCGGAAGGAGGGATGCAGCTCCGCCGGGATCCGATCACGAACACCTGGGTGTTGCAAGCGACCGCCGAGCCCGCACCGGCCGAGGGACCCGGCTGTCCACTTTGCCCGGGAGGGCGTGCGGGGCGGGCGCAGGCAATATACGAGCACCCCTATGGCAGCCAGGAATGGCAGGTTAAGGTGATCCCGCACCTTTATCCTCTTTACCGCATTGAGGGCGACGCCGAGCGCCGCGGAGAAGGCGTTTACGACCGCATGCGGAACCTGGGAGCGCACGAAGTGGTGGTGGAACATCCCGACCACAACCTGCCGCTGTCGCGCCAAAGCGACGGGCACGTGGCCCAGGTGCTGAACGCCTACGCCACCCGGATTCGCGACCTGAAGAAGGACCGGCGCTTCCGGTATGTCACGGTGTTCCGCAATCAGGGCGTAGGCGCCGGCCAGGAGTTCGAGCACCCCCACTCCGAGATCACGGCCACGCCTTTCATCCCACGGCGGGTGGGTTACGAGTTGCGGGCCACTCAGCGCTACTATCAGCTTAAGGAGCGGTGCCTGGTGTGCGATACCGTGAAGCAGGAACTGACCGACCAGACGCGCGCCGTCGAATGGGACGAGATGTTCATTGCGTTTTGTCCATACGCCTCGAGGGTGCCGTACGAGACCTGGCTGCTCCCCGTTTACCATCACCACGCCTTTGAAGAGGATTTGAGCGCAGCCGACGCCCAGCTCTGCTTTGCGCGCATGCTGAAGTCGGTGCTGCGCCGGCTGGAAGCCGTATCGGCCGCTTACCATCTGGTGCTGCACACGTCGCCCAACGTTTATGCCAAGTTCGACCGCACCGGCAACTGGCAGACTCTCGCCGAGGATTACCACTGGCACATCGAAATCCTGCCGGTGGTACCGGCGAAATCGAAGTCCTACAGCCTGAAAGAGGTCTATTACAATTCGCTGCCCCCGGAAAACGCCGCCCGCGAGCTTCGCAAGGTGGCGGTGCCGGCGGATTGAGAACCGATGCGAGGTCAGCGGACCCCGGCATGGGCTGGCACCGGGGTCTCGAAGGTTGGCATTATTCGATGCGGATGTCGCCGGAACCCGTTTTCATCTCGAGCAGATAGCCGCCGGCGCCGACTTTGCCGTTCCAGTCTTTCTTGCTGAGAGTGCCTTCGAGCGTCACCGCATGGCCGTCGGTCGAAATGCTGCCGGAGTCGGTGTGCGCGTGCAGGTCGAACGTGGCCCCGGAGGGAAGCCTCACGGTGATGCCGCCGGAACCGGTTTCAAGGTGCCAATCGCCCGTGAGTTCTCCCTGCGCGCGAATGCCGCCGCTGCCGGTATCCACGCGAAGAGGACCGTGGACGCCGGCGAGCTCGACTTCGCCGGAGCCCGTGGAGATTTTAACGCGGCCGGGGGCTGACTGCTCTACCCGCACGTCGCCGCTTCCCGTTTCACCTGAGAACTCTCCCGCCACCCCGCTCGCCCGGATGGAGCCGCTGCCTGTGCTGGCGGTCACGTTGCCCTGGATGGAATCCGCCTGAATGTCACCCGAGCCGGTTTCTGCGCGCACCTCCCCGCCGATGCGGATCAGCCGCATGCCACCCGATCCGGTGGAGGCTTTCAGAGGGCCCTGAATGCCCTCCACCGCTTGGTCGCCGGACCCGGTCTGAGCCCGAAGGCGAGTTTGAACCGGCACCACCACGTCGTAGCTGATGGAAACGTTGTGGTTGAGCTCAGACTCACTGATATGACCAATCCGAATCAGGTTGCCGTCCTGTTCGATCGGCGGATTAGCTTCGAGCCGGCGGACTTTTTCTTCGGGGCTCATGCCGCCCCACTGAGTGCCGGTTTTGATTGTGCCGTGCACCTGGACCGTTGAGCTGTCCCCGGCGCGCACGTGGATGGCGCCGGATCCGGTGGTGACCTCGAGGTCCACCGGGCCGCTCACCTTCAAGGATCGGTCGAACGAGCCTTGGGCTCCCAACACCAAAGCGGGCCCGGCCAGGGTGAGAGCGCCGAGCAGTGCTACGGCAGTGGTCATCAGCCTGAATTGTTTTTTCACGTGTGGTTTCCCCTTCAGATTGAGCTAGTCAATTCGAATGTCGCCCGAGCCTGTCTGCACATCGACCGGAATTCCGCCGCCCGCAACCTTGCCGCGCAGCTCGCCGTGACTGAGAGTGCCTTCTATGGTAATCGGGAGCCCGGTCCTGATCTCGCCCGACCCGGCGTGGGCGTGGAGGTCAAAGCCCTTGCCGTTGGGCAGACGCAACGTGACGCCACCCGAGCCGGTATGGAGTCTCCACTCGCCTGTGGGTTCGCCTTGAGCGCTGATATCACCGCTGCCGGTTCGCGCTTCGAGGGCACAATGCAGGTCGTGCAAAACAACGTCGCCCGAACCGGTTTCGATGTCGACGCGGGCGGCCTCAATGGCGCTCAGCTTCGTGTCGCCGCTCCCGGTGTGGGCGCTGACGTCGCCATGGACGCCGGACATCTTCACGTCTCCGGAGCCGGTTTGGGCCTCAACAGGTCCGCCGATGCCCTCCACGATCACGTCGCCCGATCCGGTGGTGGAGTGGAGCCGGCTGTCTACCGGGGCCATAATCTCGTAGTCAATTGAGATGTTTTGGCCACGCCCGTGCAACTCGATCGGCTCGATGCGAATGGTGTTCCCGGACTGCTCGAGCGGCGGATGGGCCTCGATCTCGTGGACCCGGCTGTCAGCCAGGGATTCGCCCCAGTCGCGAGTCCCGACGTAAATCTTCGCCCGAATTTCCACGCTGCCTGAACTTCCCGAACGCACCGTGATGTCGCCCGCGCCGTTCTTGATCTCGAGGCTGACCGGGCCGTTCACCTGAAACGTCCGCTCAAAAGTGCCGCGAACGTCCGACCGCGGCGCAGCTTGAGCCATTGCCGCCGCGACTGCGACGACAACCACGAATCCTGAAATTGCGAACGGTTTGAACCCTTGTTTCATGGCGTCCCCTCCATACTGGATCAGACTATTCTCACAAGATTTGGTAAGCCAGCCTCTCGAACAAAATCCCAGGCTGCGCCCTGGCCTGCGCCTGGCCCCAGTTCGCGGCGCGAGCTGGTCATCCCGGTCAGAGCGGCGGCGACGGCATCGGGGCGTCGCGACGCCCCAGGAGAATCCACTCTGAGCTGTGATGCCGCGTTCGCAGGTAGCGGCCGTCCTCGTCATACACGATCTCGCCGCCCTGGGCCAGGAACTCCCGGACGGCGTCCTGCGGAACCCACCAGGGCGAGCAGCCCTCCTGCCTGAGGCGGCTGACAAGGTCGACAACGTAGGGATCGTCCGGGCTTGCCAACTTGTCGAATCCAAACTCGCTCTCCGGAGAGGGTTCCTCAGGCCGCAAAACCCACTGCCGGCTGGCTGTAACCCATTGCAGGCGTCCCTTCA
>DATJAQ010000266.1:0-11113 GCA_035516075.1 Terriglobia bacterium | reverse complement strand
TGCCCGAGGAAGTGGCGCACTACGAGCGCTGGCAGCGCCGCCGCCTGCGCATGCAACCCGGCCTCACCTGCCTTTGGGCGCTCGAGGGCCGCAACAAGCTGAACTTCCGCCGCTGGATGGAACTCGACCTCGAGTATATCGATACCTGGTCGCCCGCGCTCGATTGGAAAATCCTTCTCAAGACCATCCCTGTCGTCCTGCTGGGGCGGGGAGCGAGTTAGGACAGTGCCGGCGCAGCAGCGCCCTCATCACCCAGCGCCAGGCGATAGGCCGCGAGCAGCGCCGCCTTCTCGCGGTCCCAATTGAGGTCCTCTTCGATTCGCCGCCGACCGCGATCGCCCAACTCGCGCCGGAGCGGCTCCGAGTCCAACAGTCGAACGATGTTGCGGGCGAAGTCGCCGGGATCATTCGGCTGCGCGTAAAGCGCGGCGTCCCCGGCCGCGCGGCGTCCTTCGGTGAGATCGAAAAGCACGACGGGGCGGCCGTAGGCCATGTATTGCAGGATTTTGTTCATGGTGGACTTGTCGTTCATCGGGTTCCTGGGGTCGGGCGCCACGCAGACATCTGCGGTGCACAGGTATTCCGCCAACTCGGCGTCCGGAACGCGCCCGGTGAATTGCAACGCGTCGCCGAGGCCTAGCCGGGCAGCCAGGGCCTTCAGGCGCGGGACTTCCGAGCCCTGGCCGATCACCACGAAGGCCGCGTCGTTGCGCGCCTGCATTATGCGCGCGGCCGCCTCGAGGAAGAGGTCCACGCCTTCCTGCGGTCCCATCGTACCGAGGTAGAGCACGAGATACGGCCGCCCCTGCTTTAGAGCCGGGCTCGGCGGGCCGAGTTGTAGCCGGCTGAGGTCTGGGCTGCTGCGGACCACAAAGACCCGCTCGGGCCGCATGCCGCCGCGCTCGATCGCCACTTGCCGGTAAGAGGCGTTGGTGGCGATGGAGACGTCTGCCGTGCGGTAGGTCAGCCTCTCCGCCAGCCAGACCAGCCGGTAAAGAACGCCCCGGCGCCGGAACTTCACCTCGAAGAGCTCGGGATTGAGGTCGTGGTGATCGAAAATGAACCGGACGCCGAAGAGTTTGAAGAAGGCGCCCACCAGGAAGATCGTGTCCGGTGGATTACAGGCGTGAATCACGCGAAACCGGGTGCGGCGATAGATTCCGAGCGCCAGCACGAACTGGGCCGCCAGCGCCCAGAGGTACTCGAGGAGATATCCGAGCGGACCGGATCCTTCGCGTAACGAGTGACGGTAGACTTTAATGCCTTCCAGCGTCTCGCGGCTGGCCGTGAACATCTCCCGCTTGGGGCAGACCACCGACACCTCGTACCCGGCGTCGCGCAGGGCACACGCCTCCTGCCACACGCGCCGGTCAAAGGGCACCGGCAGGTCTTCGACGATGATGAGGACATTCGTCATCCGGACGCAGAGCGATGCATTCAGCGAGTCAGTAGCCACTTGAGCGGTGCCGGCTTTCCGTCAACTCACGTGCGCCCACTATCCGCTCACCACTGACCTCTGCCACAGTTCGAAGTTCACCAGCGCCCAGAGCTGCTTGCGCCGGTCGCGGACGCCGTCAAAGTGCTCGCGCACAAACTGCTCCATGGCCCGGCGGTCGAAGTAGCCGCGTTCCAGCGCTGTGGGCGAGAGCACGAGGTCCGCCACCATCGGCTTGAGCGATTTCCGGAACCACTCGCCCACCGGAACGGCAAAGCCAACCTTGCGCCGGCGCAGGGTCTCGGCCGGAAGATAAGGCCCGAGGGCTCGCTTCAGCAGGGCTTTGGTGCGAAATCCCTGGGTCAGCAGCCGCCCGGGGATGCTGGCCGCGAATTCCACCAGCCGGTGATCGAGAAAGGGAACTCGCTCTTCGATACTGGCCGCCATAGTCATGTGATCGCCGCGCAGGAGCAGGTTGTCCGGCAACCACACCTTGAGGTCGGTGTACAGCAGGCGCTTAAGGGGCGACCGCAACCGCGCCCGCTCCAGGTACTCCGCGAAGACCCGCGCCGGGTGCGCCTGGTCCACCTGCGCGAGAAAATCTGGGGCAAAGAGCGCCTCGCGCTCGGCACGCGTGAAGGACGCGAACCAAGCTGCGGAACGTTCCGCTTCATCCGGAATCGCCAGGGTCTCAAGCGCTAATCGCAGCCGGCGGCCGCCATAAGGCAGCAGGGCGGCGATGCGGCGCGTGAAGTCGCGCGGGAGGGTCGCGACCAACCTCGCAAGCCGCTCGGCAGCATACTTCGGATAGCCGGCAAAGAGCTCGTCGCCGCCCTCGCCGGCCAGCACCACCTTCACGCTTTGCGCGGCCAGGCGCGAGATACGATAGAGGGCCACGTCGGTGGGCTCGGCAACCGGCTCGCGGCGAAGGGTTACCAGGCGCTCGAGGTCCTCACCGAGATCTTCGGCGCGCAGCACCAGTTCATGATGCTCGGCAGCGAAGGCTCGGGCTGTCTTTCGGGCGCCCGGGAGCTCGCTGTAACGGCTCTCTTCGAAGCCCACCGAGAAGGTGCGCAGAGGACGGGCGCCGAGCCCGGCCGCCATGGCCAGCACCGCGCTCGAATCCACACCTGCACTCAGGAACACGCCGAGGGGCACATCCGAGATCAGGCGCAGTTGGACCGACTCGCGCAGGAGCTCGATCACCTGCTCGCCGATGGCCTCGGGCCATCGATCCTTGGGGCCATCGGCGTCTTCGCCGGGCACGTCCCACCATGGGACGATCCGCGCGCCAGAGTGGTCCGCGATCAGGCAGTGGCCGGGCAGCAGCTTCTGCACGCCCGTATAGAAGGTGCCGGGCGAAGGTACGTAGCGAAACCCGAAAAAATCATAAATAGCCTGGAAATTAATCTCGGGCTTGCCCTCCGATTCCGGACGGAGTGCCGCCAAGGCCCGCAGCTCCGAAGCGAACTCAAGGCTGCCCGAGTCCAGGCGGTAGAAGATGGGCTTGATGCCAAGGCGGTCGCGCGCCAACAGCAGCCGGCGCTCCCGGCTGTCCCAAAGCGCGAATGCGAACATGCCGCGCAGCCGCTCCAAACACGCGGGCCCACATTCCTCGTACAGGTGCACGATGGTTTCGGTGTCGCCGGCGGTCCGAAGGCAATGTCCGCGCCCCTCGAGTTCCGCGCGCAGTTCGCGGTAGTTATAGATTTCGCCGTTGAATGTAATCCAAACGCGGCCGTCCTCGTTCGAGAGGGGCTGGTGGCCGCCGGGGAGGTCAATGATGCTCAGCCGCCGGTTGGCGAGCCCCAAGGAGCCCTCGAGGTAAAAGCCTTCATCGTCCGGCCCGCGATGCACCATGGCCGCGGCCGCACGGGCGAGGGCGGCTCGCTCCACCGGAGCTTCTGTTCCGAAATTGAATATGCCCGCGATGCCGCACATTTTGAGTATCAGGCGAGTGTAGCAGCTTCAGCTTGTAGGAGTCAGAGGGCGCAACTCGGGAGTTCGGCCCGCCTGGGTCGTCGAGGCGCCGCAGGCCGATCCCGACGCAGGGAGCGTCAGTGGACGGCGGGCCGTTCGCCGCTGCCCCTGGGTTTCTTCATCAGCAGGATGAAAGGCAGCATGCCCACAAACATCACCCCAAGCAGCCGGAAGGCGTCGTTGTAGGACATCATCGTGGCCTGCCGCACCACCATCCCCCACACCACCGTGTAAGCCCGGTGGCCGGCGGTGACCGGGTCGGATCCGCCGGCGGCGAAGGCGCCTCGCAGCCGGCTCATCATGGCGGTGGCCAGCGGATTCAGCGGGTTCACGTGCGCCGCCAGGTCGTGCAGGTGTGTCTGCTCGCGGCGCACCTGGATGGTCTCCACCGCCGATATGCCCACGCTGCCGCCGAGGTTGCGCACCACGTTGAAGAGGCTGGTGGCATTGCCCATGGCTTCCCTGGGGATGGGATCCATCGTGGTAGTGGTCAGCGGCACGAACAGAAAGCCCAGCGACATGCCCATGATGATCTGCGGCCAGAAGAAATCCCAGTAGCCGGCGTCGAGGTTCAGCCGCGAAAACGCGATGAGCGTGTAGGCGCACACCCCGAGGCCGAGCGCCAGCAGTTTCCGGGAGTCGAACCGCACCATGATGATGCCCACCACAGGCATGGCGATGAAGGAGCCGAACCCGCGCGGCGCCATGGCGATGCCCGCCTGCACCGCCGGGTAGCCGAGCAACGTCTGGAGCACCAGCGGGATCAGCACCGTGCTGCCATACAGACCGACGCCCAGGATGGCCATCATGAAGACGCCGGTGGAGTAGCTCCGGTTCTTGAACACCCGCAGGTTCACCACCGGATGCCGGGTCCAGAGCTCGTGAAGCACAAAGGCGGCCAGGGTGACGACGGCCAGAAGGGTGAGAGCCGTAATCCAGTGGGTTCCGAACCAATCCTTCTCCTGGCCCTTGTCGAGCACCACCTGCAGCGCGCCGATGCCCACCGCCAGCATGCCGATGCCCCAATAGTCGACATTCTGTGACGTCCGGCGAATGTACGGAGGGTCGAACACAAACATCTTCGTCATGATGATCGCGGCCACGCCGATGGGCACGTTGATGTAAAACACCCAGCGCCAACTGTAGCTGTCCGTCAGCCATCCGCCGAGCACGGGTCCCAGCATCGGCGCCACCACAATGCCCAATCCCCAGAAGCCCATGGCCTTGCCGCGGTCCCGCGGCGGGAACGATTCGAGCAACACCGCCTGCGAGATGGGCTGCAGCCCCCCGCCGCACGCGCCTTGAATCACGCGGAAAACCACCAGCAGGGGCAAACTGGGGGCCAGGCCGCATAGGAAGGACGCGCCGGTGAAACCCACCACCGAAATCATCAGCAGGCGCTTGCGTCCGAAGAAATTTCCCAGCCACCCGGTCAAGGGCAGAATGATGGCATTCGCCACCAGGTAAGAGGTGAGGGTCCAGGTGGCCTCGTCCACCGTGGCGGACAGGCTCCCCGCGATGTGCGGCAGCGACACGTTCACCACCGTGGTGTCGAGCACTTCCATGAAGGTGCTCAGCATCACCGCCACGGCGATGATCCAGGGATTCACCGCCGGTACTGCCGTCTTGTCCTGGCTCGCCGCCATTCGGAGCGCTTCAGTTCCTTTTTAGGATGGCCTGGAGAGCACTGCCCGCCCATTCCCACCGTAACTTCTTGGATGAAGGAACCCGCCCCGAAGGTTCGCCCCGCCCGGGCGGCGGCCGGGCCGGCAGCGGCCTCTTGAAATTCCCCTTGATTATCGACAAGAGAGGCTGTACCCTGTATTGTCGATTACCGAGGGGAGCACGGCATGAGCAAACCGACCGATCTGGTGCAGGGCACGCTGGACCTTCTCATTTTGAAGACCATCGCGGCCGAGCCCCAGCATGGGTGGGCCATCGCGCAGCGCATCAAGTTGGTCTCAAAGGACGTTCTGCAGGTGAACCAGGGGTCGCTCTACCCTGCGCTTCACCGCCTCGAGCAACAGGGCTGGATCAAGGCCAAGTGGGGCGAGTCCGAGAACAATCGCCGCGCCAAGTATTACTCGCTCACTGCGGCCGGGCGCAAGTATCTGGAACAGGAGCACACGAACTGGGAGCGGCTCTCCGCGGCCATCGATCTGGTCCTGGGCACGACCTAGCGAAAAGGATTCCCTGTGCGCTGGATTCACAAATTGGCGCTTCGACTGCGCTCACTGCTCGCGCGCCGCCGCGTGGAGCAGGATCTTGGCGACGAAATGCGCTTTCACCTCGACCACCTGATCGAGCAGAACCTCGCCGCGGGCATGACGCCGGAGGAGGCTCGGTACGCAGCCCTGCGCGAGTGGGGCGGCGTGGAGCAGATCAAAGAGGAGTGCCGCGATATGCGAAGCGTGAATTACCTCGAGAACTTCCTGCAGGACTTGCGCTACGGATGGCGGCAACTGGGCCGAAGTCCCGGCTTCACGGCGGTCGCGGTGCTCTCGCTGGCGCTCGGCATCGGGGCGAATACGGCCATCTTCAGCCTCATCGACGCCTTGCTCATCAAGACGCTGCCGGTTCAAAGCCCCCAGCAACTTGTGCTGCTCGATTGGGCCGCCAAGGCCTGGCCGGACGGCATCATGAACTCGATCAACGGAAACGTGAATGAGGACAAGGCCGGGCGCACCACCAGCACCTCGTTCGCCTACACGGTCTACGAGCAGATTCGCGCCCGCAACCACGTGCTCTCCGGCGTTCTGGCGCTGGCCGCGAACGGCAGCGAGTTGAACGTGGGCTACAAGGGCGAGCCCGGCCGGGCGGTGGGAGACCTGGTCACGGGATCTTTTTTCCCGGCGCTCGGGGTTGAGCCCATGCTCGGCCGCGCCATCACCGCGGACGACGACCGCCTGGGCGCGAGCCCCGTGGCGGTGATTAGCTACGGCTATTGGGAGCGGCGCTTCGGCCGCGATTCCACCATCGTCGGGCAAAAGATCACGTTGAACGCCGTGCCCTTCACGATTGTGGGTGTCGCTCCGCCCGAGTTCTACGGCGTGCAGCCCGGACGGGCGGTGGACGTCTGGACGCCGATTCACACCCAGCCGCTCGTGGAGCCGAGCTGGTCGCAGGACAATGCGACAGGCCCCGCCCCGCCGCCGGCCGGCGTGCTCTTTGCCGCGCGCGACAACTGGTGGGTGCTCATCATGGGCCGGTTGAAGCCCGGCGTCAGCCCCCAGCAGGCGCACGCGGAGCTGGAAGTGATCCTGCAGCAGAGCATCGCGCCGGACGTGAAGCCCGGCACCAAGCCGGAAATCATCCCCCACCTCGAGGTGCAGCCCGGCAACAAAGGGCTCGCCTATCTTCGGAATCAGTTTTCCAAACCCCTTTTCGTGCTGATGACGGTGGTCGGGCTGGTGTTGCTGATCGCATGCGCCAACGTCGCCAACCTATCGCTCGCTCGCGCAACCTCGCGGCAGAAGGAAATCGCGGTGCGCCTGGCCATCGGCGCCAAGCGGGGGCGACTGGTCCGCCAACTGCTCACCGAAAGCACGTTGCTGTCCGTCCTGGGCGGCGCGCTCGGTCTCGCTCTGGCCTTCTGGGCCACCCACGTGCTGGTCGCTTTCATGGGGAGCGGCCGCGAAGCCTTGAGCCTGAGTGTGACGCCGAACCCGCGCGTCCTCGGATTTACCGTCGCGGTTTCGCTGCTCACCGGAATTCTCTTCGGACTGTCGCCGGCCGTGCGCAGTACACGCGTAGACCTCACCCCGGCGCTCAAAGAAAGCGCGGGAAGGGTGCCGGGAAGTTCCCAGGGCCATCGCGGCTTGCGCCTGGGTCTGGGAAAGACTCTGGTGGTTGCCCAAGTCGGGCTGTCGTTGCTGTTGCTGGTGGGCGCGGGCCTCTTCGTGCGCACCCTCGCGAATCTCGAAAGGGTCAACCTGGGCTTCGACCAGCGCAATTTGCTGCTGTTCGGCATCGATCCCACCCAGGACGGCTATAAGGAGCAGCGATTGGCGGAGTTCTATCAGGAAACGACTCGCCGTCTCCAGGCGTTGCCCGGTGTGCGCTCGGTGAGCCTCTCCCAGCACCGGTTGATCGCCGGGGGCGCTTCGATCAACGAGGCCCAAATCCTGGGCTACGTCCCGAAGGCCGGCAAGAAAGATGCAGGCGTGGATACCTGGGTGAACGTGGTGGGGCCCGAATTCTTCAAAACCATGGGCATTCCGATTATGCTGGGGCGCGGCCTTAGCGAGGCCGATTCCGCCACGGCGCCGAAGGCGGCGGTGGCGAACCAGGAGTTCGTGCGCAAATACCTGGGCGGCGGGAACCCCATCGGACGGCGGCTCGGTTTCGAGGATGCCAAAAACGCCAGCGACATCGAGATCGTCGGCGTGGCGGGTGACGCCAAGTACAGCGGCGTGCAGGACGAAGCTCCGCCTACCGTGTACCTGCCTTACCTGCAGCGCGTGAAGTATCTCGGCGGGATGAGCTTTGAGGTGCGGACTGCCGGCGATCCGATGGCCCTGGCCCCTGCCGCGCGCCGCGTGGCCCGCGCCATGGATCCCAACCTCGCGCTTTATGACGTCCGCAGCCAGACGGAGCAGATCGGCAAAGCGCTCTTCCAGGAGCGCCTCTTCGCGCGGCTCACAGGATTTTTCGCCTTGCTGGCGGCCCTGCTCGGCTGCATCGGGGTGTACGGCATCATGGCCTTCGCCACCAACGCGCGCACGCGCGAGATCGGCATTCGCATGGCGCTGGGCGCGAGCCGCGGGGAAATTCTGGGCATGGTGCTGCGCGAAACGTTGGTGCTGGTAATCATTGGGATCGCCGCCGGAACGCTGGTGGCGCTGGAGGCGTCGCGCTTGGTTGCTACGTTTCTCTTCGGCCTTAAACCGAACGACCCGCTCACGATTGCGGGAGCGGCGTTGCTGATGGTGGGTGCCGCCGCGCTCGCCGGCTACCTCCCGGCGCGCCGGGCCTCGAAAGTCGATCCCATGAGGGCGCTGCGGTACGAATGACATCTCATTGAGGCGAAGGACTACGGCTCGAAGATCTGAATAAGCGAAGACTTCGCCTCAGCGAAGACCGAGGACGAGATCCAGAGAGACGACTCGGCGAGCCCTTTCAACGCAGCTTCAGCAGCGGGCCGTGTTAAATGCCCCGCTGCCGCCCACAACACCACGCCGAGCGAACCGTGAACTTCCAAGCTGCATGGGTGGGCCACGAGGCGGGCGGAGGCATCATCGGTCAAAAACCAGTCTGCATTCAGTTGGCGTGCCAGTTCGATCGCCTCAGCCTCCCCCCCGTGCAACAGTCCCGCCGTTTGCCAGACTGCTGCGGCCGACTGGTAAGTTGGAGCCAAAGGGGTCAGGTATATCCACTCCAAGTTGATGGAGCGCCGCCGGATGTTAACAGAGCGTAACTCGGTGTCTACCGCCGGCGGCATGTGCACTTCGCCTGCCTGCCGCAAGACTTCGAGGCATTTCGCCTCATCCAGATGGAGAAGCGGGCCCGTGTCGCAGACGATGCGTCTCACCGCGGGCTAGCTCGCTTCTGCCGAAGCGCCCACTCAATGTCCTCGCGCTGGAATCGCTCCAGCATATCCGGCTGATGCTGGTGCAGAAACTCAATCAGCGCCAGGCGAACAGCTTCCTGTTCGTCGTGAACCCAACCGGCCTTCACCAGCCGCTTCAATTGCTCTGCGACCTTGTCGGGCAGTTCCAGGTGCATCGACTTCATGAGTAAGCCTTCCTCGAAGCAGCGCTTGGGCCGCCTGTAGCGAGATTAGGCGCGATGCCAGAGACCGTCAAGGCGGCCATGCACACCGGTCTTGGGTCGCTGCACTCCGCTTATATGATCCAATGATGTCGCTGCGTTACGAGTGACTGGCCTGGACCTGCAGGCTGCCTCCACGGCTACCCCAGAATTTCAGCGAGAGACAGGGAAAACCGCGGCAGCACATCGGGCTCTTCAAAGCGTCCGCCGGCCTCGGCGCTGCAGACTTCGGGTTCGAGCTTGCCGGGGAGGTAGCGGTAGGCGAGCCTGGTATTGGGATAAAGCAGCCAGACAGCCGCGGCGCCGGCTGCGAGGTATTGCGAGACTTTCAGTAGCAGGTCGTCGGCCCGGTCATTTCTGGAGACGATCTCGATAACAAGGTCCGGCGGCACCGGCAACGGAATCTGATCGAGGTCGACGCCCTCCAAACGTCCGGCCCGGATAAAGGCCAGATCCGGCCTGCGAACCACGTCATCGGCAAGTCGAACGTCGGTCTCGCTGGTTACGAATCCAAGATCGTGCTTCTTAACGAAGATTCGCAGGCGCACCTTGAATTCGTCGCGCACTTCGTTATGAAAGAAGCTCGGGGACGGCGTCACAATCAGTTCCCCATGGCTCAATTCGTAACGCTCACCCTCCGGCTCCTGAAGGGCGGCGTATTCTTCGACGGTCAACATCGTCTTAGTGCCCATGGGTCAACTCCCGCTCGACTGAGATTACCACTTTCCGTGGGCCGGGCGTACCACCTTGGGCGGAAGGGTATCGTCGCCGCTGAGCCCCGGCCATCTCCAGCCGGCGTGCCTGGCAAACCCGGTTCTAATCAATCCGCTTGATCGGTAGATTCCTCCCGCCGGTGTGGATGATCATCGAGGTTGCGCGGCCTTGGGTGTCCACTTCAAAGGTGATCTCGTCATCGGAAGCGTTCGAGAAAAACTCCCGGTCGCTCTCAGGAAACACCTCCTGTTTGGGTTCGTCGTTCTCCTGCACGGAGAGGTGATTCCCTTCGTGCCGGACGGTCAGGACCAGGTTGGGCGGTTCGCCGTATCGGCCTACATAGCGATCGAGCAACCTGCCATCAACCGCCACCTGCTTGTGCTGCTTGAGGGGTGGACGGGGAGGAAGTTGGTTGTAGGGCGTAAATCCTTCCCACTCGATCGGGGTATAGGTGTTCTTAAGCAAGGTTTCCAGCAGCTCCTTGTAGATGCCTTCGCCATTTGAGCTATTGGTCATAATCAGGAGGCCCGTTTTCGGCGCGTCGAAGCAGACCACATAATTCCGCCAGCCCTCGTCGTGCCCTTCCTTGAAGAACGCTTTCCCGTACGGCGTCCAGTACAGTCCCCATCCCAGTCCGTAACTCAGGCGGATGGGCTTGTTTTCGTCGGTGGTTTCAGGGTCGAGCGTGGGGAACTCGTGTTTCGACAGTATTTCGATCTGGGGACTGAGCATCAGCTCCCGGGTTTGGGGCCGCAAGCCCCGGCCCTGCATCACGGCCTCGATGAATTTGGAAAAGTCGCTCAGGGTTGTCTGCATTGAGCCGGCGGCGGCGGCTCTCGGCCGCCGTTCGGGACCGAGCGACCGTCCGTATTCGTCGTAGCCGTTGGCATAATCACTTTCGAAGCGCTCCTGCCACACCATGCTGGAGCGCGTCATGCCGAAAGGCTGAAAGATATGCTTGCGCATCAGGTCTTCGAGCGGTTCTTTGGTTACGGTCTCCACCACCATTTGCAGCAGCTCGATGCCTTCGCCCGAATAGGCAAATCTCGATCCTGGCTCGAAATTGATGTTCAGCTTGTGGTCGGCATTGAGCCAACGAAAGTTGGGAAAACCGCTGGTGTGGCTGAGCAGCATTCGCGACGTAATTCGCTGGTAGCGCGGATCGCTGGCGAGGTCGGCGTACGCGGTATATTCGGGCAGAGGCTTCGGCAGATA
>DATJAQ010000265.1:0-7413 GCA_035516075.1 Terriglobia bacterium | reverse complement strand
TAGCTGCCTTCGTAGCCCGCGCAGGTCTTGGGACCGGGCGAAGAATAGATGCCGAGTTTCAGCCCCTTGCTGTGAATGTAGTCGCCGAGCGCTTTCATGTCGGGGAACTTGGAGTTGGGATGAATCACGCCGCTCGAGTCGCGCTGGCCCTGCCAGCAATCGTCGATGTTCACGTAGACGTAGCCGGCGGCCTTCATGCCGTTGGACGCGATGGCGTCAGCGGACGCGCGCACCACGGCGTCGCTGACCTTACAGGCGAAATGATTCCAACTGTTCCACCCCATAGGCGGTGTGGCGGCGATGGTTGCGTCTTGCGCCCTGGCCCCGGCGGCCAGGGTGGCCAGCACCAGCGCACAGCCCAGGACCGGCAATGCCCGTCGATGCCTTACTGCCCAGCTTGCCCGTTTGTTGGTCATGAGTCCACGCTCCTTTTTTTCGATGCCGTCACGGCGTGCTGCGCAGGGTGCGCGGCGCAGCCCGGAGGAGCAGTCTACCGCTGCGCCCAGCCGATTGCAATCAAAGGACTCGCGCCGGGTCCCTTCCGCTTCAGCGCGGCTCGGATTGCGGAAAGCCGGGCGGTCAAGCTGAGCGCTGGACCGCGCGAGCCCCGGGCCCGTTGGTTCACTTCGAGCCCTTAGTGGGCGCCGCCCACGGTGACAGTGGAGGTCAAATTGAAGTTGATCACGTTGTAGGCGAGGAAGTAGGTAAGGAAAGGCTGCACCTTGGAAAGCCGGTTCTTGGGTACAAAGACCATGTCGCCAGACTGCAGGTGCAGGTCAGCCGAAATGTCACCCTGATCGATGCCCTTGAGATTAACCAGCCGGGCCTGCACGTAGTCCCGGGAGGTCCGTCGCAGAAGCAGGGCGGCGGAATCCTTGGCCGTTGCACCGTTGAATCCGCCCGCGATGGCGATGGACTGTGCCACCGTGGTATCGCCGTGCAGCACGAACTTGCCCGGATTCTTTACCTCGCCACCCACCACAAAGAACGGGCTCTCAAAATTCTTCACCGTCACGGTGAGGAGCGGGTCCGTGAGGACGCCCGCGTAAGCCTTGCGAATAGTCTCGGTGGCCTCGGGCAGCGTCTCGCCGGCGACGTGGACGTCGGGAGCGCCGATTAACCCGATGTAGCCGTCGGGACGCACGACGGCGCTCTCGTCGTATTGGGTGGTCAGGGTGAAGCTCACGCCCACCGCGTCCCCAGTCTTCAATTCGTAACGGCCGGCGGGGGCTTGCAGTGCCGCGAAATTGAGCTTGGAGCCGTAGCCTTGGACGCTTTTCAGGATCTCCTGCTCGGCCTCGCCTGCGGGCGTGGCCGGCGTGGCTGCGCCTTGCGCAGACGACGAGGCGGCGGGGGACGGTGCAGGTTCCTGTTCCGCAAATCCGACCGTCGCAACGCACGCCACCAGAGCAGCTAACACGACACACCTGAAATTCGCTGTCACGATGACCCTACTTTCCATTCAGCTACGCAAAGAGCCATTATAGCATCGTTCGGATCGCTGTTTCGGTCCGAGGCATTCGTGCCGCGGCCTTCCAGCGAGGTTCGAGCCGGCGGTCGGGTGCGACTGCGGCCGCGTTTCGATGTGGCGCGGGAGCCGGTGCGCTTGACACCCTAGAGCCGGTCACATACCATCGAACCCAATGAACCATCGCGGCCGAAAAGGTGCGTTACGCTCGCGTTCGCTCACCCCGCGAAGGTTGACGGAGACTTGCCGCATGGGTGCCCGGTCTTTTCGCCGGCCGGGCGGTACGGCCGTTGCCCTCGCGATGGCGCTCGCGGCCGTAGCGGTCTTTGCGCCGGCATCGGCCCACGCTCAGCATAAGTCCAAGGTTCCGGGGCTCGCCAAGATCACCTCAGGCGGTTCCGGGCAGCAGGCGTACAGTGGTTCGGTGCTGTCGCTGGATATTAAGAATTCTGTCTTGAACGTACACAGCACCCAAGGAGATACCGTCGAAATTTTCCCATTTAAGAAAAACGTCCGCGTTGACGGCGCCGACGGCGAAAAATTGCCGCTCGACGGGCTCAAACCCGGGACCAGCGTCTTGATCTATTTCGAGCAGAAAGGCAACCGCCGCACGGCGAAGCAGATTGTGGTGCTGGCAGTCCCGCCCGAGGGCCAGAAGGATAAACCGGTCCCTCCCTCATAGCCAGGGCCACCGAGCTGCCCCCGATATGTGCGGGGCGGGCCCTCGGGCGGCGTGAAACCGCCGCCCTTCCGAGTCCCTCGATGAAAGTCGGTATTACATGTTATCCCACTTACGGCGGAAGCGGAGTGGTGGCCACCGAACTCGGGTTGGAGCTCGCGGCGCGCGGGCATGAGATCCACTTCATCAGCTACGCCATGCCCGTGCGAATGACGGAAGCCACCGGGCGCATCCATTTTCACGAAGTTGAAGTGGTGAATTACCCGCTTTTCGATCACCCGCCCTACACCTTGTCGCTGGCCACCAAGATGTATGAGGTGGCGGCCAGCGAACACCTGGACCTGCTGCACGTGCACTATGCTATACCGCACTCGGTGAGCGCTTACCTGGCCCGTGCCATGTTTCGGCCGAATCGCCTGCCCTTCGTCACCACCCTGCACGGCACGGACATCACCCTGGTGGGCAGCGACCGCTCTTACCTGCCCATCACCCGCTTCTCCATCGAAGAAAGCGACGCCGTGACCGCCATTTCCGAGTACTTGCAGGGCGTAACGGTAAGGGAGTTCGGCATCCGGCGTCCGGTGGAGGTGATTCCGAACTTCGTCAATTGCGATGTGTTCCAGCCCGCCGACGGCCCCTGCCGCCGCAGCGAGTTCGCCTGCGACGACGAGCGCGTGCTGGTGCACCTCTCGAACTTTCGGCCGGTCAAGCGCGTCGCGGATGTGGTGGAGATTTTCGCGCGCGTCCGGCGCGAAATTTCCGCCAAGCTGCTCCTGATTGGTGACGGTCCGGATCGCTCCCGCGCCGAGTGGATGGCGCGCGAAAAGAATCTGACGAAGGATGTGATTTTCTTGGGCAAGCAGAACCAGGTCCAGGATCTGCTGAATTGCGCCGACGTGATGTTGCTGCCCAGCCAGCTGGAATCGTTCGGCTTGGCTGTTCTCGAAGCCATGGCTTGCGGCGTGCCGGCCGTCTGCTCGAAGGTGGGCGGGCTGCCGGAAGTGATCCGCGACGGCGTGGAGGGCTATCTGGTCGAGGCGGGCGACGTGGAGACCATGGCCGCGCGCTCGCTGCAGATCCTGACGGAACCCGGCCGCCTGAAGGAAATGGGCAAAGCCGCTCGGCGCCGGGCGAGCGACAAGTTCTGCAGTACGAAGATCATTCCCCTTTACGAAGACCTCTATCGGAAAGTGCTCGACGCCAAGGACGCCGCCGGAGCAGCGGCAGGCTGACCGCAGGCACGGCCGCTCAGGGACCTGCCTTCACTTTTCCCAGGAACTCCCTTACCGCCTGCTCATACTGTTCGTGTCCCGAGGTAAAGCCTTCGCCGTGCCGGGTGCCGGGCACGATCAGCAGCATTTTGCCGGGGCCAGTTGCGAGGCCGTAAAGTGTCCGGGCGATCGCCGGCGGCATGCGGCGGTCACCTTCCACCCCGATAAACAGGATGGGCCGCGGGTTGATCCCATCCACTGCCTTGCGCAGGTCGAAATCCGACGGCCGGAAGTGCGCCTTCCAGGAGATCAGCGCCATGGTCTCGTTGAACATGGGAAAGCTCGTCGGCAACCACCCGAAGAAAAGCCCCCAGTGATGCCGGGCCGTGTCGTCGAGGGACAGGAAGGTGCTGTCGGAAATCACCGCCGCCACGTCCGGGGTCTCCGCCGCGGCCATCAGCGAGGCGGCGGCCCCGAGCGATATGCCCCAAAGCACCACTGGCCGCTGGGCGTGCTGCTGGTCGAGGGCGTAGCGGACCGCCGCCTCCACATCGAGCCTTTCCCAGTAACCCACGCTCGACACCCGTCCGCCGCTCGCTCCCTCGTGACGAAGGTCGAACACCAGACCGTTGTAGCCCATGCTGTGCGCGAACTGCGCCATGGGCACCATCTCAACGCGGGTGCGGTTTTGCCCGTGCACGTAGACGATGGTGCCGGCGGCGGCGCCCGGCGGCGCGACGGCAGCGGGCATCCACCAGCCCTTCAAGTCGATTCCGTCGCTGGATTGGAACTCCGCCGGCTGATACTCCATCCCGAAGTCGCGGGGTGTCTTGCCGTCGTTGGGGTCGGGAAAGTGGAAGCGATTGGTGGTTGTGATTGTGGCAACCGCCCACGGCATCACCGCCAGAAAGAAGACCAGGGCGAGCAGCACCAGCAGAGCCACCGTCCAGTACAACACCTTGAACGCACGACGGACTCTTGGCATGCACTCCCCCAGAAAGAAATCGGCAGCCGGCAGCACCGAGTCAGCCGCCCACCTCCTGCTACCTTTCGTCCACCGTCTACAGCCTACTGTCTACTGCCGACTGCTCACTGCGGACCGCTATGGGCTCCGTGATATGCGTGGTGAGCAGAATCGCCACCACCGCCGCCATCAGCGCGGAGAGCCAGGTCACAGCCGGATAGCCGCGCCATTGGTAAAGGAACCCTCCGGCGAGCACGGCCGCCCCGATGCCGACCTGCGAGGCGATGTTCCGCAGGGCAACGAAACTGCCTCGGCGCTGCCGCGGCACCATCTCCGTCATTAGTGCCGTGATCGGTCCCTGCCGGAAGCCAATGCCCAGGCTCACGCCGATAAAGACTACCAGCAAGCCCGCTCCCCAGCCAAACAGGGGCAGCAGAGCCATGGTGGCCGCCAGTAAAACGTTGCTCGCGATCGACACTGCGCGCTTGCCCCAGCGGTCCGCCAGCACGCCTCCCAGCGGCGCTCCACCCACCGCCACCAAACCGCCCAGCATGAAGACGAGGCCAATTCTGGTGGTGGAGAGTCCGAAGCTCGAGTGCAGCCACGCGCCGATGTAGGTGAGAAAACTGACGAGGCCCCCCGAAACCAGGAAGGCGATCACCAGCATAGCGGAGGTGTCGCGCCGGGCGACGAGGTAGCGAAAGACATGAAGCGTATGGCGCAGGGTTCCCCCCGGCACGCCGGTTTCGTCGAAATTGTGGGGCGCCGTGTCGTGCGGCAGCTTCAGCGAAGCCAGCGCCACCACCAGCGATACGGCGGCGAATGCGGTGAATACGCGCGCCCAGCCGAAACGGTCGGCGATCAGGCCGGCGAGCGGGACCCCCAGCGGCGCCACGAAATAGGCTGCGGAGATCATTCCAATCGCGCGGCCCCGCACTTCGTAGGCAAACCAGTCGCCTGCGAAGGCGATGGAGCAGGTTGAAAGCGAACCGGCGGCGAAGCCCGTAAAGGCTCGCGCCAGGGCAAGCTCGGCAAAATGGCTGCTCAGGGACGAGACGAACGAAGCGATCACAAATACAAGCGCGCCCCCTACGAGGAACCGCCGCCGCCCGTACTGGTCGGAGAGCGATCCGGTGAGAAAGGCCGCCAGTGCCGCGGCCAGGGAATAGAACACGACCAGCAGTCCGGTGACCGTCACACTGGTGCCGAACGAATTCGCGAGCGTAGGCAACAGCGCCGGAATGGTTTGGTTGTCGGCGAGGCCGAGTGAGAGCAGCAGGAACAGGCCGCCGATGACGCGATAGTTCATGGGACGGTGGCCCGCGGCGAGGTGCCCTGGCGGAAGTGACGCTCGCAGAGTCCTCTTCGCCCCGCGCGGCTATGGGGTGGTCTTCGCTTTGACCTGCAGTCCTTCGAAATGGTGGAGGTCGAGCTTGATGGCCGTCTTGTCCGACATATCGAGCACCCCGGCGGCGGCAATCCCGATGGCCACCACGATGGCGTCGCTGATCTCCTCCTTGGTGCAACCGATTTCGAGCGCCTTCGTGATGTGGCCATCCAGGCAGCCCTCGCACTTCGCCACCAGCGAGGCGCCGATGGCGATCAATTCCTTCGTCTTCAGGTCGAGCGCCGTCGGGGTGAAGTAGCTTTCCTTGTAAAACTTCAAGTAGATGTCGCGAAAGCGGGGCTCGATCATGCTCATCGAGCGCGGAGGCGTTTTGGTTTGGTTGTTCGATTCGTCGGCCATGAGCAGTGTGTCACCTCTCTCGTATCAGTCGGCCTCGAGCGGCTTCCTCCGGCGCGCTGCCCGGCCCTCGATGACGGTATGTTCCCCGTTGGGATGTTACTCGAAGTGCGGCTGTTGCCTGCGGATTTCACCGCAACGTCCAAGACGGGACTATAACACACCTGAAGCCGGGGCCCGCGCCGAACGGCTACCGCGTGGCGGTTTCCAGCACGGTGGGCCCTGGCGCCTTCGCCGGCGTAATCAGCTCCGGCAGCTCGAAGCGAATCATCGTCCCCTCGCCCGGGCGGCTGTCCACCCGCAGGGAGAAATCGTTCCCGTACAGCACCTGGAGGCGGTCGCGCACGTTGCGGATTCCGATGCCGGATTCGAACACCTCGCGCTGCCGCTCGGGGGAAATGCCCACCCCATCGTCGCTGACCTCGATCACCAGCCGTCCTTCGCGGCGGGCGGTCCGCAAGGTGATGGTGCCGCCTTCGAGCTTCGGCCCGAGGCCGTGCCGGATGGAATTTTCCACCACCGGCTGCAGGATCATGCTGGGAATCATCACCTCCGCGGTCTCCGGATCGATCTCCTTCCGCACCTGGAGCTTGTCGCTTCCGAAGCGCACCACCTCGATGGAAAGATAGTCGTCGATGAAGTCGAGCTCTTGTTGAAGCGGAAGAAAATGGGCCTGCACCTTCAGCCGCCGGCGCAGGATATTCGAGAGCTTCAGCACGACGTTCCGGGCCGTGTCGGGGTCAAAGCGGATGAGCGACGACACCGTGTTGAGCGTGTTGAACAGGAAGTGTGGATTGATCTGGCTGATGAGGGCGTCCACCCGCGCCTGCATCAGCAGCCGCTCCTGGTCCTCGAGCTTGCGCTCGATCCGCGTGGTATTCCAGATGCGCACCGGCAGCCCCACGCCCACCAGCGTGCCCAGCACAATCAGCACCTGGGCGAGGGGATGAGGCGAGTTCAGCGCGAAAATCTGGTGCGGCGCGAGGCGGCCCACCATCATGCGCATGATTTCGAGGAAGACGCAGATGAGTGTGAAAAGCACCTGCCAGTCCAAATCCGGCACCCGGAAGCGCTGCCGGATGGAGCGGAACAGCGCGAGGTCGGCGAAGGGCGAGAATTTCCAGATGGCCTCTTTGTCGGGGCAGATCCAGCGCGCTGAGCCGGCCACCACCGCGTAGAGCACCGCCATCAGCACGGACAACTGCTCGTGCCCGATCAGCCAGGGCGGCAGGCTCACCATCATGCCCACCACCAGGCCCACGATCGTGCCGCCCAGCAGACCGGCCAGCACCGTCACCTCCAGGCTCAGGTCGGCGCCTCGGTATCCCACAATCAGCCGGGTGAGTA
>DATJAQ010000264.1:0-2522 GCA_035516075.1 Terriglobia bacterium | reverse complement strand
AATCATACTCGCTGCCGTGGCATCATACTTCTCGGTCCCCACTCCCTCCGGAGCCTCGGCGGTGAACACTTCCCCACAGAGATTGCACCTCAGCTTCTCCAACTCATACACCGTGGCTGCGATCGGAGCCTGCCCTTGGATCCGCACCAGCAGGCCGGGATCGCGCAGCGGGTAGACTTTGCCGCGCCGACACTCCGGACACCGGTCCCCCTGGTGTAACGACCCATGGGGAACCTTGACCTTTTGGGCTCCACGATAGGCGCCTGCCTCGTGTCGCCCATGCCCTGGGGCCGGGGTGTCGGGGGTGCGCTGACCCTCTGGCTTGGGCTTCTTCTCGCCCCCTTCGACGCCCGCCTGCTTCAACACTTGCGCCGTCTTCTCCGTGCTCGCCCGGCACAACAGGCGCCGCAATGTCGCCAGCGTCGCCTCCCGATTCTCCAGCAGTTCGGTCACGTAGGCCAGGGTGCGAAGGGCCGCCTTCAGTTTCTGGTACCCGGCTTCCCCCAGCGGTTCCCGGACGCCCTCCAGCAGCGCCTCCAGCTCCTCGGCGGTGACGTCGAGCCGCTCCACGCCCGGTTTCATCCCGCCTCCTGCAGCAACTGGCGAAAGCGTCGCGTGAGCGGATAGCCCAGCACCTCTTTGATCGAACGGTTGGGTCGATTCGTCTGATCGTCCTTGCCCCGCCCCGTGGTCCGTCCCATCAGCACCCAGTTCGCTGCCCGGTAACAAGTCCCCCGAAACCGCTCCGGATCGACGAAGGTCTCCAGAAAGTAGATCGGGTGGCCGTAGACCCGCTCCCAATCGGCCGAGAGCCGTTGGGCCATGCGTCCGAGCAGATGCGACGCCAAGTGCTCCACCTCGACCCAGGGCAGAATGAGGAAACGCGTATTGTAGGCGAGAAAACGGATGTTGCGCCGCCGGGCTTCGGCGCTCCAACCGATAAAGCGGTCGCGGCTGCCCAGATGACGCGGGGCCGAACTCCACGCCAGACAGGCCAGCGGTCGCCCGTGGGCCCAAGCCAGAAATTTGAGGTGCTCCCCGACCGGTTGCTCGTAGTTGAGGTAATGATGCTGCTCGATCAGGCTGTTGAACAGTCGCTCCTCGGCGGTGCGCCGCACCTGCTCAAATTCGATCGGTTGGAGTTGGCTCAGGGGGCCGTGGATGGGCGTGGTATCGATCAGCACCGGGGCGGGCCGGTGGCGTCTCACCAGAGGGTTGAGCGAGATCTGCCGCACCGGCGGCAACTCAATCTCGCCCGCTCGGTGCAGCATCAACATCAAGCCCCGGCAAACCATGGCGCGCGGCGCGCCGTTGGCCTGCTTCCATCCCCAAGCCTCGCACAGTTTCGCCGACAACGCTCGCCGGCTAGCTTCGGGATGTTCGGCGATGAGCCGCCGAATGAAGGCGATCTCTTCCGCGGTAACGGTTCGGCCCCGGTATCTCCACTCCACCGGCATACGCCGTCAGTGTGCCAGAGCCAAATGCGGAACGCAAGAGCCTAATGCAATTTTTTTTTACCCACTCACGCCCCGCCACACCGGCGCCGCCACCGTCTCGGGGTTACCTGCCGCCAACAGCAACTGTGCTTGATGGGCCTGCAACCTTCGAGTCGGCTCCTTCCCACTCGGCCACCACACAAACCGCCCCTTCGACAGCCGCTTCTGCGCCAGCCAAAACCCCTGGCCGTCATAGGTGAGGATGCGAATCGATGTTCCGCGTCGGCTGCGGAACACAAATAGGCATCCCGAGAAAGGGTCCTCCTGCAGCTTCTCCTGGCACAGGCGGGCCAGCGAGTCGATACCCTTGCGGCCATCCACGGCCTCGATCGCCACCAGAATCCGCATCTGCGGCGCGATCTGGATCACTTGGACTCCCACAACGCCCGGCTCAGCCCACCCAGGTCCGGCGCCGTCGTCCCTTTCCACTGAATGCGCATCTTGCCGCGCCGCCCCTCCAACTCGATCAGGCACTCCGCCAAGCCGGCCGCCGGGGACGTCAGCAGCTCGACAAACGCCGGCGGTGCGGTGGACCGTGCGCGGCGCGGGGCTGCGGCCGGGGCCTTCGCCCCCCTATTCCGCGCCACCGGACCCGCCGCTTCCACTAACTGCTTCAACTTACCATACTCCAAACGCAAAGCCTTCGCCGTGGGGAAAACCCCGTGCTGTCGAGCCAATTCCACCGCGGCGCCCCACATGCCCTTCGGAATCGGTAAGCGGCCGGTGTGCGCGCTCCGCCAGCGCTCGAAACGCCGGTAAACCTTCCGCATGCTGTTGGGAATATCGGGTGACTCCCTGGCCATCGTCGATCCTCCTTGCCTCCGCTCAAATCCTCAAGCGGCGGAAGACATGACGTTAGCAACTATGGCCAGGTCGAGTCACGCAGGTCCACCGAAGGGACACAATGCATGTTAAAGATCGCATTTTCACTACCGCGAATCGTTTGCGAGATCACGCCAGCCCAAAGTGTCCCGCACGCTCAGTACCTCTTCGACATTTTTTCTCTCATAGCTGGTTCGCCGAACG
>DATJAQ010000263.1:0-23012 GCA_035516075.1 Terriglobia bacterium | reverse complement strand
GTGCAGTGCTCGAGGAGGAGTCAGGAGCCAGAAGCCAGAAGTCAGGAGCGCTTTCTGGCCGACTCCGGGCCCCGCGCAAGGGGTACGGGCAAGGCCGGAAAAGTCATCGAGTGTGTCAGGAAATGTGTTCGTTTGAAGTCGAAAAAGGGCCCCTTTTCTGCCTAATTTTCCAGATTCCGTACACTTTTCACTTTCTGTAGCATTGCGGTAAGTTGTTGAAAACAGGTTGGGCTCTCGAAACGAAATTTCTTCTGTAAGTTGTTGAAAATACGTCGGCGCAGATCCGTGACGGGAGGCCGTAAGTCCTTTAGAATTGCGTGGAGCTTCTCCGAGTTTCTGAGGCCTTGAGGCCTTGCCTGGGTGCCGCTTTGAAGCTGCGCCGACCGGCGGCCGTGCGCCTTGGCGTTCTTCTCGTCCCTGCTCCAGCGTTCCCGCGAGAGCGGCTGAAGTTCGTCGGAAATGTTACTTTATGGCGGCAATTTACAACCGTTTGAAGTCAAAAAAAAGTCCATTTTGGGGTCAAAGTGTCCAACTTCCGTACACTTTTGATTTTCTGTGGCATTGCCCTGAGTTCGCGCGAAGAGCCCTGCGGCGGTGCCCCTTGGCGCTCGCCTCGTTCCTGCTCCAGCGTTCCCGCGAGCGCGGTTGAAGTTCGTCGGAAATGTTACTTTATGGCGGCAATTTACAACCGTTTGAAGTCAAAAAAAAGTCCATTTTGGGGTCAAAGTGTCCAGCTTCCGTACACTTTTGATTTTCTGTAACATTGCCCTGAGTTCGCGCTGAGCTGCGCCCAAAACAGCCTCCAAGTTTAATCTCATCAATACCTTACAGCGTTTCTGAGGCCGGCAGGCTACGGAGGTGTGGCGAGCCGGGGTCCGCCACCGCTCCAGTTTTTCCGCTATGCCATTGTCTAGGAATGGCTTAGCCTTGGCTCAGAGGCTTGGTCCACGCTTTCCGTCCTCGCGGGGGCAGTCTTCGCGATGTCAGGGTTTGTGGCCATAGAGGAACGTCTCATACGCCCTTCTGGCGCCCCCTTACCCCCCCTGGGCCCTCCGGCAGGCGGACCCGCTCATGGGCTCTCTGACCCCCGCTCCCAGAGTGCGCTCCAGGCCCTGCCGGCGCTCCCCACCGGTGGGGAGGCAGACCCACCCGGAACCGATTCTCAGCGAAGGATACATCTGACCTGCGTTGGAACCAAGTTCTCAACAAATTGCTCGGTTTGCCGTGGGGGTTGGTGGACCTGGAGGGGTTCGAACCCTCGACCTCATGACTGCCAGTCATGCGCGCTCCCAACTGCGCCACAGGCCCACGGATTGCTTGGTTCGCGCTTGTTTACGAGTAACATGAGGAGCCGCGTGCTGTCAACCGCCCGAAAGCCGCGCCGGGTTGGGCGCACGCGCCGAGGCTGGCAACGCGAGCCCTCAACTAGGCTACATCGCTGGGCCGAGTGGGCGAGCGGGCGTGGCGCCGGCGGGAGGGTTTTGCGCGGGAACGGCTCACACCGCGCGGCCGGGGCGGTTGGAGCTTGACATCCGGAAGGCCCGCTGCCTAAAATAGAGAGTGTAGGCTAATCTTCTGATACAGCGTCAGTTAGGGTGCGATGCGGGACCGGAGCCAGCTCGAGCGGAGGCAGTTTGAAGTGCTGGCGGCGGTGGTGCGCCGCTACGTGGCCACGCGGACGCCGGTGGGTTCGAATGCGATTGCGGAGGACCTGAATCACGCCGTGAGTTCGGCCACCATTCGCAACACCATGGCGGAGCTCGAAGCCGACGGCTTCCTGGAGCAGCCGCACGTGTCTGCGGGGCGCATCCCCACCGACCAAGCCTATCGCCTTTACGTGGACCGGGTGGCCGGCGCCTCCCCTCTCCAGCCGGACGTGGCGCGCTATATCCACCGCTCGATGGGCTCCGAAGGGGTATCACCGGAGCAATTGATGAGCCGCACGTCGCACCTGCTCTCGGAGCTCTCCCAAAACGTGGGTCTGGTGCTGGCGCCCGCCCCCAGCGAGAAGCTGCTGGAGCACGTCAAATTCGTGGCCCTGCCCGAGCACCGGGTGCTGGCGGTGATCGTGTCGCGGCCCGACGTGGTGGAGAACCACGTGATCCGCCTCGAGGAAGAGATGCCTCAGGCCGAGCTTGACCGGGCCGCCGAATACCTGAACGCCGAGTTCCGCGGCTGGTCGCTTCGTACGGTGCGCCTCGAAATCTTCAAGCGCATGGAGGAGATGAAGGCCACCTGCGAAACGCTGCTCACCCGCGTGGCGCGCCTCTTTTCGGAGGGCGCCATCGGCCAGCAGGACGCGGGGCCGCTGTTCCTGGAGGGTGCGGCCAAGATCCTCGACCAGCCCGAGTTTGTCGATGCGCGGCTGATGCGCGAGCTGCTCGAAACCCTCGATCAGAAGGCGCGGCTGGTGCAGATCCTGACCGCCTGCCTGGAGTCGTCGGCGCGGTCGGGCGTGACGATTCTGATCGGGCATGAGAATCCCGCCGCTGAAATGCGCCACTGCACGTTGATCGTGGCGCCCTACTCGTACCGGAACCGCACGGTGGGCGCGCTCGGCGTGGTGGGCCCGACGCGCATGGAGTACGAGCGCGCCATTCAGACGGTGGAATACGTCGCTCACCTCACCAGCCGTTTGCTCAGCATCAATTGAGCGGCGCCGCCGCCGGCCGGGGAGGGCGCACCGCAGGATTCCACAAAGTCATCTAATAGGGTGGAGGGCCGGCGAAGGACCCGCCTCGGTGGCTCACATCGGTGAGGCGCGGGGGTGTGCCGGAGGGTCGCCCCCCAATTCTGAGGCGTCCAAGTTAAAATAGCAGAGGTCGAAACTCCCATGACGCAAGAACGAAATTCGCACGGCGAGGCAGTGCCACAGGCGGCTGCTGCCACGCAGCCTGGCAGCGAGCCGGCCCCGGCAAGCGACCTGCCGGCTGACCTCGCTGGCGCCTTCCGCAAACTGCTGGCCGAGAAGCAGGAGATCTATGACCGGCTGCTGAGGAAGCATGCCGAGCTGGAGAACTTGCGCAAGCGCAGCGAGCGGGAGAAGGAAGAGCTCGTCAAGCACGCCTCGGCTGATCTGATTCGGGCCCTGCTGCCCGCGCTCGACAGCTTCGAGCGCGCGCTCAAGCATCGCGATCCGAGGGTTCCGGACGAGTTCTACAAGGGCGTCGAGCTGATCCACCGTGAACTCGTTGACGTGCTGGGCCGCGCAGGCCTGGAGCCGCTCGAAACCAAGGGCCGGATCTTCGATCCGCACTTGCACCAGGCCGTCGAAACGCTCGAGTCCGGGGCTCACCGCGACCAGGAGATCGTTGAAGAGCTGCAACGCGGCTACAAGTTGAAGCACCGTCTGCTTCGCCCGGCCATCGTCAAAGTGGCGGTGGCTCCCAAAGAGTTATCGGAGCCGCAAGTTGACGGGTAGTGCTGTTATGCAGAAGACACGCGTATCGATTCGAGCCGGGGCTGTCCGGACACAATCGGACTTGCTAGAACCGCAGCCAGACGTACCCTAAACTCCCATCATCGAAATGGCACAAAAACACGATTATTACGAGGTTCTGGGCGTACAGCGCGACGCGAATGACGCTCAACTGAAAAGCGCGTACCGCAAGCTTGCTCTCCAGTACCACCCCGATCGCAATCCTGGCAACCACGACGAGGCCACGGAGAAGTTCAAGGAGATCACCGAGGCCTACGGTGTGCTGGCCGATGCCGACAAGCGGGCCGCTTACGACCGCTTCGGCCACGCGGGCGTGCAGGGCGCCGCAGGACCCTCGTGGCCTGACCCCTCGGCCACCATTTTCGCAGACTTTGAAGACCTCTTCGGCGAGTTCTTTGGCGGCGTTTTCGGACAAGCACGGCGGCCCGCCAGCCGCGTGAAGCGCGGCTCCGATCTGCGTTACGAGATGGAGATCGCCTTCGAGGAAGCGGCTCGCGGGCTGGAGACCAAGATCAAGATTCCCCGCTGGGACGTCTGCTCCGAGTGCGGCGGCCGCGGCGCCAGGAAAGGCAGTGCGCCGGTGACGTGCACGGTCTGCGGCGGCCACGGCCAGATCCGGCACCAGCAGGGCCTGTTTACGGTGAGCCGAGCGTGTCCGGAGTGCAAGGGCCTGGGCCAGGTGATCCGCGAAGCTTGCCCGGCGTGCCAGGGACAAGGCCGCGTGCGGCAGGAGAAGGTGCTCGGCATCAAGGTTCCGGCTGGAGTCGAGGACGGTATGAAGTTGCGAGTGAGCGGCGAGGGCGAAGGCGGCGCCTATGGCGGCCCTCCCGGCGATCTCTACGTGGTACTCCGCGTCCGCGAGCACGCTTACTTCGAACGCGAGGGCAGCGACCTGTACTGCACAATCCCGCTTTCCCTGGCGCAGGCGGCCCTTGGGGCGGAAATCCGGGTGCCCACGCTGAAGGGCCAGGAACGGCTCCGAATACCCGAGGGCACGCAGGCCGGCTCCGTCTTCCGCCTACGCGGGTTTGGGATGCCGCGCGTGGATGAACGAGGTTTCGGGGACCTCTATGTTCGCGTGCAGGTGGTCGTGCCCACCCGTCTTTCGCGGGAACAGCGCCGGTTGCTCGAGTCCCTCGGCTCGACCATGGCCGTCGACAACAAGCCGTTGGCGCGGCGGCCGACTGATAAAGTTAAGAATGGCTTCGCCTGATCGTTCCTCTGTCAGCGCCACTTAGGCCCCGTCGGCCGGCGCAGCCAGCGAAATCCCACCGAAAACACCGCGGCGTTAAAGCCGTGGTTGGGCTCTCGTATCCCGTTGTTCGACATGTGGAAGAAGCGATACTCGAAGACGATGGCGTGCTGCGGGCTGAAATAGTGCTCGATCCCGAGGCCTCCCTGCGGCGTGAACTGCAGGCCCCCTGTCAACTCATAAGCGTGCTGATCCAGAGTGGTATTGTTGACGCCTGCGCCGAAGTCGAGAATGGGCTTGGTGTTTCCCCGCGTCCGGCCTTCCAGGCGGAAAAGCAGCGAATAGCCGATGATGCGCGCCGCGGGGGAGACTGCGCCGCCCACCAGGCCCTCGCTGAGCCAGTCGAAGCGCCCCACTGGCCCGCGGTTGAAGCGCAGCAGGTTCACTTCGAGCTGAGGCTGGGCGTAGAGAAGCTTGATGTGCTCTCCGCGCGGGGGCACCGGGGTCTGGAATCCGAAGGCGCCCTGCAGCCCGTAGCTTATCCGGCCGTTGTTGGCCCAAAACGGCGCCTGCGGCGCCGGCTGTGAACCGGCTTGAGAACCCAGGCCGGCGCCCTGCCCGAGCAGATCGGCGGACCCCGATGTGGCCGCCAGCGTCAGCCAGCCGATGACGATCGGGATACGGAAGAGCGAGTTGCGCCAGCCGGGCGCGGAGGCTGGCCGCTGTTCTCCCGTTTCGCCTGGTACGGCCGTCGGGCTGCGCGGTGTCTGCCCGGACCTCGCCGCACGGACTGAGCAGCTTGCTCTTGGCATCGTCTTTCGCCCGCTCCTGGAAAGGGTGGGGCTGCTTCCCGCGGGGCCCGGGGATGGCCTACACGCGCTTCGAACCTGCCCTTATACGCGAACGAAGGTGGATTGTCCAGCGATTCTTGGTGCCTGCACCCCAAGCCCCCGCCCTCGCGCACCTCAAGACGGCCCTCACTCGACTGGGGTATAATCGGGCGAGAGCGCGGGAGGGTATGCAGGAACGTCGAAGATTCGCCCAACAGGGTAATCCGGATAACGCCGTCCGCCGCCGGGGGCGGCGGTCGTTCTTTGAGGCACGCTACTGGTTGCGCGACCTCGTCCTCTCCATGCTGCTGGCTTTTGTGGTAATCGTGTTCCTTTACCAGCCGGTGCAGGTGGAAGGCACCAGCATGATGCCCCGGCTCTACGATCACGAGCGCATCTTCATCAACAAGATCGTCTACCGTTTTGAGCCCATTCATCGCGGCGATATTGTGGTGTTTCGTTACCCGCTCGACCCGTCGAAGTCTTACATCAAGCGCGTCATCGGGCTGCCGGGAGAGTGGGTGAGCGTTCACGAGGGAGTGGTGGAGATCGACGGCAAGCCACTGGCCGAGAAGTACGTGCCGCCCAGCTACCTGGACCACGATACCTACCCTCCGACGTATGTGCCGCTCGACCATTACTATGTCCTCGGCGACCATCGCGAGGCCTCCAACGACAGCCGCGAGTGGGGCACCGTCGACCGCCATTTCATTTACGGCAAGGCGGCCTTCGTTTACTGGCCGCTCGATCAGGTAGGCGCGCTTCAATAGAAGTGAAGTTCCCGGTCGTCAGTTTTTCAGTCGCCAGCCGTGAGTGTTGGGTGTCCGTCCGCCATCCTGCAGGCGGCGTTTTGCCACCGTGTGCAAGATCAACGAGCCAGAGCGGCGTTTCGAGATACACTGAGAACTGACGATTGAAAACCGGGAACTGAAAGTGAGATCGAGATGGAATCCATTCTGGCGCTGGAAGACGGCCGGGTTTTCCGCGGACGCGGCGACGGCGCCTCGGGTGAGCGCTGCGGCGAAGTGGTGTTCAACACCTCGCTCACGGGTTACCAGGAGATCCTCACCGACCCCTCGTACGCCGGACAGATCGTCATTCTCACCTACCCGCACATAGGCAACTGCGGCACCAACGGGCTCGACAGCGAGTCGCTGAAGCCCTACGCCGAGGGCATGGTGGTGCGCGAGGTCTCGCAGCTTGCGAGCAATTGGAGGTCCACCGAGGACACGTCCAAATTCCTGGCCGACTTCGGTGTGCCGGTGATTTCGGAAATCGACACTCGCGCCCTCGTGCGCCACTTGCGGCGTTACGGCGCCATGCGCGGGATCATCTCCACCGTGGACGGTGACGAGGCCAGCCTCGTCGCCAAGGCGAAGGCGTCGCCCAGCATGGTGGGGCTCGACCTCGCCAGCCGCGTTGCCGCGGCCTCGCGCTACGAATGGACCGAGCCTTCGGCGCGAATCTTCGGCGAAGGCGACGGGCCGCCGCCGCCGCGCTTCCACGTGGTGGCCTACGATTACGGGATCAAGCGCAACATCCTGCGGAAGCTGGTGGATATCGGCGCCAGGGTCACGGTGGTGCCGGCGGCAACCTCCGCAAACGACGTTCTCGCCCTCAAGCCCGACGGCGTGTTCCTTTCCAACGGCCCCGGCGACCCCGAGCCGGTGGAGTACGCAGCGCAGGCCGTGCGCGAGCTCGCCGGGCGCGTGCCCGTGTTCGGGATATGCCTGGGCCATCAAATTGTGGGCTTGGCCCTCGGCGGCCGCACTTACAAGCTCAAGTTCGGGCACCACGGCGGCAATCACCCGGTGATGAATCTTGAAACCCAAAAGGTGGAAATCACCTCGCAGAACCATGGCTTCGCCGTAGATCCCGATTCGCTCAAATCGAGCGAAGTGTTGTTGACGCACATCAACCTAAACGATCAGACGCTCGAGGGGCTTCGGCACCGGACAATGCCGCTCTTCAGCGTCCAGTACCATCCCGAAGCTTCGCCCGGCCCGCACGACGCGGCGTATTTGTTCCACCGGTTTGCGACGATGATGGAGGAGAGCAGGGCAGCGAATACCGGGTAGCAAGCCGAGTCCGGGGCGGACGCCCGCACGACAAATAAGGCCCGAAATCGCGGAACGAAGCCACTATGTGCTTTAGAATGAGTAGAAGCTCGAAGTCGGAAGTTAGAAATCAGAAGTCGAAGGATAGAAACGACCATTCCCAGGCGGGATGTGGGCGGCCATCGAGGAAAAAGGTGGCGAAATCGCGGAACGAAGCCACTATGTGCTTTAGAATCAGTAAAGACTCGAAATCGGAAGTCAGAAACGGAGGAGTTGCCGGGGTTCGAACTGAGCTTGTTTTCGCCGGTTGCGGGGAACTGAGGTCGCAGTGGGCTTCGTGGAATGATCGACACGAGGAGGGAGATCGAAAAGGTGGGAATTCAGACCCACCTAAGAGGGCCGAGATCAAAAGTGGGCTTGTATAGCCCCGTGAATGGGACCCTATTCATGGCCACGAGGAGAGAGCACCGCGAGACAGTGACGATTGAGCAGCTCACGGCGGGTGTGCTTGGCCTGTGCATCGGTGGAAGCAAGAAACTCGAAAGCGACCGATATGAGCTTGGCGAAGGCCTCCTGGACGAGGTTGATCGTGATGCCGCGCTTGGTGAGCTCTTCATGCTCCGACTCGTCGTCGCCACTTACGCGAATCAGAGGTTTTTCACGGCGACCGCTCAGCAAGAAGTCCGCCGGGTGTTCAATCGTTGCCTGCATGCGATGCTCATGGACTCTGGAGATGAAAAAGTCAAAAGCCAACCTGACACGGTGATCGACGAGATGCACAGACGCTGCCAGCTTTATCTCGAAGCCGTTCAAACGCCGCATCATTTGGGCCCGGCTTGGAGTGTGGGCAACGTGTTTGCGAAACTGTGCGGGCATGAACGCGACCCCAAAGTCGTTGGGGCAGGCTTCGTAGCGTTTGCCGGCGGCCTCCTTGGGGTCACCGAATTCCTGAAGGAATGCAAGCTCATGGACGGTGGCGAGGTGATCACGCTAGCAGAAGCGTAGTTTTGTACGTGGTTTGCCTTTTTCAACTTTGAACTTTCGATTTTTCGACTTTTTCTATGCCCAAGCGCACTGACATCCAGAAGATCCTCGTCATCGGCTCCGGGCCCATCATCATCGGCCAGGCGTGCGAGTTCGACTATTCCGGCGTGCAGGCCTGCAAAGCGCTGCGCGCCGACGGATACGAAGTGGTGCTGGTAAATTCGAACCCGGCTACCATCATGACGGACCCCGAGTTCGCCGACCGCACCTACATCGAGCCGCTCACGGTGGAATACCTTGAGGCCGTCATTGCGCGCGAGCGGCCCGACGCGGTGCTGCCCACCGTCGGCGGCCAGACGGCGCTCAACCTCGCCGTGCAACTCGCGGAGCAAGGCGTTCTGGAGCGCCACGGGGCGCGTTTGATTGGCGCCTCGCTGAAGGCCATCCAGATGGCCGAAGATCGCATGCTGTTCAAAGACGCCATGCGGCAGGCGGGCCTGGAGGTAGCCGCCAGCTTCATCGCGAAATCCGAGGCAGAGGCCATTGACGCGGCCGAGAAGCTCGGTTACCCGGTCATCATCCGGCCCTCCTTCACCCTCGGCGGCACGGGAGCCGGGGTGGCCTACAACCTCGAGGAGTTCGAGGAGATCGTGCGCTGGGGCCTGCAGGCGAGCCCGGTGCATGAAGTGCTGGTGGAAGAGTCGGTGCTCGGCTGGAAGGAATTCGAGCTGGAAGTGATGCGCGACCACGCCGACAACGCCGTGGTGGTCTGCTCCATCGAGAATTTCGATCCCATGGGCGTGCACACCGGTGACTCCATCACCGTCGCCCCGGTGCAGACGCTCACCGACAAAGAGTACCAGCGCATGCGCGACGCGGCTTTCACCGTGATCCGCGCCGTAGGGGTGGAGACCGGCGGCTCGAACATCCAGTTCGCCGTCCATCCCGAAACCGGCCGCATGCTGGTGATCGAGATGAACCCGCGCGTTTCGCGCAGCTCGGCGCTGGCCTCCAAGGCCACCGGATTTCCCATCGCGAAAATCGCGGCCCGCCTGGCCGTAGGCTACACCCTGAACGAGATCCCCAACGACATCACCCAAAAAACGCCCTCCTGCTTCGAGCCCACCATCGATTACGTGGTGGTGAAGATTCCCAAGTGGGCTCAGGAGAAGTTCCCGGACTCCGATCACACCCTCGGCCCCCAGATGAAGTCGGTGGGAGAGGTGATGGCCATCGGGCGCACCTTCAAAGAGGCGCTGCTGAAGGGCGTCCGCTCGCTCGAGACCGGGCGCAAGACGCCCAAACCGCCGGCCGACCCGGACGATCTCAAGCGGCGCCTGACCGTGCCCCATCCCGAACGCCTCTGGGACCTGTTCTTTGCCCTCTCCGCCGGACACAGCGTGGACTCGCTGGCCGAGATCACCCGGATCGATCCTTGGTTTCTGGCCCAGATGCAGCAGATCGTCGATCTGCAAGGCGAGCTCCAGGAGCACAGCGTGGTCTCGGTACCCGCGCCACTGCTTCACAAGGCAAAACAGTTCGGCTTGTCAGACCTGCACCTGGCGGAGCTTTGGGGCGCCACCGGCGAGGAGGTCCGCCAGGCGCGCCTGTCGCGCGGGGTGCGCCCGGTATTCAAGCGCGTCGATACCTGCGCAGCCGAGTTCGAGTCTTTCACGCCCTATCTGTACTCGAGCTACGAGGAGGAGGACGAGGCCGAGCCCACCAGCCGGCGCAAGATCATGATCCTGGGCAGCGGCCCCAACCGCATCGGCCAGGGTATCGAATTCGATTACTGCTGCGTCCACGCCGCCTTCGCGCTTAAAGAAGAAGACCGTGAGACGATCATGGTGAATTGCAATCCCGAGACCGTCTCCACCGACTACGACACCTCCGACCGCCTCTACTTTGAGCCCCTCACTTTCGAAGACGTCATGGCGATTGTGGAGGAGGAAAGACCCGAAGGCGTCATCGTGCAGTTCGGCGGCCAGACCCCGCTCAACCTGGCGCGCCAGCTCCAGGCCGCCGGCGTGCCCATCATCGGCACCTCGCCCGAGTCCATCGACCTGGCGGAAGACCGCGAGCACTTCGGCCGGCTACTGGAGCGCATGGGCATCCCGCAGCCCGAGAACGGAGCGGCGATGAACGTGGAGCAGGCCCGCGCGATTGCCGGCGAAATCGGCTATCCCGTGCTGGTGCGGCCTTCCTATGTGCTGGGCGGGCGCGCCATGGTGATCGCCTACGACGAGGAGACGCTGGTGGAGTACGTCCGGCGGGCGGAGGAGCTGCACCAGGCTTTCCCCATCCTGGTAGACCGCTTCCTGGAGGCCGCCACCGAAGTGGATGTGGACGCGCTCTCCGATGGCGAAGACGTGGTGATCGCCGGCATCATGGAGCACATCGAGGAGGCGGGCATCCACTCCGGCGACAGCTCCTGCTGCCTGCCGGTGTTCGAAATCGGCGAGCGGGAACGCCGGACGCTCCGCGAATACACCCTGAAGCTCGCCCGCGAATTGCGCGTGGTAGGGTTGATGAACGTTCAGTACGCCATCCAGAACGGCAAAGTCTTTGTGCTCGAAGTGAATCCGCGCGCCTCGCGCACCGTGCCCTACGTCAGCAAGGCCACCGGCGTGCCGCTGGCCAAGATCGCCGCGCGCCTGATGATCGGCCGCAAGCTCCGCGAGTTCGGGCTTGAGGAGGAGCTGCCGGTGCACCATCACTTCGTGAAGTCGCCGGTGTTCCCCTTCGTAAAGCTGCCGGGCGCGGACACCATCCTGGGTCCCGAGATGAAATCGACCGGAGAAGTGATGGGCACCGCCTCCAGCTTCGGTCTGGCCTTTGCCAAGGCGCAACTGGCTGCGGGGCAGAGGATGCCCGCCGGGGGCCGCGTGTTCTTCTCCGTCAACGATCACGACAAACCCCACGCCGTTGCCATTGCCCGCGATCTGGTGAGCCTGGGCTTCACCCTGCTCGCCACCCGAGGCACGGCCGACTACCTGCGCACTGCCGGCGTGCCGGTGGAACGCGTCCACAAAGTGAACGAGGGCCGTCCCAACGTGGCCGACCTCATCAAGAGCTCGAAGATCGATTTGATCGTCAACACCCCGCTCGGCCGCTCGTCGCATTTTGACGAGCGGGCCATTCGGCGGGCCGCTATTCAGCAGGGCATCACGTGTATCACCACCCTTTCGGCGGCGGTGGCGGCAGTGCAGGGAATCCGGGCCCAGCATCACGGGGGAATTCAGGTGGAATGTTTGCAGGAGTTGCATCGTAAGCAGGGCGTGCAGGTGAAGGCGGAGTCCTAAACGATGACCTATGGATGATGAATAATCAACAGCGATCGATACGGTCTGAAGCAGCGGACGAAATTATGGGCTCTGGAAATTATCAGGTTATATTCGACATTGCCCCGGACGGCCGAGGTTTAGGTCCCAGGCAAGCAGGCCTTGCGCAGCGGCACGTCAGTCGGCGCGCAGTACAGGGAGGCGACGCGGGCCCGATCAAGCGCAGAAATTGTCGGCAAGATCGAGTGCGGATCGCAAGAACTTGAGGAAGCGCAATATTGGCTGGAGTTCCTGGCCGAATCGGGCATCGTAAATCACGAGCGGCTGCAGGAGTTGTTTCGCGAAGCCGAAGAGCTGACGTCGATATTCGTCGCTTCGGCCAAGACCGCCAAGAAAGCGATTCGCTGAGCGGTCCCAGATCGTCGCCAGTTTCGGACGGTTGGAAGTTCATTATTCCTAATTCATCGTTCTCAGTCGCTGCCCATGACTACCAAGCTCATTCTCGATCGCCTGCACGGCATCGTGCCGCCACTCGTGACGCCCTTCAACCGCCGCGGCGGGATTGACGAGGGCGCGTTTTGCTCCAATCTCAAGCGTTACACGGGCATCGGCCTCGCCGGCGTGATGGTGGCCGGAACCTCGGGTGAAGCGCCGTTCCTCACCGTTCGCGAGCGCCTTCGGCTCACTGAGCTCGCCCGTGAGCTGATGCGTCCTGACGAGTTGGTGCTGGCGGGGACGGGCCTCGAGAGCACGCGGGAAACCATCGCGCTCAGCCGCGAAGCCGCCGCACGCGGCGCGGACGTGGCCCTGGTGGTGACGCCGGGGTACTACAAGTCCAAAATGGACGGGCCGGCCCTCACGGCGCACTACCGTGCGGTGGCTGACGCCGTGCCGCGGCCCATTCTGTTGTACTCGATCCCGCAGTGCACGGGAGTTTCCGTGCCGGCGGAGGCAGTCGCTGCGCTCTCCCGCCACCCGAACATGGCCGGGCTGAAAGAGAGCTCCGGTGACCTCGCCTACCTGCGCCGTATCCTCCGCCTGGTGCGGCCCCGATTCCGCGTGTTCTGCGGCAGTATGGCGATCCTGCTCGACGTGCTGCGCTCCGGCGCGGCGGGCGGCATTGTGGGCCAGGCCGACTTCGCGCCTGAGCTGTGCGTAGCGTTCTACGAAGCCTTCCGTCAGGGGCGGCAGAAGCTCGCTCGCGAACTGCACGCGAAGCTCGTTCCGCTGGCGGCGGAAATCAATCTGAAGTATGGCACCCCGGCGCTGAAGGTGGCGATGGATCTGGCCGGGTACCGCGGCGGGGAGCCGCGAAGTCCTCTGCTGCCGGTCAGCCTCCAAGCCCGGCGCTCCATCGCCCGCGCGCTCAAAGCGGCGCGGCTTAGCCTCGCGTTTTAGACATGACGCTTTTCGACCACCTGATCGTGAGATCGGCCGAAGGCGTTGGGCCGAGCCAGCCGGAGTACGCCGGACGATTTATGGACGACCACTGTATTCCCTACTCGCGCCTGCCCGGAACCAGCGCGCTGTTCCAGGATTACGTTGATCACTTTGAGCGCGTGGCGCCCTTTTATGGCGGCGGCTCACCGTTCGCCTTGAGCAGCTACTTCAAGGTGGCCGGTGGCTTGGATTACAGTGCCGCCCTGCGCTCGGAAATCGTCCGCATCCTCACCGCCCACAATCGCCCGGCCGGTGCCAGCGAGCCGACGCTGGCCAACCTCCGCCGCCTGGCCGAGCCCGGCACCCTGGCGGTCGTCACGGGGCAGCAAGCTGGCCTGTTTTCAGGCCCCGCCTTTACGTTGTATAAGGCACTGACGGCGATTCGCATGGCGCAACGGCTCTCGGAGCAGGGCCTGCCTTCGGTGCCGATCTTCTGGCTGGCCACCGAGGATCACGACCTCGAAGAAGTGGCCTCAACCGCGGTGCTCGACGATAGCTCCAACCGAGTCGCGCTAAGCGATCCTGGCCTCCGGCCCGCTCCGCACTCGTCGGTGGGCTACGTCCAGCTTACCGAGGCGGTGACCGAGACCCTGAACCGCCTCCGCGCGGCCCTGCCGGCGGGCGAGGCGAGGGACCGCCTTCTGGCTGATTTGAGCAGCGCGTATCAACCCGGCGTGCGGTGGGGAGAAGCCTTCGCCCGGTTTATGGCCCGCATCTTTGGCCGATGGGGTGTGATTCTGCTCGATGCCCTGGACCCCGAGTTGCATCGCCTGGCGGCGCGCATGTACGCCCACGCTGTCGTGGAGGCGCCAGAATTGAACTCTGCGCTGCGGCGGCGGGCGCAGGCCTTGGTCGAGGGCGGGTATCACGCCCAGGTTCACGTGGGCGAAGACTCCACTCTGCTTTTTGTGGAGCGCCAGCGCAGCCGGCTGGCGCTGCGGCTGGCGGACGATGGGCGCGAGTTCAAGCTGCAAGGCGGGGAGCGCCTGGCTGTGGACCAGATCCGTCACGAGGCCGCGGAGCATCCGGAGGGCTTCACGCCCAACGCTCTTTTTCGCCCCGTGGTGCAGGATCTGCTGCTGCCCACGGTGGCTTACATCGCCGGGCCTGCCGAGCTGGCCTATCACGCGGAGAGCGCCGCGCTGTATCCCAACTTTGGGCGGCCCCAGCCCGTGGTGTTTCCCCGCGCTTCGTTCACGCTCGTCGACCCTCGCTGCCAGCGATTGCTGCAGCAGTACAAGCTCAGCGCGGCGGATGCCTGGAAGGGCGAAGACTACCTGCGGCAAAAGCTGGCTGGCGCGGGCTTCTCGAGCGGCTGGCAGGAGCGGCTGGATCGGACAGGGCTGGAGATGGCGCGGTTGCTGGATGGCCTGGCCCACGACATCGGCCCGATCGATTCCACCCTCCTGCCCGCGCTCGAGCGCACCCGCCAGCGGACCCTCCATCAGATTGAACGACTGAAGCACAAGGTCGCCCAGGCCGCCTTCGCCCGCTCGGAGACTCTCCGGCGCCACGAGTCTGCGCTGGGCGCACTGCTGGCGCCGGGAGGAAGCCTACAGGAGCGCGGCTTGGGTGGAGTCCATTTCCTCGGGCGGGGTGGGTACGAACTGCTGGCCCAGCTTCTCGACTTGATCGCGCTCGACTCGGCTCAGCACCAGGTGGTGCCCTACCGGCAGGCCGCCTCTTGGCACGGCTGAGCGCGAGCCTCGGCCGAAAGCCCACACAGCTCGGCTAGGTTCACTTCACGACGCCTTCGAGCGGGCTTGAAGCGGTGGCGTAGAGCTTCTTCGGCATGCGCCCGGCGAGGTAGGCTTGGCGGCCCGCCAGAATCGCGTGCTTCATCGCCTCGGCCATCAGCACCGGGTCCTGGGCGGCGGCGATGCCGGTGTTCATCAACACCGCGTCGGCCCCGAGCTCCATGGCGATCGCGGCGTCTGAAGCCGTGCCCACGCCGGCGTCGAGGATGAGCGGCACCTCGGTGATGCGTTCGCGAAGGATGCGAAGGTTGGCGGCGTTTTGAATTCCCATCCCGGAGCCGATCGGCGCGCCAAGAGGCATCACCGCCGCGGCGCCGGCCTCGATCAGCCGCCGTGCCGCCACCAGATCGTCGTTGGTGTAGGGCAGCACCACGAACCCTTCGCGTACCAGCGTCTCGGTGGCGTGCACCAGTTCGAAGTTGTCTGGGAAGAGCGTTTTCTCGTCGCCGATCACTTCCACCTTGACCCAGTTCGACAGGCCCACCTCGCGGGCCAATCGCGCTGCGCGGACGGCCTCGTCGGCAGAGTAGCACCCCGCTGTGTTTGGAAGGATGAAGAAGCGTTCGCGGTCGATGTAATCAAGCAGCGACTCCTTAGTGCGGTCGGTCAGGTTCACACGGCGCACGGCCACGGTGACGATTTCCGCTCCCGAAGCCTCGAGTGCGCGCGCCGTCTCCTGAAATGTGCGGTACTTTCCCGTGCCGACAATCAGCCGCGAGCGGAACTCGCGCCCGGCAATTTGAAGCGCGTCATTCATGGAGTCTCCTTACGTCAATTGTAGCGACTGGGGGGTTCTTGCGCCAGACTCGCGCCCGCCTCGCATCACGGCTGGCCGGGCCATTCCACGACCGCCGGTTTCCCGTCTGCGCCCAACTCGATGACGGGCGCGTAGAGGCCGCGGGATTTGCGCCGCCACCACTCGCCGGAGGCGCGTCGGGTCTTCAAGTCCGTGAACCAGTATTGCCACTCCACCGCGCGGACCTCTGTGGGCGGCGCCTTTGCAAACGGATTTCCGGCGAACAGCGTCAGCACGTCCGGGTTGTTCTCAAGCAGCCGCACCTCGGTGCGCACTACCCAGGGATTCTCCCTCCAAGCGCCGAGCGATGCGAACCACAGGTTCCAGTCGAATCGTGGCTGGTAAGGCGCATAGATCCGTGGAGCTTCGTGGAGGCGTTGGGGCTTATAGCGAAACGGGTAGGTCACCCATACGCGGCCGTCATTGCTTCCCTGAAACTCGATCTCGTAACGGGCTGAGGTCATGACCGCGAAGAGTCCGTATTGCTCGGCGATCCGGAAGGGCTCGAGTGCGACGACAGGCTCGAGCGGCAGCGGTGGCTGGGGCAGGTACATCATGAGAAGCTCGACGACAGTGGCGTAAAAGATCCAGCCCAGGATAACCGCGGGCACTACTCGGGAGAGCCCGTGGCGCAAAACCGCCCAGTGGCCAGCATCGGGCAACGCCTTGTGACTCGAGCCAGCCCCATCGGCAGCGCTAGCCACCCAGCCATAGGGGGGATTCGCGGGCGGCTCGGGCGCCGCCCCGGCGCGACCCACCACCATCCTCACCCGGTCCCGGGCTCCCAGGATGAACTTGTCGTCGAGCAGCAGAACGCCGAGCGCGAGCACAAGGTGATTCAGGAAGGCTAGGTTCGCGGTCAGGATGATGCCGATCTGAAATGGCGTGACGATGAAAAAGCACACCAGGCGCAGAGGCCGCGGAAGAAAGAGAGACCAGACGATCCCAAGCTCGATGATGAGGGTGTAGAGCGCAATCGCGGCCTGGAAACCGTGCGGAAGTTGCTGAGCATACCAGCCGATCCAGTTGGGCAGCGGCCCGTTCTGGTAGTACTGGTCGAGGGCCGTCAAGTGGCGCCATTGCGGATCGTGGCTGCCCAACTTGACGAGACCCGACTCAAAATAGATCCGGAACCACAGCCATTGCAACATGAAAAGGCTGGCGCGTGACGGAGGGTGGTCGCGGCCCATGCGGGGACGCAAACCGGGTGGCGCTACAAAGAAGCTCAAAAAGCCGGCGGCCAGCAACATTCCGTCCGACTGGTAGCTCGAGAAGTCCTGGCCTACGCTGACGAAGGAAAGATAGGCTACAAAGCAGGAAGCGATAGCCGCGCGGGGCCAGAAGTTAAAGACGAGCAGCAGGGAAGCGGCCAGACCGGCAATCCAGACTGCCTTGAGCGCAACCGGGCCGCTTCCGAGCCACAGCAGGGTGGGTGCGTACCAGAAGCGGCTGGCGCCCAAGTGCTCGCCGACCGTCTTGAGGTATTCGCCGGCTGGCAGAATACCTTTGGGGCCAATCAGCCCCGGTACCTGAAAGGCGTAGGAATAAAACGCCGAAAAGAAGATCACTCCGAGCGCCCGCAGCCATAGCCAGCGGGGCCAGAGCTTGCCCGACCCGCCGCGGGCCGGACCCAGCAGCCAGTCTGTAATGGGGATGGATTCTGATGCCATCGAGGCGCGGCCGGAGCGTCAACTGAGCGTGACCACGGCACGATGAGCGGAGCTAGGCTCCGTGCGGCTGAGGGGCGTGCCGTTGGTAGATTTCCTCAATTGTATCGCGGTATCGTTCCTCCACCACCCGGCGGCGGATCTTCTGGGTGGGTGAGAGCTCGCCTGAAGCAATGGTGAATTCGTGCGTTAGCAGCGCAATCTGGCGGACACGCTCGTGCGGCGGCAGGTGGGCCATCAGAGTTTCAACCTGGTGCTCCATGAACGATCGGATCTCGGGGTGCGCCGCAAGATCGGCGCGGCTCGAAAAGCTGATCCCGTGCCCGTGCGCATAAGCCTCAAGCAGAGCGAAGTTCGGCACAATCAGAGCGCTCACGAATTTGCGCCGGTCGCCGATCACCAGCGCCTGGGCCACATACGGCTGGGCTTGAAAGAGGTTCTCAAGCTTTTCCGGCGGCACATATTTGCCGCCCGAAGTCTTGAACAGATACTTCTTCCGCCCGGTAATCACCAGGTATCCGTCGGCATCGAAAGCTCCCAGGTCGCCGGTGTTGAACCAGCCGTCGGTGAACGATTCGCGATTCTCATCTTCAAGATGGTAGTAACCGGGCGAGACGTTCGGACCGCGCACCAGGATTTCGCGCCCCACCCGATCGTCGTCGTTGGAGTAGTCGGACCCGAGGCGGACCTCCACCCCCGGAATCACCGGACCAACCGTGCCCAGGCGGGTTTTGCCGGGGTAGTTTACCGTGATGACGGGTGAAGTTTCCGTCAAGCCATAGCCCTCATAAACGTTCAGGCCGACGGCCCAGAAAAAGCGCGCCACATCTGCTGCGAGCGGCGCCGAGCCGGAGAAGATGACGGTCACCTGCCCGCCCAAACGCTCCCGAATCTTCGAAAACACCAGGCGGTCCGCCAGAGCGCGCCGCAGGCCGAGCCCCAGAGGCATCTTGAGGGCTTCCAGCCGGTACGGCACCGCAGCTTCGCCCACACGTAATGCCCAGCGGAATATCTTCTGCTTCAGAGGCGGCCCCTTGTGGACCATCTCTTCCACCTTCTCATGGACCCGTTCCAACACCCGCGGCACCACGGCCATCACCGTCGGGCGGACCTCCAGCAGGTTCTGCGGAAGGGCGTCGAAGCTCTCGGCGTAGGCTAGGGAAACGCCTTTCCGGACGTAAGCGTAATCGAGCATGCGCTCGAAGATGTGCGACAGGGGGAGGAATGACAGGCCCACGTCATGGGTGCCCATCGGAAACAGATCGACCGCGGCCTGGATGTTGGAAACAATGTTGGAGTGAGTGAGTACCACGCCTTTGGGATTGCCGGTGGTGCCCGACGTATAGAGGATAGTGGCGATCTCCGCAGCCTGAGCGCGGCCGGCTCGCTCTCGGAACGCATGAACGGGGTCGGGCTCCCTTTCGCGCCGCACAACATCCCACCAATTTTCAACATCGGCCTCCGGACCCAGGGGATCCATGGCCAGGACGAAGCGCAGGTCGGGCAGTTCGTTCCGGATGTTGCGGATCTTGCGCAGTTGGTCGGCACTCGACAGCACGATACCCTTCGCTCCGGAGTCGCGCAGGATATACTCGAGGTCGTCCTCCAGCAAGGTGGGGTAAATCGGCACGCCGACCGCGCCCAGGCCGAGTACGGCGTAGTCGGTCAGCGCCCATTCCAAACGGTTGTCGGAAAGAATCGCGAGCCGGTCGCCCCGAGCTATCCCGAGCTTCTCCAGACCCCGCGCCAGAGCCGCCGCTTGCAGGAGCGCTTCCTCGGATGAAACCGGCTGATAGCGGCCCTGAGACTTGCTGAGGAAGGCGTCGGGCTTGCGGTGGCGATCCACCGCGTTGAGGAGCAACTCATTGAGAGTGGCGGGTGAATCGGAGGAAGTTGCCATTTTGGGAAAACCGCGTCTTGCGGGCGCTCGCCGTCATTTGCCCGTGCGAAACTCCTCGCGCAGACGGTCGCGAGCTTCCGCCTGATTGTCCGAAAGTTCGGGGCCGTACACCGGGTCGGCAGCCAAGCCGAGCACCCGGTCCAGCAGTTCACGCGCCTCAGCGCGCTTCCCCACAGCCAGGTAATCGTCGGCGAGATACAGCATGGCGAAAGAGTCGCGGGGGTGGCGCTGCAAGCAGTCCTCGAGCAGGGCGATGGACCGCTGCTTGTCGCCGCCCTTGAAGAACGGCGCGCGATAATAGAGTCGCGCCAGGGTACGCTGGCCGGCGGCTTGTTCGTAGTCCGGGTTCAGCCGGATGACGGTCTCCATTTCGTCCCGCACCGTGTCGATGAGGCGCAGCCCCTTGATCCAACCGTCGGTCTCGGCCAGCAGTCCGTAATTCGCCCCGAGCCAGAAGTGGCCCTCCACCCGGTCCCGCTCCAGCGCCACCGCTCTGCGCCCCGCGTCGATTCCGGCCTGATACGCCCGGCCGGCCGCTTTGTCGTTGGGCGCTTTCCGGCCCAGATAGTTCTCGGATCGCGAAATGCGCCACCAAGCTTCGTAGTCGTTGGGGTTACCGGCGAGGATCTGCCGGAGCACCTGTAGGCCTTGATCGACGTTGGCAAGCTTCTCGCGTCCCCCGTAATAACCGTCAGCCGTGGCGAGGGAATTGGCTTTCGACCCCGTGCGGGTGCCCGGATCCGCCGCAGCCCTCGAGGCCGCGGCGAACGCCAGCGCCGCCACAAGCGCGCAGCCGAAGACGTAGTATTCCCGGTTGGAAGGTAGAACTGAGGTCTTCTTGCCCATCACACTCGATTGAGCCTTCGTAGGGTGGCAGCGCACATTCCCCCTCCAGCCACCGCAGTTATTGGAAAGCGCTAAAACCAAACTTAACATCCGAACCGCTCCACCGTCAACGTTCGCGCGCCACACGCACAGGTCAGGGCCATGATGGGGCCGCCGTGCCGTGTTATATTGGTTGGTCAACGGCAGGTCATGCGCATCTCGAGGCCGGCGCGGGACGGGCGAATTGGGGCGTCCGGCCCGGTCGCCCGGCAAGGCCCATCGCCCTGTGCAGATCTCAAGAAACCCTAGCGGAGGAGGCTTGTTGCGGCGAATCAGTCGGTGCAGTCTTAGGACGTTGTCGCCCTGGACGCTCGCGGTCCTGCTGGCCGTAAGCCCCGCGCTCGCCCGCGGCCAGCAGACGGAAGTGAGCGACGCGGGCGGCGGGCGCAAGGTGGAAACGGTCTACAACGCCGCCCATCAAGTGGTGGAGACTCGCACCCTCGACGCCGCCGGCCGGCTCCAGGCGCGCACCGAGTACGAATACCGGACGGGTTTTCACGTCCCCCAGCAGACCACCACTTCGTACTGGCCCGACGGGAAGACGGTTCGCAGCCAGTCCCGCGTGGAATACGACGAGAACGCCAATTTCGTCCTGCAAATCGACGCGCTCTTCGACGCCACCGGCAAGCAGACCGGTGGCAACAAGCTGACGCACGATCCCATGACGGGCATTTATGGCTGTTACAAGTGGAGCGCGGAATCGGCGGGATACCGGCCGGAGGAATGCCCCAAGCCGGAAGAAGAGGCCGCCGGGGAGGAGGAGCACGAGCTGACGCGGGCTGAGGTGATGGAGGAGTTGGCGGAGGCGCGCCAGGCGCTGCGCAGCCAGGAGAAAGTGCGCCGCCTCGCGCCCCAGCCCCCCGTCCAGCCGCCCATCACCGCGAGCGAGCGCGAGATTGGCGTGGTGCTGCCCGCCGACCTCGAGCCCGGCGAGCGAGTTTCGGGCAGCGTGGTGGACGGTCCGGGCCAGTACGACGGCAATCCGGGCCTTCAGGTGATTCGCCTGAAGCTGCCCTTTGAGTCCAAAGGCGCCGCCGCCACCCTAGCCGGTTGGACCTTCGTGGCCGCGAACGGAGAACCCCAGCATGCCGATGGGCCCGTGACGTTCACCGTGCCGCGCGGCGCCGCCGAGCTCACCGTCGCGCTGCGGCAAACCGGCAATCCGGCGCAGGCTGTATCGAGCGCGATCAGTATTCAGGCGGGCGCGGCGCGGCCCGCGGCCGGAGCGCGGCGCGGTTTTGAAGGGTCTCCGCTGTGTTTTGCGGGCGGCCTATGCCCGGTGCGCGGACCCTTCAGCGGCGACAGCACGCGCACCCTAGCCGCCTTCGGCCACCAGCCCGCGCCTATCGCTGCGGAGACAAGTGAGATAGCCTACATTGTGGTGCCCGGCGGCCTGCCTCCCGGCTTTACGCACTTGCTGGTGGCCGAGGGAGGGCGCGCGGCGGTGCTGCCGGTGGACGTGGCCGAGTTTGAGCTCACGCCCCTCGGCCGCGAGCTCGAGCAGGGCCAGACCCTGGTGATGCACGCCAATATCCTGGGGGCCGACGATTTGCCCGACGACGCCTGGCGGGCGGGCGCCTTCGCTCCGCTCGCGAGCGTCGAGCAGGCGCGCCGCCTCGCGCCCTCCTTTGACCCGGCGCGGCAGGGGCCGAACGGAGTGATTCTGGCGGTGGTTCAGAACGTCTCGGCGGACGGCGTCACCATGCGAGGGGCGAAAGATAAGTCGTGGATCTTCGAATTGACGCGGGAGTCTTTCGCTCGCGGCGAGTTTAAGTACAATTTCGTGCTGGATTTTGCCCGGCCCGGCGGCTACGCGCTGCGCGGCACCGCGCTGCCGTTCCTGGCCCCCGTCAAGGGCCGTGAATTCGGCCTCGCTTCAAGAGTCCCCGTCTCCCCGGCGGCGCCCAAAAAGTGACCTAGCCCTTGCTGCGCGAGAGCCAAGCCTACACCCGGCGCTTCTTGGCACGCGCCCCGCCCGCCCTGACGCGCTTCGCCCGCCCTGCCGAGCGCGGAAAGAAAGGGCAGGGCTTTAGCCCTGCCGTAAAAGCGAGCCCGCAGCGGCCCCTTCAGGGGCTGAAGCCCCCTTTCGGCAGGGGCGATTTTCGGCGGGGCTCAAGCCCCGCCCTTCCGCGATGCCCCGCCCTTGGCCCTAGCCCCCTATTGCTCGAAACCCGCCTATCGCCCAAGCCGTCACACTCTTTCGCAGCCCTCAAATCGGCCTCCGGCGCTTCTTAGGCCGCGCTTCGCCCGCTTTGCCGAGCGCGGCCTGAGTGCGCTTCGGCAACTTGGCGAACACCACCTCGTAGGCGTGGCTCAGCAAACGCTTGATTTCCGGCGCCGGCAGCGCGCCTTCGTTCTCCAGCGCCACCCACTTGGCGCGCGCCAGATACGGCGCCGGAATCACGCCGTCGCGTTCCACCAGCTCCGCGAAAGTCTCGTCCGAGCACTTGAACGAAAGGCACACCGGCGCCGGCTCCGTGGGGGCCACCGCGTACATTTTTCCGCCCACCTTGAAGACCAGATCGGAGCCCCACTGCACGTGCTCGGTGGTGTGCGGTAAGGATAAACAGTGCTTGCGAATCCATTCGATTTCCATGGCTGGCCGTCGATTTTAGCACGGTGCGCGGCGGCTCTGACGGACTGGATTCCCGCGCAGGCGGGAATCCAGTCATAACCGATCTTCCAAAAAATGGAATGTGTAGCGATACTGTACACTTTTGCCCAAAACGGGCCTTTTTTCTCACTTCAAACGATTAACATCGGCAGGGGTAAATTAGCAATTCC
>DATJAQ010000262.1:0-15510 GCA_035516075.1 Terriglobia bacterium | reverse complement strand
TCGGCCGACCAGCCTGGTGCGCCCCGTTTCGATCCCACGCGTACGCTGCCGCTCCTGATTCACGGCGACGCCGCTTTTCCCGCCCAGGGTGTGGTGGCGGAGACTCTGAATCTGTATCGCCTGCCCGGCTACACCACGGGCGGCACGCTGCACATCATCGCCAACAACCAGCTCGGCTTCACCACCGAGCCTTCCGATGGGCGCAGCACCATTTACTCGAGCGACCTCGCCCGCGGCTTTCGCATTCCCATTGCCCGCGTGAATGCGGACCATCCGGAGGCATGCCTCGAGGCTGCGCGCATAGCGCTCGGGTACCTGGAACGCTTCCAGAAAGACTTCGTGATCGATCTCATCGGTTACCGACGCTACGGGCATAACGAAGGTGATGAGCCTGGCGTCACGCAGCCGGTGATGTACAGGAGAATTACGGAGCATCCCACCGTCCGTCAGCTATGGGCGAAGACGCTGCTGGAACGCGGGGCGATTCAGGAAGGGTTCGCCGAAAGCCTGGTGCGAAAGCACTTCAGCCGCCTGGAGGGCGTGATGGCCGCGCTTGAGCCCGAGCGCGAGCTTGTGGAGCCGCGCCCCGAGGAACCACCGCCGGGCGCCGCGCGCCACGCCGCTACAGCTTATCCGGCCGAGCGTCTGCGAGCCCTGAACGAGGCCGTGCTGAAAGTCCCCGACGGGTTCACCGTCAATCGCAAACTCGAACGCGCCCGGTCGCGCCGGCGCGAGGCGCTCGCCACGCTTGACGCGCGGAGCATCGACTGGGCCACCGCCGAGGAATTGGCCTTCGCTTCGATTCTGGCCGACGGCGTCCCCATTCGCCTCACCGGGCAGGACACCGAGCGCGGCACGTTTAATCAGCGCCATGCCGTCCTCTTCGATGCCGAAAACGGCCGGCGCTACGTCCCCCTGCAGGCTCTGGAGCAGGCCCGGGCGTCGTTCGAGGTGCACAACAGTCCCCTAAGTGAGAACGCGGCCCTGGCCTTCGAATACGGTTACAACGTGCAGGAACCGGGCCGGCTGGTGATTTGGGAGGCACAGTACGGCGACTTCTTTAACGGCGCCCAGACCGTGGTGGACGAGTTCATCCTCTCGGCGCGCGCCAAGTGGGGCCTGACGCCTTCCCTCGTGATGTTGCTGCCGCACGGCCTGGAAGGCCAGGGACCCGACCACGCCAGCGGCCGGCCGGAGCGCTTCCTGCAGCTCGCTGCAGCCATCAACGTGCGTATCGCAAACTGCACCACGGCGGCGCAATACTTCCACCTCCTTCGGCTGCAGGCGACGCTGCTCAAGACTGACCCGCTGCCGCTCGTGGTCTTTACGCCCAAAAGCCTGCTGCGCCATCCGCTGGTGGCCTCGTCGCTGCGCGAGGTGGCCGAAGGCCGTTTCCAGCGGGTGATCGACGACGACGAAGTCCGCCGCGATCCCGGACGTGTGCGCCGCCTGATTTTTGCGAGTGGCAAGATTGCCGTAGAGATGTTGGCAAGCCCGGCCCGCCGCGAGAGCCTCGCCGTGGCGATCTGCCGCTTGGAGCAACTCTATCCTTTTCCTGATACCGAGCTCCGGCCGGTTCTGGAGGCCTATCCGGGGCTTGAGGAAGTGGTATGGATGCAAGAAGAGCCGCGCAACATGGGCGCGTGGGAGTTCGCGCGGCCACAGCTCGAGCAGTTGCTCGACGGCCGCTGGCCGCTCCGCTATTTGGGCCGGCCGGCGAGCCCGAGCCCGGCCGAAGGCTCGTCGGCCTGGCACACCGCCGCGCAGGCCGCGCTCATCCGCCAGGCCTACGAGCTGGCGGAGACTCCGACGGAAGATCAGGTACTGCTCAAGAGAGGCTGACTTGGCGGCCTGATCCCCAAATTGAGGTTTGAAGAAACCTGGAGCGTTTTCTTGAGTCAGACATTTACAACGGTTCGGGGCTGGAGGCCTGATGCCCGCTAAAATTGTTGTGCCCGAGCTCGGGGAATCCATCCTTGAGGCCACCGTCGGCCACTGGCTGAAAAACGAAGGTGACCATGTGAGCGCCGGTGAAGTGCTGGTGTCGCTCGAGACCGACAAGGTCGACCTGGAAGTGGGCACCGAGTGCGGCGGCGTGTTGGCCCGCATCGAGCGACGCGAGGGCGACGACGTGAAGATCGGCGATACTTTGGGTGAGATTGAGGAGGCGCCCGCCGGAACCCAGCCCTCCGAGGTCGCGCCCACGGCTGCTGCCAAAAGCAAACCGGTCGAGTCCGCGACGGCTAAAAAGAAGGAGGCCAACGTTTCGGGAGTCGCAGCGGCCAAATCTGGCCTGGCGGCGGATACCGCGGCGCCGGGGCCTGCGGCCACACCGTCCGCCCGGAGGCTGGCTCGCGAGCGCGCCATTGACCTGAATGACGTGGCACCTTCAGATGGCGGAGGACGCGTGACGAAACAGGACGTCGAGAGCCACTTGGCACGCACAGCCGGGACGATACCCCTGATCCCCGCCCCGACTCCGGCCGCGCCCATTCCCGCAGCCCTTCCCGCGACACCGCCAGGTCCTTCGCCCGGCGCGGCGCGGAGTGGCGCCGGTGGCGAGCGGCGCGAGGAGCGCATTCGCATGTCGCGCCGGCGCCAGACCATCGCCAAACGGCTCGTCGAGGCACAGCACGCGGCGGCCATGCTCACCACCTTCAACGAAGTGGACATGAGCGTGGTGATGGAGCTGCGCAATCATCACAGGCAGGCCTTCCAAGAACGCTACGGCGTCAGGCTTGGCATTGCGTCATTCTTCGTCAAGGCCGCGGTGGCCGCTCTGCGCCAGTTTCCGCGCATCAATGCAGAACTCGACGGCGACGAGATCGTTCTGAAGCACTACTACGACATCGGAATCGCCGTGGGCGCCGTGGAAGGCCTGGTGGTGCCCGTGCTTCGCAATGCGGATCGTCTTTCCTTCGCCGAGATCGAACGCGGCATCAAGGACTTCGCGCGCCGGGCCCAGGATCGAACCCTCACGCTTGAAGATCTGCGCGGCGGCACCTTCAGCATCTCGAATGGCGGCGTTTTCGGGTCGCTGATGAGCACGCCCATCCTGAATCCGCCGCAAGTCGCCATTCTGGGCTTGCACAAAGTACAGGACCGGCCGGTAAGCCTTCAGGGCCAGATCGTAACCCATCCCATGATGTACGTGGCACTGAGTTACGATCATCGCATCGTGGATGGCCTCGAAGCTGTGCAGTTTCTTGTGCGAGTGAAGCAGCTTGTAGAGGAGCCGGTCGGTTTGCTATTGGAAGTCTGATCGCCCAATCGACCCTCGCTGCACTGCAGTATTTTCCTAAACTGTCCTGTCCAGCTATGAAGCGCTGAGAGCCAGAACATCATCAACTCTTCTCCGCGCTGTACGCAGCCTGTCCAATTCCATTTGTCCGATAGTGCGTGGGCACACGAACTTCGATGGTACGGGCCGATAGCGGGCGATGCGTGGTCAGTGGTCCTTGGCTCGTAAATGAGATTAGGACGCGGCGTCAAAGGTTGTCTGGGCTCTCGAGCAGCCGGCTTTCCCCACCTTCCGTCTGACCCTTAATACAGACTTTGGAATGCCGATTTTGGAATCCTGTATATAAATCCTCGAATTTTCTCGCGGATGTTTCATTAACCCATTCATTTCACGTGCGACGAAAAGTGCCGGCGTTTGGCACTGGGACTGCAGTACAACAGGCGCAGCACACTCGTGGTGCAGCCTGCCGGAGGGCCAGACCAAACGAGTCGCACGGGTCTGGGAATTGTCCAAGTCGCAGTCTGAGTACGGTTGGCGCATGCGCACTGGAGGCGCCGACCCAAGGGGGACGTGTGTTCAATCTCACGAACCGCCATCGGCTCGAGTTTCTTGCCGAGGACGAGCCGGGGTAGTCACGCCACTGTAGGGAGGCGGGACCGGAACGGTCGCGGGCGCCGGGCTTAGCGGCGATAGGCGCAGTCCGGAAATCGGCAGTCCGACTGGTGCGCGTCACCGAAGTGCGGAAATGAGAAGCGTCGGTGAGTCTGAGACTCACCGAGAATGGAGAGGACAAATGAGAGAAACGCTACGCAAACTTACGGTATTTCTACTCGCGGTCGTTGCCTTGTTTCTTCTTGGGCCGGGCCTCAGCCGCGTGACCGCACAAGTCGTGAAAGGCTCCATTTCGGGGACGGCGGTTGACCCCAGCGGTGCGGTGGTGCCGGGCGCCACGGTGAAGGCCACCAGTCCGGAGACAGGGGAGGAGCGCACCGCCGTCACCGATCAGACGGGGGTCTTTCGGCTCCAATTACTCAGCATTGGCACCTACAATCTGACAATTTCCAAGTCCGGGTTCCACACCCTCAGCATGACGGGAATCGGAGTGCAATCGTCTCAAGATACCAGCCTGGGCTCGCTCACGCTCACCCTGGGAACGGCAACGACCACTGTCGAGGTAACGGCGGCGCCCCCGCTACTCGAAGCCACCCAGTCGCAGGTGACCAACACCATCGGATCGAACACCATTCAGAGTTTTCCTTCCATCAATCTCAACAATGGGCTCGACATCTTGGCCCTGCAGATGCCCGGTGTGATTGATGACCGCGACTCCAATTTCTCGAACACCAACGGCATGGGGTTCGCTGTCAATGGCATTCGCGGCCGCAATAATGACCAGCAGATCGACGGGCAGAATAACAACGACAACTCCGTGGCCGGCCCTTATCTCTTCGTGGCCAACCCCGATTTCGTACAGGAATACCAGGTTGTCACGAACAACTTCGGGCCCGAGTATGGCCGCAACTCAGGCTCGGTGGTCAACATCATCACGAAATCTGGCACTAACAACTGGCACGGTGACGCCTTCATCACCGAGAGCAACTGGCGCCTGGATAGTCTGAGCAACACCCAGAAGGCGTTCGAGGGGCTCACCCAAGTGCCGACGTTTAACAACGAATACAGCGGCGCGAGCATCGGCGGACCGCTGAAAAAGGATAAGCTGTTCGTATTCGGAGGATTCGACGACAACATCATCCCAGGATCGACGGTATACGCGTCGGGCTCCCTGACGCCCACGCCCGCCGGTCTTTCGCAACTTCAGAGTTGTTTCCCTGACAGCTCTTCCGTAGCTGCGCTCGCCAATTACGGCCCGTATGGCATCACAGGCGGCAACCCGGTCCCAAGCGGCACTCCCACCACGAAGACGCTCACGGCGGCCGACGGAGGCAATTGCTCGGTGCAGTTCGCCGGTGTCCAGCGCACGCTTGCCACCCCGTTTCATCAGTACGATTACACGGCCCGCCTCGATTGGAATGGGGTGAAGGACCGCGTCTACGGGCGATGGCTCTACCAGAAGGCGACCCCTCTCAATCTTGACCCCGGAAGCGCGGCGGCCGGTTATCCCTATAACGTGCCGTCGTTCGGCGAGGACTTTGGTTTCAGTTGGACCCGGACCCTCTCCAGTGCCATGGTGAACGAATTCCGGCTCAGCTATGGCCGGCTTACCGTGGAGTTCGGCGGGAACGCCATCGGCAACACCATTCCCAATCAGGGCAACCTGGCTGAGGGCCTGACCAATGTAAATCTCCCCAGCGGCTATCTCGATTTCGGATCACCGACTAGCTTGCCGCAGGGCCGCATCGTTAACACCTATCAGTTGCAGGACAACTGGAGTTATTTGCACGGACTGCACACCATAAAGGCGGGAACCAACCTCACCTACCAGCGCTCGCCTAACGTCTTCCTGCCCAACTACAACGGGCAGTTCTCCTTCTCGGATTTCCAGAGCTTCGTAGACAACGTTCCGTCGACGATCAGCATTACTCTCGGCAGCCCCAACCTGGATTTCCGCGAGCACGACTCCTTCTTCTACGTGGGCGACGACTACCGTGCGAAACCCAATCTGACCCTGAACCTTGGCCTGACGTACACCTACTTCGGCCAGCCGGCAGACCTGTTCAACCACCTTGACACCCAGAACGAGACGGGCTCGTCGCCGTTCTTTGACCCCTCGCTACCGCTGAGCGTCCGGGTGTTTCCTAGCCTGCCCGCCCCCAAGAACCAGTGGGGGCCGAGCGCCGGCTTCGCCTATACCCCCCAGTGGGGCGGAAAATTGACAGGCAAGGGCAGGACGGTGCTGCGGGGAGGCTATCGTCTCTCGTATGACCCACCCTTCAACAACATCTACACCAACATCGCAAGTTCGGCACCCCAGGTGCTCGCGCAAACGCTCTCGGGCGCCACGGCGAACAACTTGCCGCTCCTGGCTGCGCCGTTCGGGCCCGCTGTCCGAAGCCAGCTTGCATCTTTCCTGACGCTGGGCGCAGCTGACCCGCGATCGTTCAATCAGACGAGCGTGGTTCCCAACTTCCGGGCCGACCACGTGCAGCAGTGGACCTTCGGCATCGAGCGGGAGATTGCACCCAACGCCGTGGTTGAGGCGCGCTACGTGGGCAATCACGGGGGCAACCTCTTCCAGTCGATCAACGGCAACCCGTACATCGCAGACATCGCGGCCGTATATCCCAACGCTCTGCCCGCCGGCGTTACGCCTTGTCCGGCGTCGCAGGCCGTGGTTTCGAGCGCGGTCGGCCGGGTAAACTGTAGCGAGGGCGTGGAGCGCCTCCGCACTAACACGGGCGTCTCCGACTACGAGGGTCTGCAGACAGAGTTCCGCGCGACCAATCTGGCCCACCAACTCACGCTGCGCACGGCGTACACTTGGAGCAAAACCACCGACAACACCAGCGACATCTTCAATACGGGCGGAGGAGGAAACACGCTCGCCTTCTCCCAGAACCCGCTCGACTATGTGGGTGGTGAGCATGGTTTGTCAGGCCTGGACATCCCCCAGAACTGGACGCTAAGCTTCGTCGAGCAGATTCCGTGGCATGGCAACCAGGAAGGACTCATCGGCCACCTTTTGGGAGGCTGGAGCGTAGCGGGCACTTACCTGATTGCGAGCGGCCAGCCCTACACACCCGTTCAGGCAGCTATCAACACCTTCACGGGCCCGAATGAGTTCTTCGACACTCCCTTCAATGCTGGCTTCATCGGCTTCGCAGATGAGACAGCCCGACCCTTCGCGGGCAGCCCCACCGCACCGGTGTCAGCGGTCGGCATCTACGCGGGTGACGCCTGCCAATACCTGGGAGTAGGCTGCAGTGCCGCGGCCACCCAACTCATCAGCTTCAACGCCGCTAACGCCTCCGGCAGCGTAGTGAACATGACCCCCAGCCAGGTCCGATTCATCGCCAACGGCCAGACGGCGGATTCTGTTTACGGGACCCCGTTCGGGAACGTCGGACGCAATACGGCCCGCGACTACCACACCAACACCGCCAATTTCTCGGTAGCCAAAGACACCCGGGTGACGGAGCGGGTGAAGCTGCAGTTCCGCATGGACATGACCAACATCTTCAATCACCCCAACTTCTCGAGCGTCGATCCCTTCCTCGACGATGCCGGGCTCACGGAGGAAACCACAGGCTTCGGCGTGCCGAGCCTGTTCACGGGTGGCAATCGGACCATCACCTTTGCCCTGAAGGCTTTCTTCTAAAGCCCGGATCTCGAACGAATCCCACCTCAACCGAGGGCACCTCCGGGTGCCCTCATTTCTCTCAGGGCCTGTTTGATTTTTCAAGAGGGGCTTCGCTAGAATGAATGGGCGCAGCCGCCCCGGCGACCCGTGGCCGGGGGGATTTGCAAGAAAGGAAGAGAACCATCCCAATGAAGAGTTTCAAAGGCGCTTGGACCGCCCTCGCGGTCACCATCCTAGTCGGTGGTCTCACGATCTTCACTCCCCAGAAATACGCCGCGTCCTCGGAGAGTAAAAGCGAAGCGCCTTCCAGAGAAAAGGTGGAGCGCTACGTCCGCGAAAGATTCGGCCTGGTGAGCACGACCAAAGTCACCATCGCATCCTTCGAACCCTCGGCCGATCCCGGTTTCCTGCAGACCATGGTCACTGTGAACGATGGCAAACAGAGCAAGGATGTGCCCGTCAGCGTATCCAAGGACGGCCGCTACCTGCTAGTGGGTCCATGGGTGCCGCTCGATGGCGATGTGGACGCTGCCATCGTCCAACAAGTTCGGGAACACTTCAAGATTCCGGCCAAGGTCAACCTTGCGACCGGCGCCTTGGGCCCGTCGCCGTACCACGATTTCCTGGTCACCACTTTGACAGCCACCGACGGGAGCCAGACCCAGACCCAGAAGTTCATCGTGACCGGCGACAAGAAGTTCCTCGGCCTCGGCGATCTCTACCCGTTCAACGTTGACCCGAGGAGGCAGGCCCTGGGGATCATGTCGCTGAAGGATCAACCTACGCAAGGCCCCGCCAGCGCCCCGGTGACGATCGTGGAATACGCAGACTTGGAGTGCCCTTCGTGCGCGCACATGCACCAGTACCTGGAGGACGAATTTTTGCCGAAGTACGGCAACAAGGTGCGGATGGTATTCAAGGAATTTCCCCTGCCCTTTCACGCGTGGTCCAAAAATGCGGCCGTTGCCAATGAATGCGCTTTTCAGATGGATCCCGCCAAGTTCGTGCCTTACCGCACTCTGATCTTCAAGCACCAGACCGACATCGATGCCTCCCAGGCGAGTTCCACGGACGTCCGCGACCTGTTGCTGGGCTATGGCCAGCAGGCGGGGCTCGACCGTGGCAGGCTTTCCGCCTGCTTCGATGCCCAGGCCAGCTTGGCGCGGGTGGAGGCCGGGCGCAAGGAAGGCGAACAGTTGAGCGTCACCCAGACACCCACTTTTTACGTCAATGGCCGGATCTATCCCGGACCCACGCCGGAAATTCTCACCCAGGCCGTCGAAGACGCGTTGAACGCGGCCAAGGAACCGCCCACCCGGGCTTCGCGCTGAGCGCTGCCTGCCCGCCGCGCCGAAGGGCGCGCCCCGTCTGCGCGCGGCAGCTTAAACCGGGCTAGCGGCGGGAGGTCTGCTTCAGCAGGGTGGCAGCGTGCTCGATTCCGGCGTCGGTGATGCGCCGGCCGGACAGCATGCGCGCCAGCTCGAGGGCGCGCTCCCGCTGGGTGGCCAGATACTGCACCGCCGCGAAGGTCCGGCCGCCGCGCTCGATTTTCTCCACGGAAAAGTGGTGGTCCGCAAAGCACGCAATCTGGGGCAGGTGCGTGACGCAGAGCACTTGGTTCTCACGCGCCAGCCGTTTAAGCCGCTCGCCCACGCAGTCCGCCACCTGGCCGCCGATACCGGCGTCGATTTCGTCGAACACCAGCGTGCGAGCGGCACTTTCGCGGCTCTCTCGCGACGCCGCCCCCGCCAGCACCGTTTTTAGGGCCAACATCAACCGCGAAATTTCGCCACCGGAAGCGACCCGGTCGAGAGGGCGCAATTCTTCGCCCGGGTTTGGGGAAACGTCGAACGTGATGCGATCAACTCCGCTCGGCCCGCCGATGAGGTTTGTCGTTTCGCCCGCGCTTTCGGGGTCCGGCAGAGAGCCCGCCCGGTCGAATCCAACCTCAAAGCGCGCCTTCTCCATACCGAGCTGGGCCAATTCTCGCTGGACCTCGGCTGCGAGGCGAAAGGCCGCGGCGCGCCGTTCGCGGGAGAGCGCCGCCGCCACTTTGCGGTACGCTTCGCCGGCCGCGTCGAGCTCGCGCCGCACCTCCTCGCGACGTTCGTCCGCGTGCTCGAGGCGCGAAAGTTCTTCGCGCGCCCGCCCGGCGAAGGCCGCCATCTCTTCGAGGGTACCTCCGTATTTGCGCTTGAGCCGGTCGAGCAGGGCCAAGCGGTCTTCGATCTCGTCCAAGCGCCCGGGATCGGCCTCCAGCCGTTCCAGATAATTGCCGAGAGCGAGCGCCAGGTCGTCGAGCGTGCTGCGCGCGGCCGCCAGGGGCTCGCGATGCGAATCGAGTGCGCGGTCGTAGCGCGCCAGATCGTCCAGCGCGTGCTCCGCGGCCGCCAGCCGCGCCAGGGCCGAGCCCTCTTCCTCGTGAAGCGTGGCGTAGGCGCCGGCGGCCGCCGCCCGGACCTTTTCGAGATTGCGCAGCACGCTGCGCTCGCGCTCGAGCCGCTCATCCTCGCCCGGCTCCAGGCGAGCACCGTTGATCTCGTCCACTTGAAAACGAAGCAGGTCGATCGCGCGCAAACGCTCCTGTTCATTCTGGTTCAGGCCGGTCCACTCGCGCTCGAACTCCCGCCGCCGCGCGTAGAGCTCGCGAACCGAGGTGACGCGGTCGCGGGTGCAGGCAAAGGCGTCGAGCAGCTCAAGCTGAGCCTCACGCTGCACCAGCGCCGCGTGCTCGCCCTGCCCATGGACCTCCACCAGCAAAGGCGCCAGTTCTCTGGCGCCGGAAAGCGTGACGGGCTCGTCGTTCACCAGCAAGCGGCTGCGTCCGCCGGTTTGAATTTCACGTCTCAGGATGATTTCCGCCTCGGTCTCGCCACCCACGCTGTAGCGCTCGAGCCAGAACGCCCAGGGCGGGCCGCTTCCGCCGGTTTCTTCGGCCCGAAAAACCGCCGTGACAGTCGCGCGCTCAGCCCCGGTTCGAATGACGTCAGGCGAGGCGCGGCCTCCGAGCGCCAGGGTCAGCGCGTCCACCAGGATCGATTTGCCCGATCCGGTTTCGCCCGTTAGCACGTTGAGCCCCGGATGAAATTCCACCTCGAGGCTTTCGATCACGGCGTAGTTCTGGATGTGAATTTCCTGGAGCATGAACGACCGATGATGAACCGTCAATGATTCGCCGTCGCAGCGCGGCTGCCAACGCCGAGACCCGGCACCAGCAGCACTTTTCCGGCGCTCATGTTATGCGAATAGCGCTCCACCGCTTCGGCGCCGGATTCGAGCGGCAAGCGTGCCTGAACCTGGGTTTGCAGGTCATCGGTCAAAAGAGACTGGACCTGACGCGAGAGCCGGTAACGGGCTGGCAGGCTCTTGCCGGCGAGCCACGTCGACAGCCAGAAGCCCTCCACGCGCTTGCCTTCAAAAATGAGCGAGGCCGGATTAACTTGGCAGGGTTCGAGCGAGAGGGCCCCGTAGACCAGCACCCGGGCTTGCGTCGGCAGGGCGTCCAGCACCCGCCGGGTGAGGTCGCCGGCGACGGCCTCGAAACCGAGCGTTGCGTCCAGCCGCCGCGCTGCCAGGCGCAGCTCGCGGTCGAAATGGTCGTCGGTTGAAATCAGGGTGTGCCCGGCGCCAAGCGCCGCGAGCTCGTCCGCCTGCTCGCGCCGCCGCACCACATTGATGACGGGCAGCGAAAACCGGCGGCCGAGCCGCACGATCATGCGCCCGAGAGCGCTGGCCGCCGCGGTCTGGATCACCGCCCGATGCCCCTCGCTGCGGGCGATCTCCATCAGCGCCCAAGCGGTGATCGGGTTCACGAGCAGCATGGCGGCCTGCTCCAGGTTCACCGAGCGAGCCAGCGGCACGGCGAACTTCGCCGAGGTTACCAGATACTCCGCCCATGTTCCCCAGGCAATGCTCGCGTCGGCAGCGGCGCAGGCCACACCCCGGCCCAGTAGCGCCCGCGCCATCATGCCCTTCCCGGCGGCCACCACCGTACCGCTGCCCTCGAAGCCCGGGATGGCCGGAAGTTCCTTGCGGAATCCGTAAAGCCCGCGGAGGAACATGAGGTCCGAAGGATTGATGGGCGCGGCGCGTATGCGCACGAGGATCTGGCCGGGGCCCGGAGCGGGCACAGGCCGGGTGACGATTGCGAGACTCTCCGGACGCCCGTCGTAAGCGCGAATTTCGAGCGCTCGCATGGTGGCGGGGATTTCAGGCCTAATCGGCGCCATGGTTAACAAAGAACGCCTGCGCCCGCCATCGGGCTGGCGCGTTACTCCAGGTAATGGTTCGCGATCGGGTAGCGCCGCCCGATGCCAAAGGCCTTGGCCGTCACCTTCAGGGCGGGAGCCGCCTGCTGGCGCTTATATTCCGCTCCGTTTACGCGCCGGATGACCTCGCGCACGAGCGCGGCATCGAATCCCCACCTCGTGATGATCTGCTCCGCACCCTGGTGTTCCTCAATGTAAGCCCGGAGGATGGCATCCAGAGTGTCGTAAGGCGGCAGCGTATCCTGGTCGGTTTGGTTCAGCCGAAGCTCCGCCGAAGGCGGCTTCGCGATCGACGCTTGTGGTATCCTCTCCCGCTCGCGGTTCACAAACCGCGCCAGCTCGTACACCAGCGTCTTCGGCACATCGGCGATCACCGCGAGCCCGCCCGCCATGTCTCCGTAGAGCGTGCAATAGCCCACGGCCAGCTCGCTCTTGTTGCCGGTGCTCAACACCAGCGCGCCGGACTTGTTCGAGAGCGCCATCAGGATGTTACCCCGAATCCGCGCCTGCACGTTCTCTTCAGTGGCGTCGGGGGGCAGGTCACCGAAGGCGGGATCGAGGGTGGTGAGGTAGGCGTCGAAGATGGGCGTGATAGGGATGACGCGCAAATCCATTCCGAGGTTGCGGGCCAGGGCCGCGGCGTCGCTCACGCTGCCTTCCGAGGAGTACGGCCCAGGCATGCTGACGCCCACGACGTTGTCGGGGCCGACCGCATCGGCGGCAATCGCCGCCACCAGCGACGAGTCGATGCCGCCGCTGACGCCTATCAGTGCCTTCCGGAAACCGCACTTCTCCAGATAATCGCGCGTCCCCAGCTTGAGCGCCTCGTAGACCGCCTCCACTTCCGAGCCCGGACCCGGACGAACCTCACCCGCGCTTGACTCGGTATCGAATACAACCAGGTCCTCTACAAACGCACGCGCACGCGCCACCACTTCGCCCGTCGCGTCGAGAACCATGCTGGAACCGTCGAACACAAGCTGGTCGTTACCACCCACCTGATTCACGTAGACCACCGGCAGGCGGCGTTCGCGCGCGATGGTCCGAAGCATCCGGTGGCGCAATTCGATTTTGGCGGTATCGAAGGGGGAGGCGGCGATATTCAGCAAAACGGAGGCACCGCCGCGGACCGAGTCTTCGACCGGGTCATGGGGGTACCGTTGCTGCTTCCAGAAGTTTTTGTCGTTCCACACATCTTCGCAGATGCTCACGCCCAGCCGCTTTTCCCCAACCTCGAAGAAGGCCGGCGCGCCCCCCGGCTCGAAGTAACGCGACTCGTCGAAGACGTCGTAAAACGCCAGCAGCATCTTGTCGTACGTCAGCATCCGCCGGCCACCGTAGAGCAATGCGGCTGAGTCCGCCACGGGCTTGCCCTGCGTCGCACCCGAACGGCGCACGTAGCCCACCAGGATGCGCAGCTCCGGCACCAGGCCGGCTAGGCGCTCCAACTCGCGCTCAGAGCGCTCCACGAAACGAGGTTCCTCAACCAAGTCGCGCGGGGGATAACCGGTGAGGGCAAGCTCGGGGAAAACCACCAAGTCAGCGCCGCGTCCGGCCGCGTGGCGCGCGAAGCGCACGATACGCTCCACGTTGCCGCCAAATTCTCCCACCGTGGTGTTGATCTGAGCGAGGGCGATACGCATGCGCGGGGCCGGAGCCGCTTCAAGGCGCGGGTTCCTGAAATGCGAAGCCCCGGAGCCCGCTCGTCAAGAGCGCGCGCCGGGGCCTCTGTCGCAAAAGCCGGGACCGGCTACACGGTGAATGAACTGCCGCAGCCACAGGTGGACTTGACGTTCGGATTTTCGAATTTGAAGCCTGAACCCTCTAGCGTCTCTACGAAGTCGATCTTCGTGCCCTTCAAATACATCAGCGACGCCTGGTCGACAAACACCTTCAGGCCTTCAAAATCGAACACCTTGTCGATGGGGTTCGTCTGGCTCTCGAAGTTCATCTGGTAGGAGAAGCCCGAGCAGCCCCCTCCGACCACCGAAACCCGGAGCCCGGCGGGCGACGGATCCTGCTGCGCCATGATCTCCTTTACCTTTTCGGCGGCGTACGGTGTTATTTCCAACGATGTAGCCATTTCCAGCTCCTTTTCTTCGCCGGCTCCAAGCGCCGTCGCGCGAAATCTTATCGCTCCCGTTAAGGTTAGCAGACCCGTCCGGGAGAATCAAGGCGCGCGGACAAAACGGCGCGGCCCCCAGGGTGGAACCCTGAAAAATTTGCTCGACTCCGTCGGCGCGTGCGCAGATTTTACACTCCGGCTCGAGCCGCTGCGCAGCCGCCGCGAGCCAACGCAGCACTTAGCAGGCGCCGCGATTTGGTGCTTCGTTTGCAGGTCCGGAGGTGCGCCTCCAAAGCGCCTTAGGCATTTATGGAGGCGCCGCGGTCCCCCCTCCGCGAAGGAGCCGGGGAAGGCCCAGAGCCAGCGGCTTGGAAGCAAGCTTGGGCTGGCTCCGGGACCTCCCCGGATTCCTCTTCTGCCCTTGTCAGTCTCCCGCATACCCATTTTCGTCAAGCGCGCTTAACCTCCGGATCAAGGCCGATGATAGAATAGCGCGATGATTTCTACGGCCGGCTCCTCGAAGTGTCGTGTAACCCTCATCCCCGGGGACGGCATCGGCCCTGAGGTCGCGGCGGCCACCGTCACCCTGCTCGACGCCGCCGGCGCCGAAATCGAGTGGGTGGAAAAGAACGCCCAACCCATCGTGGGCCGCCGCCAGGAGGACCTGCACGCCGATCCGGTGGTCGCCTCAGTGCTGGAGACTCGCGTCGGCCTGAAGGGCCCTCTCACCACTCCCATCGGCACCGGCCACCAGAGCATCAACGTGGCCTTGCGCCGCGCACTCGACCTCTACGCCAATTTCCGCCCCGTCCAGCGCCTCCCGGGGATCCGGACCCCCTTCGACGGCGTTGATCTTATTGTGGTGCGCGAAAACACCGAATCGCTCTACGCCGGACTCGAGCACGTGGTGGTGCCGGGCGTGGTGGAAAGCCTGAAAATCATCACCGAATACGCCTCCACGCGCATCGCCCGCTTCGCCTTCGAGTACGCCCGCAAGTTCGGGCGCAAGAGCATCGCCGCGGTGCACAAGGCCAACATCATGAAACTCTCGGACGGCCTGTTTCTCGACTGCATCCGCAAGGTGGCCGCCGAGTACCCCGACATCCAGCATCGTGAAGTGATCGTTGACAACTGCTGCATGCAACTGGTGATGAAGCCGCAGCAATTCGACGTGCTGCTGCTCGAGAACCTCTACGGCGACATCATCTCAGACCTCGCGGCCGGCTTGGTGGGCGGCCTCGGCCTAGTGCCGGGCGCCAATCTCGGAGATCAATGCGCCCTTTTTGAGGCCGTGCACGGCAGCGCGCCCGACATCGCGGGCCGTAAGATCGCGAACCCCACCGCCCTGATGCTTTCCTCCATCCTGATGCTTCGCCACCTCGGCCAGGACGCCGCCGCCGGCCGCGTGGAGCTGGCCATCCACCAGGTCTATACCGAAGGCCGGCACCTCACGCGCGACGTAGGCGGCAAGGCCTCCACCGACGAGTTCACCCAAGCCGTCATCGGCGCCCTCCGATAGGCTCCCGGCCTTCGCTTTTGCGCTGGCGGTGCAGCGCCGGGTCCACCTGCCGCGCCACGGCCTCAACATCCAGCGGCACCTCGAGAAAGTCGGCCATTTGGCGGGCGCTGTCCTCCGGATCGCGGAGGAGCGCGTGATACTCCAGCGCCAGGAGGCGTA
>DATJAQ010000261.1:0-7819 GCA_035516075.1 Terriglobia bacterium | reverse complement strand
TTACCGCCTGGCGCACCAGCGCCTCAGCCCCGGAGCGCTTTACCGGCGTTCCAGAGAAAGGATTACGGCCACCCCGTAGAGTTACATTTCTGATGGCTTGACGGCTCTCTTGAAAGTTACATTCTTCAATGGCTTGACAGGTGCTACAATTGACGAAGGTCAGTGCCGGGTGCACGACAATAACCAGAAAGTGCCCTCAAGCCGCCTTCCGCGTGGTTCGGCGCTCCCAGAAGTCCTGAGAGCGACCGCCGATTTTAGGGGAAAGCCGGGCGATGATAGGCCTGGAGCCGGAAAGTCTGGCACCCAGGGCTCTCCTCTCCGGCGGCACCCTACACTGTCAGCCACCACGAGAAGGCCCCTCTCCACTCACAAACGCCCAGCCTTCGCGCTTCCACATCGTGCACCCCTGCCTTGAAACCCTCTTGTTTACGGCCGAGGCTCGGCGTAAAGTCGGAAGGATAGGTGAAGCCCTTCGACGGAGGCTTAAGCTATGGAGCGGCAGGCTGATTTTTCGCGCCATCGAACGCCACGCGGGTCTTGGCGACGCATGGTACCTGGGCTGGTTGCGAGCGCCACGCTGCTGGGCGCATGGACATTGCGGTCCTCCAGGAAAGCCGTCATCGACCCAGGCGCCGCGCCGGTATTCGCCGCCGCCGGGCACGGCGCTCCCACGGCTCCGGCGGAGCCAGCCTCGATTGGCCTCAACCACACCTCGACGGGTTCCCTTCGCCCGGGCCAGACGCGAGACTGGACCACGCCCAGCCTTGCCCCAGGCGCCTACTACTCGGTTGACATCAGCCTCGACTCGCCCTCCACGCTCACCACGCCGGACGAGCTTGTGCCGCGCACGATCGCTTCGCCGATCACGTTCAACGCCGTAAAGGAAGACATCGTGGCCCCGGCGCCACGAGTAAACCTCAGCTTCGAATCGGCGGGCAATCCGGCTATCGCCAAAGGCCTGCACGCGGGCGACCCGGGCGCGTACTTTATCGTGCGCGCTGCCCAGGCGGGCGCGGGGAAGCTCACCCTGGCCGCCCCGGACAGCGCGGGCGCGCGGGAGGCCATCGGGTACCGCGTCGCCCTTCGCCCTCTCGCGGTCCCCGCCGACAGCGCTGTTCAATTGGTCCCGAACACCGCCCGGGACTGGCAGCACGCCGCGCCCATGGCGCTCGGTCGCACGGTTTTCGGGACCTCGGACGACATCGAATACCTCTATAACACCAACGAAGGCAAAAACGGATGGCAATGGCTGACCTTTGAGTACAAAGACTCGACGCCGAAGCTGGCCTTCTTCGAACTCGACCTGCTCGATCGCGACGTGCCCTGCACCCTGAAGGTCTATCGCCAGGAGAACGGGCCTCAGGGACTGCACCTTGCCGAGTACGTGCGTGGAAAAGATCCCACCGAGATTCGTCATGACGACCAGACGGACGAGCTGGTGGATTTCAAGTTTGTGACGCGCGTTCTCACGCCGGGCCGCTATTACCTGAGCGTGAAGGCTAACCATCCGAGCTGGAGCCTGCGCACTTCCCTTTTCGACGTGCCACCCTACAGCGACCCGCAGAAGGCCGTGGACCTTGCCATGCGCTACATGGTGGACGTGGGCGATTCGTTCTTCTCCAACACACCGCGTAAGGGCGCCGTGCGAACGCGCGCCGAAAACGTGACCGACGAAACCGAGCGCTGCATCACGTGCCACCCAGCGCACTTCACCATGCTTTCCACCCTCACGGCGGTGCGCAACGGCTACACGGTGCGCAACGCTCCCGAGTTCAAGTTCATGATCGACAAGCTCTACAACGCGCCGGCACCGCTTTACGGCTTCAAAAACACCTACTGGCTGCGCTTTGAACTCGCACCCACCAACGGCATCAGCCGCCTCGGCACCATGCTGCTGATGTACGAGAACGAGGTGAGCCACCGGCCCACCGAGACGCCCTCGTTTCTCACCCACTATCCGCAACTCGTATACGACGCCCGTGCAAAACTGCCGCGCGTCGATACGGTCCACTACATGGACAAGTTCCAGCCCACCAAGACGCGGAACTACGAGTTCGACGGCAACCGGCCCATCAGCGATTTCCGCGTGGCCACGGACTCCTGGTTCCTGCTTCACACCATGGCCGGGCGCGATGCCAAGGCGTCCGCGACGACGGCTGAAGCCTCTGGCCTGGCGAAGTCCGCGGCCCGCATCGAAGACCTCATGACCTCGGCCCCCACTAACGACCTTGAAGATATGCTGGAGCAGACGAAGGGCATGCTGATGATGGTGAAGGCTGACCCCCGGCTGCGGGCGCGGTTTGGGCCGGCGATCCAGGAGAACATCCGGAAGATCCTGGACCGCCAGCACACCGACGGCGGCTGGGTGACGGCCGAGTACATGTCGAACGAGCAGTTCTTTGACGCCGCCGCCCGCGCGCCCTTCGAGAAGAAGACCGACCCCAGCCTGCAGTTCACGACCGGCGAGGTGCTCTACACCCTCAAGTTGGCCGGTTACGATATGCACGATCCTCGCGTGCAGAGGGCGGTGCACTGGCTGCTTGGCCTGCAGCGCGACTTCGGCGGTTGGCTCGACAACAAGGGCGAGCTCTTCCTGCAGCCGCACCTCGAAACAAGCTGGGCGATCATGGGCCTGTCGCAGATGTACCCGCGCCGAGGTCCCCCGGTGGCTCCGCCTCCGCCGGCTGGCAGCCCGGCCGGCGGGCACGCGGACGGCCTGGTGGCCGACCTGAACTGGCTCGACCAGGTGTGGTACGATCACAGCCCCGTGGCGCTGAAGCGCACCCTTCCGCTTCTGCAAAGCCCTGAGCCCCTGATTCGCCAGGCGGCGGCCGCCGCCATCGGCCGCATGGCGGTGGACGCGCCCGATCCAGCGCCTTTCCAAGGGGCGGTGGCGCCGCTCGAAAGCCTTCTCGGCGATCGGACCAAGATGGTGAGCCGCGCCGCCGCGTGGAGTCTGCGCCAGCTCGGCAATGACGGTGTGCCGGGCGCCGCGGACGCGGTAAAGGTTGCGCTCGGCAGTTCCGACGATTACACTCGCCGCGGCGCAGCTCGCGTCTTCTACCAATACTGGTATCACATGGTGGACCGCGAAGACGTGGCCCGCGCCCTGGTCGAGCACGTCAACGATCCCGACCTGCTGGTGCGCATCGAGTCGCTGAAGGCGCTCTGGCGATGGTGGTATCGCACCGACGACTTCACCCTGCGACGCCAGATCGAGCAGGCCTTCCTGCAACGCGCGTCCGTGGAGCGCGAAGACCCCCTGGTGCGCCTGAACGTGGCTCAGGCGATTTACAACATCCTCGACGACAACACCGTGCAGTTCCACTCCAACTGGCTGCGCTCCATGGCGCTCAAGAGCGACCGCGAGCGCGCTGAGGCGGCCCGCATCGCCGAGGTGGAACGGCCTGTGACGCAAGAACTGGCCGCGGCGCTCAAGCCGGAAAATCCCACGGCGCGGCAGACGGTGCTGACGGCGCTCGACTACTACTTCCTGCGCGGGGGCATCGGGAATGACTACGATTCGATCACTTTCTACGACCACGACGCCGCTGAGACGATGGTGCACGCTCTGCTGCCGTTGATCAACTCGCCCGATCCTGCGATCGCCTCGAAGGCGCTGGAAGCCGCCGCGGTGGCCCGCGAAGCGCTGGACCGCGATCTCGTGCTCGCCGTCATGAACCACCTCAATTCCAACGATCCTCACGCGCGCGACGTGGCTCAACAGGAGCTGGCCAAGTTTCCGTCGTGGTTTCATTCCCCGAATCCCAGCGCCGGGACTCCGGCGGCATCGTCCGCGGGCGGAGGAAGCCAATAGCGGAGGCTCGCTCCGGCGCCGCCAACGACCTGGGCGAGCAGGCGTCGCCCCACGCCCACCGGACGTCCAGGCAAGGCAAGAGTCCGGGCAACTCGGCTTCGCAAGGTCAACCATGAAAGTCGCAATGAAGTTCGTCGTGGCATCGGCGCTGGCGCTCGTCGGCCTGTTTTATCTTGTCCGAGACCGGCTTCCGGCGATCGGATGGGATCGAACTCCGTCGTCCCCCGTGGCGACCGATCCCGGCGCCGTCGGCGTGCTGCGCCAAGTCCTCGCTAGCTCGCACGCCGACAGCCGGGCCGCGGCCCTGGAGTGGATCTCGCGCAACAACGAATCGCAGGACGATTCGCTGCTCGAGCCGATCTTCGCGGCCCTTCGAGATCCCGACGGCCGCGTGCGGAATCAAGCGCTCGCCAACCTGGGCTGGATTTACCGGCAGCATCAAAACGACGATCAAGGGCAGCGGGCATTCACGGCGATTGTGGGCGCCCTCAAGCAGACCTCGGCGTCCGACGCCGACCGGTCCGCGCGCATGGTGGCCGTGGACGTCTTGCGCGGCACTCCCGAGATCACCGTCTACACGGTGGATGCCACGAAGACCCCCGCGAACCCGCTTCTGGCCAACCCCGATATCCAATCGTTGATCGCCGGTTTTCTCAAGAACGGGCAAAGCGGCCTGCGGCCGCAATTGCTGCAGGTGGTCGCAGGTTCGTCCGTCCTGAAGGCCGTTCCCGCAGTCATCCAAGGGCTCGGCGCCTGCCTGCAGGATGACGATCTCAGTGTGCGCAGCAACGCCGTCGACCTGCTGGCCGAGATCGACGGCGGCGGCGGCGACGCGCGCCGCGAGGCGCATCCCTTGTTGCTCACCGCCCTGCAGGAAGGCGATCCCAACGTCCAGTTGCGCGCTTCGCGGGCGCTCGGCATGGCAATCCCGGCGCGTCGGGCCGCCAGGCCGCTGCTTTCGCTGTCGGGCGAAAAGGTCGCGACCGCCGATGTGCCGTTCGACTTCAACTATTTCACGGCCTTCGTCCAGCCGCTCTTCGTGAAGAAGTACGGCAACGAGGCCTGCGTGGACTGCCATACTCCACAGGCGAACGCCTCGGGCTCATTCCGAATTCTGGCGCCCGGCGCGGACGGCCACTACTCACTCGAACAATCGCGCCTGAACTTCGTCTCCGTGCTGCCGGTGATCGACCGCCAGAACCCCGCCCACAGCAAGCTCTTGCTGAAGCCGCTCGACCCGCGCACTCAGGAGGGCCAGGCCCGCGGCATGGAACACGACGGGGGCGTGTTCTGGGCCAACCAATACGATCCGGACTTTGAAATCGTGCGCGACTGGCTGAAGGGCGCGAAGCTCGAGACGCCTCCTGACAAGCAGCTCGACTTTGCCTATTTCGTTCAGCACGTCGAGCCCATCTTCGCCACGCCGGGCCCGGACGGCATCGCCTGCATCAACTGCCACTCCACCCACGCCATCCTGCACCTGCTCTCGCCCGAAACGCGCGAGGGTCAATTCTCCGTGGAGCAGCTCGTGAACAACTACCAGTCCGCGCATCGCGTGATCGACGAAGCAGCGCCCACCAACAGTTTCATCGTGCGCAAACCCACCAGCCTGCGCGAAGGCGAGCCGGGCGGCCTCTCCCACGCCGGCGGCATCCGCTGGCCCGAGAAGACACAGTCCTGGCAGTACAAAGCCCTGGTGACGTGGCTCGGCATGCACAACCTGGAAGACAACGGCAGGCTTACGGCCCAGGAGAGCAACCCTTAGTCGGGCGATGGGGGTGGGGTGCGTTGGTGCCGCGGGACGGAGTTGAACCGCCGACGCCAGCCTTTTCAGGGCTGCGCTCTACCACCTGAGCTACCGCGGCACGGTGTAACTATTTTGGGGTGCCCGGCCGATTTCTGTCAATCGGCCGCGTGGCCGCGAACGGTGCGGCGCCGCGCGGCGTCCGGCCCCACGGCGCCTAGCGCAGCGGCTCTTCCACTTCACCCAGCCATTCCGGCCGCTTCAGCACTTCGCGCGGACGCGCGCCGTCCGGGGCGCTGATGATGCCGTCGCGCTCCATCAGGTCCAGCAGCCGCGCCGCCCGGCCGTAGCCTAGCCGTAGCCTACGCTGGAGCAGCGAGGTGGAGGCCTTGCCCGATTCCACCACCAGCCGCACCGCCTCCTCGTAGACCTCGTCGAGCTCGCCGGCCTCCTCGTCGTCGTCGCCGTCCAGTTCCCCGCCCTCGCGATCCCCGATGGGCCGCAGAAATTCCTCGTTGTACTGGGCCGGCGACTGCGCCTTCCACCAGTCCACCACCTTGTTGATTTCCTTCTCGATCACCAGGGGCCCGTGCAGGCGCTGCAGGCGCGAGGTGGCGGGCGGCAGGAAGAGCATGTCGCCCCGGCCGAGCAAGGCCTCGGCTCCGTTGGCGTCGAGGATGGTTCGCGAGTCCACCTTGGAGGCCACCCGGAAAGAAATGCGCGACGGCAGATTGGCCTTGATGAGCCCGGTGATGACGTCCACCGACGGCCGCTGGGTGGCGAGAATCAGGTGGATGCCCACCGCGCGCGCCATCTGCGCCAGGCGGGTGATCGACTCCTCCACCGTCTGCGGCTCCACCATCATCAGGTCGGCCAGCTCGTCGATGACGATCACCAGGTAAGGCAGCGGCCCCTCGGTCTGGCCGTTGGCGTCGAAGAGATTCAGGGTGGATTCGGCCTCGAACAGCCGGTTGTACTGCTCAATGTTGCGCACGCCGTGCTCGGCCAGCTTCTTCAGCCGCTGTTCCATTTCCAGGGTGGCGCGCCGCAGGACGTTGGCGGCCACCTTGGGCTCCGTCACGATGGGCGTGTAGAGGTGCGGAATGCCGTCGTAGAGGTTCAGCTCCAGGCGCTTGGGATCGATCATGATCAGGCGCACTTCGTCGGGGGTGGCCTTGTAGAGCATGGAGACGATCATGGAATTGATGGCCACGCTCTTGCCCGCGCCCGTCGATCCCGCGATCAGCACGTGCGGCATCTGGGTAAGGTCGCCCATTTTCATCTTGCCCGTAATGTCCTTGCCCAGGCAGAGGGTGAGTTTCGACGCCGAGCCCGCGAAATCGGCCGCCTCGATCAACTCGCGCAGATAGATCACCTCGCGGTGAAGGTTGGGGACTTCGATGCCAACGGTAGATTTGCCGGGCACGCGCTCGATGAGGATAGACTCGGCTTTCAAGGCCAGGCAGAGGTCGTCCACCAGGTTGGTGATGCGGCTGTATTTGATCCCCGCCTCGGGCTTGAACTCGAAGGTGGTGACCACGGGCCCCGGATGGATCTGGGTGACGGTGCCGGTGACGCCGAACTCGGCGAACTTTTCCACCAGGCGCAGGGCGCGCTCCTTGAGCTCGTCTTCGTCCACTCCCTGCTCCTCCTCGGCCGGACGCAGCAGCGTGGAACTGGGCAGCTTGTACTTCCGCGTCCCGCGCCCCACGACGCGCGGCGCGCGTTTGGCCGCGCCCGCCGCGGGCGGGGCGGCGGCCCCCGGCGTGAGGCCGAGGCCCTGCCCGGCAACCACGCGGGGCGCCAGGCGGGGCACGGAGCCTTCGCGAAAGATGGAATCCTCTCCAAGGGCGTCGTCGTCCTCGAGCTCCGCCGGGCGCGGCACCAACCGTCGCTGAATTTCAGGCTCGAAGGGGGCGGTGCGCGGGCCGCCGGGAGCGGCCGGGCCGGAAGCGGCGCGATCCACCACAATGGCGGGCTTGCCGGATTTGCGCTCCGCCTCCAGTTTCCGCTTCAGCCGCTTGCGCTCGCGGGCCTCGCGCCACGCGCGCCAGCTCGCGCCCACGCCCGCCAGCGGGGCGAATTGCCTCTTCAGAAAAAGGCCGACCGTGGCGAAGGAAAACTTGGTAACCAGAAACAACGACGCCAGGAACACCGCGCCGGCCACCAGGCCTGCGCCCAGCCGATTCAATCCACTGACCAGCGCCAGGCCGAGCAGGTAGCCCGCCAGTCCCCCGCCCCGAATCAATCCCGCGACC
>DATJAQ010000260.1:0-40017 GCA_035516075.1 Terriglobia bacterium | reverse complement strand
CTGGGTCGATCGCCAGGCCCGCTCCGCGCCGTGCCGTCTTGGTGAACGGCACGCGGCCCGGCATCGCCACCACATCAATCGATCGGCTCTGATTGTAGCCGCGCCGGATGAAGCCCTTGCGCTCGAGATTGGCCACATGCTTGTGCACGGTGGCGAGCGACGAGAGATTGAGCGAGTGCGCGATCTCCTCGAAGCTCGGTGCGTAGCCCTTGTGGTTGAGGAAATCCACCAAGAAATCGAGCACGTCCTTCTGCCGTTTTGTTAGAGCCATCAGGACCTCCCTGGCTGAACCGTCATCAGTATTGTAGGCGAATAAAAGGCGAAATGGCAAGAGTTCGTTGCCGGGCGCCGGCCACGAGAGGCTCGGGCCGGGGCCGCCTTCTAGGCCACCCCGGCTTCCGCCGAGGCGCTCTGAGGTGCGGCGAGGCTGGGCCAGGGCAGCCTGGCCACCCGGCGAAGCCGGGGCAGCGCGACGAGCAGGATGACAAAGTAAAGGAGACACACGGCTCCGCCGAGCGACAGAGCAAACCGCGTGCCGAGCTTCTCGGCCACCGTGCCCACCCAGAGACTGCCAAGCGGCGCCAGGCCCAGCACCGTGAGCGTGTAAAAGCTCATGATGCGGCCGCGGAGCTCGGGCGGGCTGACGAGCTGCAGGGTGGTGTTGGTGAGCGCCAGGGCCCCTACCATGGTGGCCCCCAGCACGGCCAGGAGAAAGAAGGACCACCAGAAGGATTGGGCGCGGGCGAGCAGAATCAGGGCCAGCGAAAACACCGCGGCGCTCGACATGATGAATCCGCCTCGCCCTTCGGCGTTCCTTTGCGCCGCCAGGCTGAGGGCGGACAGCACGGCGCCGAGCCCCGCCCCAGCCATCAGGTAGCCCAGGCCCGAGGCTCCGAGGTGAAGCAGGTCGCGGGCGAATACCGGCATGAGCACTACGAAGGGCAGGCCGAAAAGGCTGAGAAAGGATGGGATCGAGAGCAGGATGATCAGCAGGCGATGACGATTGACGAAACGCAGGCCGTCGAGCATGGCGGCCCATACGCCGGGCCCGCTCGCCCGGCGCCGGGGCGGAAGATGAAGCACCAGCAGGGCAATGATGAGGGCGAGAAAGCTGAAGGAGTTCAGGTAATAGCAGCCGGCCACCCCGACGGCGCCGAGGGCGAGCCCCGCAAGGGTGGGCCCGATCGCGCGCGACATGTTGAATTGCGCCGAATTGAGCCCCACCGCGTTCACGATGTTCTCCCGCGGCACCAGATCGGGCACCAGGGCCTGATAAGCCGGATTGTTCAGCGCCGAGGCGAGGCCGGTGAGGAAGCTGATGAGCAGGATTTCGTTGACGGTAACCACCCGGAACGAAGTGAGCAGCCCGAGCGCCAGCGCCAGCACCGCCATGCTGGTCTGCGTGCTCAGCATCAGCTTGCGCCGGCTCAGACGGTCCGCGATGGCCCCGCCGGGCAGCGAGAACACCAGCGACGGGAGTGAGCCCAGAAAGCCGTTCAGCCCTAGCAGAAACGGGGAGTTCGTCATCAACAGGATTTGCCAGCCGAGCGCCAGGGATTGCATCCAGGTGCCGATATTGCTGAGGAAATTGCCCGTCCAGAAGAGTGCGAAGTCCCGGTAGCGCAACGAGCGGAACACGGCCGGAATCCGGCTGCGCGGCGCGAGATCCCTTGCAGCCGCAGCGGTTGCGGCAAATGCAGAATTGTTTTGCGGAGGGCTCATGGGCGACCAACCATTATAGGCCAGTGGTCGCGTACGGCGAGCGCTGTCCTTGCTCGCAAGTGGGCGAACGGACCGCAGCAACCTCGCCTTATGGATGCAGCGAGACCGCCCTTCACTCAGACTAATGGCCCCAACGGGCGCGGATGAGGTAGGAAATGCCCAGCACGAGCAGCAGCAGATTGGCCACCAGGAAGAGATAACGTTTGAAGTGTCGATGAAGGCTAGCGCCCCAGGCGAGCAGCCAGACGCTCACCACGGCGGCGCCGTAGTAGCCCACCAGGCCGCCTGCGAAAAACGGCACCACATGCCAGTAGCCCTCCACGCGCCCTTCGGCCAGCACGGGCCCGGCCACGGTGAGCCAGTAGATCCAGGTGCCCGGGGCGGTGAGCTCGGCCAGTGACGCGGCCGAGACACTGGCGTAAGTGAGCGCGGCGGAGGCGGCGAGCTCCTGGTGGCTCTGGCGGCGCATGGCGTGAAGCGCATAGCCGGCCAGGGCGATCAGGGTGACGCCGCCTACGTACGCCACATCGTGCGCGATGTCGTGCGGGATGATTTGATAGAAGAAAAGAGTGGCCGCCAGCAGGCCGCCGTCTATGACCAGCGGAGGGGCAATTAGAATGATGAGGGCGCGGGACCAGCGCCCCAGGGCCACTTGCGCAAGCGCGATGAGGTGCAGCGGGCTCGGAACCAGGCCGCCCACAATCCCCATCCCGGCACCGAGCAGAAGCAGTTGCATAGTAAAACGGTTTCGCGCGCTCGCACCAGAGCTGCCGCGAAAGAACTAAACAGCTTTACCACAGCGGCCCGCAGACGCAGAGAAAAAAAGATCAAAATTGCGCGCTATGTGCAGCCGGGGCGCGACGCGGAACTTTTCCTGGCGCGATCTCCGGCCCCAGGTTGCCGCAGCCTTCTGGACCGGGATCATCGCTGACCATGGCGTGCTCTGCGGTTCAAGGGGCAATCCCCGCCGTGGCGGTCAGGGCGATGGGGTTCCGTCCCAGCGCACGCGCGGCATGATGATGTCCGGCTTAATGCGGCCGGCGTGCTCGCGAATGCGCCCGAGCACGCTATCGATCAGGACGTCCGAGAGCAAGTGCGGTTGCAGGCCGAGGTCGAGCAGCTTCTGGTGGCGCGGATTGTAGTAGTGCACCTCCGCCTCCCGCCGCGGATTCTGCAGGTGGTCTACGCGAGCTTCGATCCCGAGCTTCGCGGCCTGGCACTGCACCAGCTCGGCGAGTTGGAGCACGGTGAAGGTCTCGGTGAACTGGTTGAACACCCGGTATTCGCCGGCCTGGGGCGGATTCAAGATGGAGAGCTCCACGCAGCGCAAGGTGTCGCGAATGTTTAGGAAGCCGCGGGTCTGGCCGCCGCCCCCGTAAACGGTGAGCGCGATGCCCGCCACGGCCTGCACGCAGAAGCGGTTGAGCGCCGTGCCGAACACCTCGTCGTAGTGGAAACTGGTGGCCAGGCGCGAGTCAATCTCGGTCTCGGCGGTTTCAATTCCGTAGACCACACCCTGATTGAGGTCGGTGGAGCGCAGCTTCCAGACGCGGCAGGCGAACAAGATGTTGTGGCTGTCGTGGACCTTGGAGAGGTGATAGAAGCTTCCCGGCTGCTTGGGGAAAGGCAATACGTCGCGGCGGCCGCGGTGCTCGATCTCGATAAAGCCTTCCTCAATGTCGATATTCGGCGTGCCGTACTCGCCCATGGTGCCGAGCTTCACCAGGTGGCACTCGGGGGCGGCCCGGTGCAGCGCCCACAGCAGGTTCAGCGTGCCCACGATGTTGTTGGTCTGCGAGAAGACGGCGCGATTGTGGTCCATCATCGAGTAGGGCGCGGAGGGCTGCTCGCCATAGTGGACCACGGCCTCGGGACGGAAACTTCGCACCGCCTCGAGCACCACGCCGTAGTTGCGAAGGTCACCCACGAAGAGCTCGATGGCGCGCCCGGTCACCTCGCGCCACGCCCGCACCCGGTCGTGCAGGGTGTGGATCGGGATGAGCGGCTCCACGTTGAGCTCCATCTCCCAGCGCCGCTTGGCGAAGTTGTCCACCACCCCCACGTCGTGGCCGCGGGCCGAGAGGTACATGGCCGTGGGCCAACCCAGATAACCGTCGCCACCGAGGACCAAAATCTTCATGTACGCCTTTCCGATTGAGGCTCTGCCAGCGGACGGAGGGGACGGCATAACCCCGCAGCGCCCGCCTATCGATGATAAGCCACCCTGGTGACTTGCGCCGCTGATCGAGATACCAGATTCCGGAACGCGGGCCGCAGCGCCGGCGAGGGTGCTGGCCCTCCACCCGGCGCCGGGCAGGCGGGATTCCATTAAGGGCGCGGCCTCGGCACGTCCGCGCTGCGGGAGGCGGGCTTCGGATCTCGAACGCCGTTTCTACTGCACGGTCAGGGTCACCATCGTGGTGTGCGTCTGGTTCCCTCCGATGGCCGTGATGGTGAGGGTGTAGTTGCCCGGCGGCGTGCCCCCGGACTTGCCCCCACCGCCGCCGCTGCTACTGCTGCTGCCGCACGAGGCCCACAGCATTACCGACAGCCCAGCCACCGCCAGCAGCGCCCAGGGGCGGCGCCGCCGGACCAGGCTGAGAGCGCCCAGCAGGCCCAGGGCCGCGAGCCACAGCGCCGGCGTGCCAAGCGGCTTGCCCGAAGGAGCCGGCGGCGGCGCCATGCGGCGCGCCGGCGGGGCGGCTGAGGGCGCGGTGGTGGTTACGGCCACTGCCACGCTCGTCGAGGATGAGCCGTCGAGGGTGGGCGAGGCCGGCGTAGGCGTGCACTTGCTCTCCGAGGGCGCGCCCGAGCACGACACCTGCACGGTCTCGTCGAATCCGCCGACGGGTTTCAGCGTCACCGTGTAATTTGCGGTCACACCCGGATTGACGCCGATCGAGCCCGGACTGGCCGAGATCGTAAAGTCCTTCCCGCTCCCTGACAGCGGCACGGTCTGGGGGCTTCCCGCAGCATTATCGGTAACCATCAGGGCGGCGCTACGCGATCCTCCAGCCGCGGGCGTAAACGTGACGCTGATGGTGCAGTTCTTTCCCGCACCCACCGTAGTGCCGCAAGTATTGGTCTGGACGAAGTCGGCCGCGTTCACCCCGCCGATGGCGATGGACGTGAGGTTCAAGGTGGCGGTGCCGGTGTTGGTGAGCGTGACTACCATGGCCGTGGAGCTCGTGCCGACGTTCTGGCCGCCGAACGCCACCGAGTTCGGCGCCAGCATCACTTGCGGGACGGTGACTCCATTGCCGGACAGGCCGACCGCCTGCGGGCTGCCCGCAGCGTTGTCTGCCACGCTGATTGAGGCGGATCGCGCGCCGCCCGCGCTCGGTTTGAAGTTCACCGTGATCGTGCAATTGCCGCCCGCCGGCACCAGCGACAGGCACGTATTCGTCTGGGGGAAGTCGCTGGAGTTCGTCCCAGTCACGGTGATACCGCTAATGCTTAAATCAGCGGTGCCGGAGTTGGTGAGTGTCACGGCTTGGGCCGGGCTGGTGGTGTTCACGTTCTGATCGCCGAAACTGAGGCTTGTGGGGGAAAAGGTCACCGCCGGCGCGGTGCCGGTTCCGCTCAAGGCCACGGTCTGCGGGCTGCCCGGGGCATCGTCGGCTACCGACAGCGTGGCGCTCCGCGAGCCGGACGCCGTGGGGGTGAAGATCACCATGATGGTGCATGACTTCCCGGCGCCGACGGGGCTCACGCAGGTGTTGGTTTGGGTGAAATCTGTGCTATTGCTTCCCGTCACGGTGATGCTGGTGATCGTCAGGCTTGCGGTGCCCGAGTTGGTGAGCGTGACGTTCATGGGAGGGCTGGAGGTTCCCACCGCTTGATTGTCGAAGGTCAGGCTGGTGGGCGACAAGGTAACCGCCGGGCCGTTGGTGCCGGTTCCGCTCAAGGGCACCGATTGGGGGCTCCCGGGAGCATTGTCGGTCACCATCAGTGCCGCGCTGCGCGCGCCGGCAGCGGTGGGCGTGAAGGTGACGGTGATGGTGCAACTGGTGATCGTCACTGAACCAACGCAGGTGTTGGTTTCGGCGAAGTCCAGGTTGTTCGTGCCCCCGACCGCAATACTGGTGATGGTGAGGGAGCCGGTGCCGGAGTTGGTGACCATCACCGTCATGGCGGCGCTGGTGGTTCCCACCACTTGGTTGCCGAAGTTGAGGCTGGTGGGTGTGAAGGTCACCTGCGCCTGGGTGCCGGTGCCCGAGAGGCTGACGGTTTGCGTGGGAGGCGAGTCGTCATCGGTCACGGTCAGGGTCCCGCTTTGTGCGCCCGAAGTGGTGGGCGTGAAAGTCACGTTGATGGTGCACGCTGCGCCGGCCGGCAGCGTCCCGTCGCAGTTATCCGTTTCGCTGAAAGGAGCGGTGGCGGCTATCGACGTTATGGTGATGGTCGCCAGGCCGGTGTTCGTCATAGTGACCGGCTGCGAAGCGCTCGAAGTGCCCACAAGCTGGTTACCGAAGCTGAGTGTCGCAGGAGCGAGTTGGATCGAGCCTTCCGTCGAACCGCCGCCCGTGAGGGGCACGTTCTGCGGGCTGTCGGAGGCGTTGTCCGTGATCGTGAGGTTCGCGTTCTTCAGTCCGACCGCCGTGGGCTTAAACGTGACGCTGATGGTGCACGAGCCGCCGTTCGCCGCCAGCATGGCGCCGCAAGTGGTGGATTCGCTGAACTGAGAGGACTGGGCTCCGGTGATGGCAACATTCGTGTTGCTCAGAGCCCCAACGCCGTTATCGGTGAGCGTCACGACCTGCGCGGCGCTGCTGCTGCCCACCGCCAACTGGCCGAAGTCCAGCCTGAGATGCGACAGACTGACGGCGGGGCCGAGATCCAGTTTGGCGACGAACGCGTCTGAGGTGCCGTCGCAATTTCCATCGGTGCCGCAACTCGTCTGGAACGCCCCCGTGGCGACCGGAAAGCCCTGGCCGGGAGTGCTCGAACCGCGCGACGTGGTGCTGCCCGTCACGTAGGCAATGCCGGAGGCGTCCACGGCCAGGCCGAAGGCTTCGTCGTCATTCGCGCCGCCCAGAAAGGTGGAGTAAATCTGGTTCAAGCCATCGGCGCTGAGCACCGACACGAAGGCGTCATTCAGTCCGCCGTTGCAGGTCCCGTCCGTGCCACAGGCGGGTTGCAAGGCTCCCGAAGTGACCGGGAAGTTTGCCGACGTCGTAAGACCGGCCACATAGGCGTTACCCAGGCCATCCACCACAATCATGTTCCCCTGGTCGTCATCGCTGCCGCCGAGGTAGGTGGAGTAGACCAGGTCGCTCAATCCGCCGCCGGCAGGCTTCAACTTGGTGACAAAGGCGTCGAGACCCCCGCCCGGCGTGAATTGGAAAGCGCCGGCGGTCGGAAAGTCCGACGATAGGGTATCGCCGGTCACGTAGACGTTGCCTGCGCTGTCCACCGCGACACTCTTCGCTTCATCGGTGCTGCTGCCGCCCAGGTAGGTGGAATAGAGCAGGTCGGAATGTCCTGTGCCGGCCAGGCTCAACTCGCTCAGGAAGGCGTCATTATTCGCGCCGTTGCAGTTTCCATCCGTCCCGCAAGTGGTGTCGTAAGCGCCAGTCGTGGTAGGGAACGCGGCCGAACCGGTCTGGCCGGCCACGAAGACGTCACCCGCGGAGTCGAGGGCGATGCCTTCCGCCTGGTCCGCGCCGGCTCCGCCGAGGAAGGTTGAGTAAACCAGATCCTGCGACCCATTCCCGGCAGGATTCAGCTCGGTGACGAATGCGTCATCGATTCCTCCGCCGTACGTTGTCTGGAAGGCCCCTGCCGTGATGGGGAAGGTTGTGGCAGAAGTCGTGGGGCCGGCCACATAGGCGTTCCCCGAGCTGTCCACCGCGATGCCGTAACCCTGGTCGGCGGTGCTCCCGCCAAGATACGTGGAGTACAGGAGCGCCGTGCCGCTGGAGTTCAGCTTGGTGATGAAGGCGTCGTAGACGCCAGAAGTGCAGCTTGGGCCGCTCGGACCCCCGCAGACCGTCTGGTATGCGCCCGTCGTGGTCGGGAAGTTATCGGAATCGGTCCGGCCGGTGATGTACGCGTCTCCGGAAGGGTCCAAGGCGATGCCGGCCGCCTGATCGGCGCCGCTGCCCCCGACGTAGGTGGAATACAGCAGGGCAGTGCCGGCCGAATTCAGCTTGGCGACAAACACGTCGTAGCTTCCGCCCTGGTTCATTCCGCAGGTCGGGCAGGGCCCTCTGCTGGCGCCCTGAAAGTCGGTGGACGCGGTGGCTCCCGCCACGTAGGCGTTCCCCGAAGCATCTACGGCGATCGCGTACCCGACATCAGTATTACTCCCGCCGAGGAAGGTGGAATAGGTCAGGACGGGGTCAATCACCAGAGGAAGGCTGCGGTCGTAGGTTCCAACCTTGAAAGCTATTTGAGATCCGCGTTGGTTGGACTTCGATCCGGCGGTCTTCACCACGTACTCGACAGGAACGGCTTTCCTGGTGCCCTTCGGGCCAAGCTGATAGGCCACCGGCTTGTGCAGCCGGATTTCGCCGGCGGCAGTCGCGATCATAAGGTCGCCATGGTCGGCGAGTTCGAGGGGCGCTTCGCCGGTCCGGTCCGTCCCGGAATCCGCCCCGACCGCGAGCGCAATCGCATTCGGGTTGGCCCCGGGAGCCAGCCTAAAGTCGTACTCCAACTCACCCTGGCTGCCGTAGTAAACCAGATCCACTCCGGGATATACGGCCGAGTATTCCACCCTGCCGTAGTTGGGGATATTCGTTCGCCACTGGCGGGAATCGCGGCCCATAAAGTAGTTGCTTCGGCCCGGAAGTTCACCCGCACCCACCACCCGGGCGGGGTTGGCGTTCAGCAGCCGCATCCGAAAAACGCCGCTGCCCGCTCTCGCAGAACCGTGGTTTCCCGGTGCGGAGTCTGCGGTTTCGCGCTGCGCTTCGCTCGCCTGATTCGCGTCCCCCGGCCTTGCCAGCGCCACCACGGCCTGATTCCTCGTGAGGAAAAGGGTGTAGCCCCGGCCCCGCGCCACAAAGTCCACGCGGGGATCGGTCTGCCCTTGGTTGGCCTCGAAGCTCAGCGGAAGTCTGCCGTAGTTCGCGTGAACAGCGCCCCGCACTCCCTCCCCGGCCCGGGACGCGCGCTGCGTGTTCTGAGCTGCCGGAGCCGGCGCGGAAGCGCCTCGTTCAGGCGCCTGTTGCCGGAAGCCCTTGGCCCAGGCAAGTTCTGATTGTGCCCCCAGGGTTAAGCCTGGGCTCCAAAGTGCCGCCACCACTGCAGCCAGCAGCAGGCTCGAGCCCGCGGTAACCCGGCCCGGCGAAGCCCGCCGGACCTTCAAACCGCTGCTGCTGCCTTGACGAGATCTCATAATCTTGCTCCAAAGTGTGATGGCGATGGTTCGAGTGTCGATAATCCGGGCGGTGCATTGCTCCGACGGCGGGGTGGCAATTAGACGTCCGCTGGCTGCGGAGAAGCCTCCCCCTCGAATCTCGCCCCAGCGTCACACTTGCTGAGTAGTTAAGCCCAGTATCGTGCGCCTGTCAAGACTTGCAACCGTAAGTATTCCGAAACAAGGCAATGCGAGGCCATGGGCCGCCGCACAGTTTTGGGGCTTGAATGCGACAGGGCCGGGATTCAGGGCCGGCGTGCGAAAATCTCACGGGCTTCGCCGAGATCGCGCGCCGCCGGCGTGATGATGGTGCGGGGGCCGACGGGAATTTTCTCGCCCTTGGTAAGCGCTCGCCGGACGTCGTCCTCGCAGACGAATTCGGCCGGCTTCGCTTGCACGGGTCCGCCCGGCGCACTTGCGGGCAACGTCACGCTCGGTCCGGAAGCCGCACCTTGGGCCTGCTTCGCCGGGGCCGGAGCGCACGAACCCGAGGGCGTCGCCTGCCGGGCGGGGGCTGCTTTGGCGCGCGACGCCAGAACGCGGTCCACAATGCGAGCGATCTCGGCCCGGTCGATGACTGCCGCCGGGGGGTTGGGCACGGGCGCCGCCGGGGCCACGAGGAGAGAGGCCGGCGCTTTCAGGGCGGGGGCGTTGACCGGCTCCCTCCCGGTGGCCGCCGCGCCGGCGTGGGCATGGTCCACAGGCCGGCGCTCGTAGGCGAGCCGTTTAATGTTGACCAGATGCATCGGCGAGATGTTGTCGGAAGTGATGTTTCCCCCGGGCGTTCCGCAGCCGAGCGACATGGAGGGCGAAAGACCCGTGGTCCACCCCACCGAGCCGTGCGGGGCCGGCGTGTTGACCACCAGGCGGAAGGCCGGAAGCTCCAGGGCCATGGCGCGCAGCACCTGGTCGTCGCGCGCGTGCAGGGCCATGGTGTGACCCATGCCGCCGAACTCCAGCAGGCGCCGGCAGACGTCGAGCCCTTCGCGCCAGTCTGCCACGGTGAAAAAGGAAAGCACGGGCGAGAGTTTTTCAGCCGAGAGGGGGTGCTGGCGGCCGATGCCGTCGAGCGGCGCCACCAGGGCGCGCGTGCCCGGCGGAACGGCAAAGCCCGCCGCCTGCGCGATGCGGTCCGGAGACTGGCCCACCATTTTGCCATTGACGCGGAAATCGGGCAGGATCAGCACCCGGGCCACGGCCGCGGCCTGCTCCGCCGTCAGGAAGAAGCCGCCCTGCCGCTCGGTCTCCAGGCGCGCCTGTTCGGCCACGGCCTTGTCCACTACCATGTGCTGTTCCGAGGAGCAAATGGTGCCCCAGTCGAACGACTTGCCGGCCAGGATGTCGGCCACCGCTTTGGGCACGTCCGCCGAGCTGTGGATGTAAGCCGGCACATTGCCCGGGCCCACGCCCAGGGCGGGCTTACCCGAGCTGTAGGCGGCCCGCACCAGGCCGGCGCCGCCCGTGGCCAGGATGATGGCGGTCTGGCGATGCCGCATCAGCTCGTTGGTGGCCTCCAGGGTTGGCAGGCTCAGGCAGGCGATCGAGCCTTCCGGCGCGCCCGCCTTCACGGCGGCCTCGGCCATCACGCGCGCCGTCTGCAGGATGCAGCGCACCGCGTTCGGGTGCGGACTCATCACGATGGTGTTGCGTCCCTTGAGCGCGATCAGGGCCTTGAAAATTGCCGTGGAGGTGGGATTGGTGACCGGAATAATGGCCGCCACCACGCCGGCGGGAACGGCCATCTCCACGATGCCGTTTTCCGGATCCTCCCGGATAACCCCCACCGTTTTCATGCCCTTGATGGCGTTGTAAACGTCGCGCGCGCAGAAGAGGTTCTTCTCGACCTTGTCTTCCACCTTGCCGTAGGTGGTTTCCTCCACGGCGAGGCGCGCCAGGGGCTCAGCCTGGGCGCGAGCGGCCTCGGCACACGCGCCCACCAGGGCGTCGATGGCGGATTGGCTGTAGCCGGCGAGAACCTTCTGGGCCGCCGCGGCCTTCTCAACAAGATGGCGGGCTTCCTGAATGGAATCGAGGTCGCGGTCCATAGAACAGGGGCTAGGTGTTAGGGGTCAGGTGCTAGGGAAACAACAAATGATGAAATATGAATGACGAACGGTCCCGTCCGAGCGTGCCGTTCATTGTTCATCGTTCATAATTCATCGCTAGCTGGCGCTTTTCTTCCCGGAGAGACCGCCACCGGGCAGAATCTTCTCGGCCTCGCTGTGCGGGCGCGGGATCACGTGCACGCTCACCAGTTCGCCCACGCGGCGCGCGGCCGCGGCCCCCGCGTCGGTGGCCGCCTTAACGGCGCCCACATCGCCGCGCACCATCACGGTGACGTAGCCCGCCCCGATGTATTCCTTGCCGATCAGCACCACGTTCGCCGCTTTCACCATGGCGTCCGCAGCCTCGATGGCCCCCACCAAGCCTTTGGTCTCGATCATGCCGAGCGCGTCCTGCGTCATACCGCCTCCGTGTGCCACCGCCAGCAGACCTAAGAAGCTAACACGACTGCGAGGAGGGTGCAAGGAAAGGCTAAATTTCGTAGCGACTTAGTTTAGAGACTTTGTAGCGCGGTGTCCTCACCGCCAATGTTCTTTCCTTAGCGAAGCGTCGATGGGGACATCGCCGGTGCAGCAAACTGAGTGACCACCCTAAACTTACAGCCGGCACGGGTCCGCCCGCACGGTCGAGCGGCCACAGCAATCGACGGCCCCGCGAGGAGCCGTACCGTGAGTGACCGCGTATGAGGTAAGGACTAGCCGCAGCCGTCGACCGCGTTTTCCGCTTGACATCCGCCCTCGAAGTAATATACAGTCAATACCACCGTGTTTAACGTACCGAGGTCCGCCCGTTTCCTCCGGCCCGAAGGCTGTAACCAGCGCCAAGCTCGAGGGGCGAAGCCACCCAAAGCCAATGGGGTTATCCCTTTTCTTACCAATAACTTATCCCGAAAATCTCAGAGCCGAAGCCATTGTGGTTACATCCCTTGTTTTCAACGACTTGCGTCGAAAAGCGGGCTGAAATCGGGAGAATTAGTAGGAAATAGGCTGACGTCAAGAATTGGCTGTGAAGATGTACGCCGTTGGTGGACAACTGCCCCCGGCGTGTCGTCCTATATTTGGGGCCCGGAATTCGGACGCTTATATTCCCGGCCAGGGGATCAAACGCGAAAGCGGAGGGAACTGAAAAAAGTGGGCCGAACCAAGCTGGAATGTGCTTTAGAATCAGTTAGTTGTTATGATTCCTGGGGCGCGATCATTCCGCCCGCGCAGCCTGCCAGCGCCGTCAGTGGCTGGCGAGTGGCGACAGACCGCGAAAGAGTGGGCGGATCGAAGCTGGAATGTGCTTTAAAATCAGCCGTTTGCTATGATTCCGCTACGGCTCGCGTCCGCCCGCCCGGGAGGCGGAACCTCGATTTACCGAAGACCGCTCCGAGCTCCGGGCGACTGCGTGTGGCTCCCGGGCCGGACGTTCACGTTCCTTCACCGCTTGGCCACGAGGGGAAACGGGCGCGGGACGATGCCCTGCCCTTCCTTCACGGTGATGATCTGGTTGACGGGGACTTTCTCGAGTTTTTCCACCACGCCGTTGGGCCACGTGATTTCGAGGGATTCAATCGTCTTGCGCTTTCCCAATCCAAAATGGACGCGAGGATCGCTGGCCGACATATAGCCCATGCCGCCCTGCCGCTGTTTCACCTGGATGAACCCTTCCGATACCAGGCGCAGCGAAGCACCCACCGCGTCGCGATTCGACTTGGTTCCGATCAGAAAAACCTGCAGCCAGTTGTGGGCGTTGCCGCCGTCGTTGCGCAGCAAGGCTGCATTCCCGCCGCGAATGTTGAGGGCCAGGTCGAGATCGCCGTCGTTGTCGTAATCGGCCACGGCCAACCCGCGGCCCGCCACCGGCCGCACGAAATCGGGGCCGAGTTCGCCGGAGACTTTCTTGAACTTGCCGCCGCCGAGGTTGCGGAACATCAGGCACGGTTCCCGGTAGCTCACTTCGGAGTGGTAGAGGCTGATGTTGTCAAGCATGGCCCCGTTCACCTGGCAGATGTCCGTCCAGCCGTCGTTGTCGTAATCGAGGAACTTCGTGGTGACGCCGCTGAGGTTCAGCACGGAGTTGCCGATTCCGCAGGCGTAGGTGGCGTCGTCGAACGTCCCGTCGTGATTGTTGCGGTAGAGGCGGTTAAGCTCGTGATCGAGGTGGGTGATGTAGAGGTCCGGCCAGCCGTCTCCGTCCACGTCGGCCGCGTCAATTCCCATCCCGGCCTCGTACTTGCCGTCTTCGCTGGCGGCCATGCCGGAAATGAACGAGACGTCCTTGAACGTGCCGTCGTGCTGATTGAGGAAGAGAAAGTTCGGCCAGGTGTCGTTGGCCACGGCGATATCGGTCCAGCCGTCGTGGTTGAAGTCCGCCAGCACCACGCCCATGCCCTTGGCCTCCGGAACGCCGACGCCGGACTTCTGGCTCACGTCGGTGAACGTTCCGTCATGATTGTTGTGATAGAGCTTCAGGTGCTGCCCCTTGTAGTCATCGGGATGGCAGTAGGCGCGATAACCGGGTTTGTGGTCGCCGCACCAGATATTGATTTGCGGCGACCACTCGATGTAGTTGCAGACCAGAAGGTCCAGGTATCCGTCCCGGTCGTAATCGAACCAGCCCGCGCTGGTGCCCCAGCCGCCGGTGTTGGCGACCCCGGCCTTCTCGGTGACATCGGTAAAGGTGCCGTCGCCGTTGTTGCGGAACAGGATCGAGCGGCCGTAGCCCGTGACGTAGAGGTCGGGAAATCCGTCGTTATCGAAGTCGCCCACCGCCGCGCCCTGGCCGTAAAGGCCGGCAGCGCCGGCACCGGCCTTTACGGTGACGTCGGTAAAGGTGCCGTCGCCGTTGTTGCGGTAGAGGGCGGACCGCAAGGGACGAGGCGGCTGGTAGGCGTTGGTGGCCGCCGACTGTACGAAGAACAGGTCCATGAGCCCGTTCTGGTCGTAGTCGATCCAGGCCACGCCGGTGCCCATGGTTTCCAGGTAGAACTTCTGGTTGCTCGCGGTTGCGTCCTGCAGAAAGTCGATCGCGGCCGCGTGCGCCACGTCCGTGTATCGAACCGGCACGGTTTCAGGCGGATGGGCTGCGTTGGCTCCGGCCGCGCGCTCCGAAAACAAAGGCCGGGCCGCGAGCGGGCTGCGAAGCGCGAGCGCGCTTGCACCGATGGACCCAACCCGAGTGAGGAATTGACGGCGCGACGGCATGAGTTCGTCTCTCCGTCGAGTATAAGGCTGGGCCCGGAAGATGGGAAGAAGTGGAGAGCGTCACCCGCCGGCTGCCGGGTGGACGCGAGCGAGCAGCGTCCAAGGTCGCGCCACGGAGGGGAGCCAATTCATTGCACGCGGGTGTTCGCGGCAGGCGGCGCCGTGGGCGGGGCCATCAGCCCTAGACCCTGCAGCAGGAAGACTGTGCGCTGGGCGGCTCCCCGCCAGATCAGCTGGCAGCCATCGCCCTGGCAATTCTGCACGTAAACGTCTCCCCCGCTGTACTCCAGGCTGCAGTTCTTGAAAACGCAGTTGATGAAGACGCCTTCATCCAGAACAACGTTTTGGTTCTCAAACGTCTTGCCGTCGTAGCGGTTCATCGGCGCTCACCGCCGGCGCTGCGGAGCCGGGTCCGGCCTCCGGCGGGCGTCAGTTCTTGGGACGCGCCCGCCGGTTGGGCCATCTTCGTTTGTACCATTGGACGCCGCGTTACGGCAACGACGGGGCGCCGGTCTAAGCGGCGTGCGACACATGCGCCGGGGGGCGCAGCATGGTCTGCACGCGGCTGCGCAGCCTGTTAAGGGCTGCCGAGTGGATCTGCGACACTCGCGATTCGTCGATGCCGAGCTGATCGCCGATCTGCTTCATCGTCAAGTCCTGCTCGTAGTAGAGGGACAAGATCTGGCGTTCCCGCTCGGATACGCGCTCCAGGGCCTGGTTGAGCAGGTCGCGCTGCTCCCTGCGGTAACAGAGCTCCATCTGGTTGGGCTGGTTTTCGGCGGGCAGCTCTTCTTGGCTTCGCGGCCGGTCCTCGCCCATCAGGGTGGGCCTCATCCACTCCAGGCCCATACTCTGCATTTCGTGAACAGACTGATACCACTCCTTCAGACTGATGTGGAGTGCGTCCGCCAACTCCGAGTCCGTGGCCGGGCGGCCCAGCCGGACGCCGAGCTCTTGGAACTGCCGCTCGGCCCGCTTGTTCTTCTTGCGCATGTCGCGCGACGCGGGATCCAGAGTGCGGAGCGCGTCCAGGATGGCCCCGCGGATCCGGTAGCGGGCATAGGTCTCGATCTTCACGTGCTTGCTGGTTTCAAAGCGGCGCACGGCGTCGATCAATCCGAGCGTGCCGGCGCTCATCAGATCGTCCACGTCCACGTGGGCCGGCAGGTGCTCTCTCATCTCGTGGGCCACTCGCTTCACAAGTGACAGCAGCTTGACGGTCACGGCATCGCGCTCGCTCGCCCGCCGGGTGGCGATAGCTTCGCGCCGGCTCTTCAGGCGGCTGTGGTTATGCCGGGCGTCAGCCTGCCACTTCGCGCTCCGCCTCGCCGTTGCCTCTTTGGCCGGGGTCTGGGTGCTTCCTGATGCTGCATTTGAGGCTCTCATCGTCATGCTCCTTTTTCGCGGCCTGCTCAAGTGCCCTGAGATCAGGCCCGCCGGGCGGCACTGGCGAGGGTCAAGTTCGGGAGAACTGAGAGCACACGTCGCCGTCGACGCGAGAAGTCCGCTCTGCGTCCTCGATCGCCTTCGCTTGTCTCGTCTTTGGCCGCTTGCTGCCCTCCCTATTGCAGGTGGCGGGCCACGCTCATGAATGAAGGCTGAACGGACGACCTCGGGGGATTCGGTAAGCCGGGCGAGGAGTCTGGGCCGTCCGAACGACCGCCGGCTGGGTTTTAGGAGCCCGCGCCGGGAGGCCGCGGGCTTGGCCGCATCTACAACTTGGGAAGGCGGTTGGCGATCAGTCCGAGCCAAGAGCCCGGCTCAGGCGAGGAGTCTGGGGCCGGGCCGGGTGGCAAGCTTCGCGAGGGCGCGCGAGCGCGCCTCCGCCGCCTGCACACCGGGCGCAGCAGCGCAATCGCAGGGCCTGGACCGCGCCCGGGTTCCGTTTTGGGAAAGACGCGCGCCGTTTTGGAACTGAACCTCTTCGAACGCGGTGGCCCTATAATTCATCGAGCGTGCGCATTCGGCTGCGACCATGCGCCTCGGGCAAAGCTTCCGGCAAGGCCAAGCTTCGAAGATCGGCTCTGGCGGAACGTAAAGCCGTCAGCGGGCCGCGACTCAGCAGTCGCGGACCGCGCGCGCGAAAGGCGCATCCAAGCAAAGCATGATCGTCTCTACGATGTTGTTTTGCGGCAGATACTCAGCAAGGTGGTTGGCACCCCCGCGGCGCGTGTGCCCGCAGCGGTGGCGCACGGCGGAAGCCGGCGGCGCGCTGTCTCTGATCCTCCTGCTGGCCGCTGCGCCGTTGCCCGCGCAGCAACAGCAGCCACCTCCGGTGCTGCGCCCGAGGCCTCCTCTGTCTGAGCCGGCCCCGCCGCCGGGCGGCGGCGCTGAGGGCGCTTCGCAGGACAGCCCGCCCCCGGGCGACTGGGCTCCGGAATTGCTTGACGGCATTCTCAACGCTTCCAATCCCGACGCCCAGGAAGCTCTTTACGACGCCGCGTTCGCCGCGGGGCCAGACCTGATTCCGCAGCTTCAAGCGGCGCTTAAAGATGACCGCACGGCCGAGTTCGCCGCCCAGTCTCTGGCATTCCTCGGCGGCGAGCAGGCCACCAAGACTCTCGAGGCCCTTGTCAGCGATCCACGCGATCTTGACCTGCGCCGCTTCTACCTCGGCGCTCTCGGTGAGTTTCCCGCCCCGGAGATCACCCAATTGCTGGTGAGGGCGGTTGAGAAGTCCGACCTCGAGCCTGACCGCACCGTCACCGAGGCTGCTGTTTGGGCCTTGACCGTCCGGTCGGATCCGGCGCTGGCCGCCCAACTGCGCCAGGCCGAAGCTCACATCCAGGACTTGGTCATCCGTGAAGCCGTCGACAACGCCGGTGAGGTGATCGAAGCTCGAGCGAAATACCTTGCCTCGCCCGACGGCAAGAAGGCGGGATCATCGATCCCGGAAGCGGTGCGGACGTACTTCATCGGAGCGTTGGAAAACCCCGTTTCCCCGGCCGCCAGGCGTACCTCCGGCTCCACTGAGTCCCCGGCGCGGACCGAAGTCAACCGGCTTATCTTTTCGCCGGACGGCACGCGCGCCCTCGCCCACGTGACTTTCGTCGACCCCGACGGCACTGCCAACTATGACCTGGTGCTCCAGAAGCAATACGGGGACTGGGCGGTGGTGAGCGTCTGGATGGGCTCCACGACACCTGCACCGGAGCCCGTGCCGCCCCTGAAGCCCGCTACACCATCGAAGTCCCCAGCGCGCCCCAAGGCTCCGGTGCGCGCCAAGCCCTCGAACTGATCGCGGCTGAGCAGCTCAGCCCGCGCCCCTCCAACCTTGGGCGCGAGACCCGAAGCCGGACGCTCAATCTGCTATACTTTTTGGATGGAGGTTGGGTGAGCAAAACTCAGAGGATTCGATCCACGACCATTCTGGCCGTGCGCCGCGACAACAAGCTGGCCATGGCCGGTGACGGCCAGGTGACGATGGGCGAAGGGGTGGTGAAGTCCAAGGCTAAGAAGATCCGCCGCCTCTTTAACGACAAGGTTGTGGCCGGCTTCGCGGGCAGCACCGCCGACGCCCTTTCGCTCTTTTCCCGGTTCGAGCAGAAACTGGAGGAGTACCACGGCAACCTGAGCCGGGCCGTGGTGGAGCTCGCCAAGGAGTGGCGCACGGACCGCGCCCTGCGCCACCTGGAGGCGCTGCTGCTGGTGGCCGACGCCAAGAACACCTATTTGGTGAGCGGCACGGGCGACGTGATCGAGCCCGACGACGGCATTGTGGCCATCGGGTCCGGCGGCCCCTACGCCCTGGCGGCCGCCCGCGCCCTCAGCAAGCACTCCGCGCTCAGCCCGCGGGAGATCGTCGAGGAGTCGATGCGCATCGCCAGCGACATCTGCATCTTTACCAACGACCAGGTGACCGTCGAGGAAATCTAGACGCGGCAGCCAGAAGCCAGGAGGCAAAGACGGCAGCCAGGAGGCGGGAGTCAGGGGTCAGAAAGAAGACGGGACGCACTTGCCCCGCCGGTCGTTCTGACTGCTGACTTCCGGCTTCTGACTTCTGATTTCGGACATGGTTTTTTACTTACCCGAGACCCTTGAAAACGCGTCCTCGCTGGACGAACTGACGCCCCGCCAGATCGTGGCGGAGCTGGACAAACACGTGGTGGGCCAGGCCGAGGCCAAGCGCGCCGTAGCCATTGCCCTGCGCAACCGCCTGCGCCGCCAGAAGCTCTCCGAGGAGCTGGCGGAAGAGATCCTGCCTAAAAACATCATCATGATCGGCCCCACCGGGGTGGGTAAGACCGAGATTGCCCGGCGGCTGGCGCGCCTCACCAACTCGCCTTTCCTCAAGGTGGAGGCGTCCAGGTTTACCGAGGTTGGGTACGTCGGCCGCGACGTGGAGTCGATGGTGCGCGATCTGGTGGAGATTTCCATCGACATGGTGCGGGAGGAGAAGGTCAGCGAAGTGGCGGAGAAGGCGGAGCAGAATGCCGAAGAGCGTGTCCTGGACCTTTTGCTGCCGCCCCCCGCACCTGCCAAGCCCAAGCTGCCCGGCGAGGCCGCCGCCGGCGACGGGACCGAGCACATCGAGCGCACTCGCGAGAAGCTGCGCGCCCAGCTCCGCGAGGGCAAGCTCGACGAACGCCAGGTGGAAGTGGACGTCCGCGAGCGCAGTTTCCCCGCTTTTGAGGTGGTCTCCTCGCAGGGCATCGAGGAGATGGACATCAACATCAAGGACATCCTGCCGGGCCTTTTCGGCCAGCGCTCCAAGAAGCGACGCATGCGCGTGGCCGAGGCCATGGACTACCTCATTCAGGAAGAAGAGAACCGCCTGATCGACATGGACCAGGTGACGCGCGCGGCCGTCGAGCGCGTGGAGCAGAACGGCATCATCTTTCTCGACGAGGTGGACAAGATCGCCGGGCGCGAGCGCGGCCATGGGCCCGACGTGAGCCGCGAAGGCGTGCAGCGCGACATCCTTCCCATCGTGGAGGGCACCACCGTCAACACCCGCTACGGCATGGTGCGCACGGACCACATTCTGTTCATCGCTGCCGGGGCCTTCCACGTCTCCAAGCCCTCGGACCTCATCCCCGAGCTGCAGGGCCGCTTTCCCATCCGGGTCGAGCTGCAAACGCTGACCGTGGAAGACTTCGTCCGCATCCTGCAGGAGCCGAAGAGCGCGCTGGTGAAGCAGTACACGGCCCTGCTCGATACCGAAGGGATCAAATTGAGCTTCACCGACGACTCCCTCGAGGAGCTGGCCCGCTTCGCCGCCGTAGTAAACGAGCAGACCGAAAATATCGGCGCCCGGCGGCTGCACACCATCATGGAAAAATTGCTCGACGAGGTTTCGTTCGAGGGGCCCGACCTGAAGAAGAAGACCGTCAAGGTCGACGCCGCGTACGTGCGCGAGCGCCTGGCCGATATCGTGAAGAATCAGGACCTGAGCCGGTATATTCTCTGATCCACAGATTACACAGATCACACAGATATACGGGACCGCACCGATCATTTGCGTGCGAGATTGGGCGCCAGGCCGGCAGACCAGGCGGATGCCACCAGACACCCGTTTAGACCGCCGCGTCATCGCAGCCGGGCCCACACGCCCGGCTCTCCATTCGCCATTCTTTATCTGTGTCATCTGTGCAATCTGTGGACGGCTGCTTTCCTGTGCGGCCCAGTCTCCGCCCCGCCCGCCGCGAGTGCAGCGGCCGGAAGCGGTCAGGGACCTGGCGGTGAAACAGGTGGGCCGTAGCCTCGAGATCAGCTTTACTGCTCCCAAGCTGGGCGTGGATGGCGAGAGTCTGACGAAACCCCTCGAGATCGAGATTGTCGGAAGAGTCTTGCCGCCCGGCACCCCGGCGGTTCCGTCTCACGTTGCAGACTCCAGTGGGGAGACGGCGGCGGCGCCCGTCGTTACTCTGCGCAGCGAGGATCTCGCGCGCCTGGCGGTGGCAGGTAAGATCGAATACCGCGACGGGCTCTCTGCCGGCGACTTCAATCGCTCGGTGGGCGCCAGATTCGCCTTTCAGGTGGGCGGGCTGACCCGCGGTTTCCGCGGCCGCCCGATTGAGGGCGACCTCTCGAACGGCGCTGCCCTGACGCTGCTCGACGTTCCGAAGCCGGTGACCGGCCTCTCCATCGAGCCTGGCCAGAGCGCGCTCCGGCTGCGCTGGTCCCCCCCGGCTGAAACGATCACCGGGCGGCCGGCGGGATTCATCACGAACTATCGGGTGTACCGGAGCGAGACCGGGAAGCCTGGTTCCTACCGGCTTCTGGGTGTGGCGCATGAGGCCACCTACGACGATTCGAATTTCGAGTTCGGCCGTCTCTACAGCTACAAGGTGCGGGCGCTCGCCGCAGAAGGCGCGCAGACCGCGGAGAGCGAGGACTCGGCTGCGGTCGAAATTGTGCCGCGCGATACGTTTCCTCCGGCCGTTCCCGCCGGGCTTACCGGGCTTTACACCTCCGGCGCCATCGAGCTGATCTGGAGTCCAAACCTCGAGCCGGACCTGGCAGGCTACAACGTGTACCGGCGCGAAGAGGGAGCCGGGCAAGTGAAGCTGAACCCCGAGTTGTTGCACTCGCCGGTCTATCGCGACGCGGCCGTGACGCCTGGGCATCGCTACGCCTATCGGGTGACGGCCGTGGACCGTAGCGGCAACGAGAGCCCGCCCTCTGCCGAGGCCGAGGTGGAGGCGCCCTAAAACAGCGCCGCGATTTTTGCCGTACGCGGTTGTTCTTGATTTTTCCGCGCTCGGCCTGTAGCATGGGCTTCTCGCAGCATTGAAACCGGCCGACCCTGCCGAGGCGCTAAGGATGCCAGAATCCGGGAAGATGGATTCCAGCCGCCGCGCCGTGCTGAAAAAGGCCGGATTAGGCACCGGCGCCAGGACGGCGCTTCCGGCGCTGGCGGACCCGGCTAATCACCGGCCCGTGGCTGCGCCGGGCGTACGCTTCTTCGAGCGCCTGAAGGACGCCACGATTTTCGCATACTACACTTCCCAGAACGGCCCGGAGCAGGAGTTGCAGTACGGGGGCGACGAGAGCCCCGGCGCCTGCACCCATCCTGAGCAACAAAATTGAGGTCAAGCGATCCATGAAGCCCATGCTAAGTTTCGTGCTTACTCTGGCGGCGGTCTGTGCGATTCTCGCCACGCTCGCCGCGGCTGCGCCGCCTGAGCCCGACGGCGCCGCGATCTTCACGCAGAACTGCCAAATGTGCCACGGCGCCGACGGCAAGGGCTACGCGGCCATCAAGACTCCGGATTTTACCGACAAAAAGTGGCAGGCCTCCATCACCGACAAGCAGATTTTCGACGTCGTCAAGAACGGGAAATCCGGCACTATGATGGCGGCGTTTGGCAACAAATTGAAAGACGATGAGATCAAGGCTGTGGTGAAACGGATCCGCGCTTTTGGCGGCGCCAACGGGCGATAGGCTTGCCCGCCAGCGCCTCCCAGCGGACCTCGGTAAGGGCTGAGCGCGCCCGTGGGAGCGCTCGGAGGAGTCATGGATAGAGTCCGCGTTGGAATCATCGGCTCGGCGTTCGTCTCCAACATCCACGCCGAGGCGCTTCAGGATGTCTGCGAAGCCGAAGTGGTGGCTGTGTGCTCGCCCAGCAAGGGCCATGCCGAGGAATTCGCCCGCCGCTGGCAGATTCCCAATTTCTACACCGATTACCGGCGCCTGCTCGACCGCAAAGACGTTGACGCGGTGGTGATCGGCATCCCGAACGACCTCCATCGCGAGGTGGTGGTGGCCGCCGCCGACGCGGGCAAGCACGTTGTCCTCGACAAGCCCATGGCGCATACGCTTGACGACGCCGACGACATGCTGAAAGCCTGCCGCAAGCGCAAAGTGATGCTGGGTTACGCCGAGACCATCTGTTTCACGCCCAAGTACGTGCGCGCCAGGAAGCTCGTGGAAGAAGGCGCGGTGGGCGACCTTTACATGATCAAGCAGGGCGAGAAGCACTCCGGGCCGCATTCGGACTGGTTCTACGACGTGGAGCGCTCCGGCGGCGGCGCCATCATGGACATGGGCTGCCACGGCATCGAGTGGGCGCGCTGGATGTACGGCAAGCGCAAGGTGCGCAGCGTCACGGCCCACTGCCAGCGCGTGCTGCACACCGAGCGCACCCGCGGCGAAGACAATTCGGTGGTGATCCTCGAATTCGAAGGCGGAGCCCTCGCGGTGATCGAGGATAGCTGGGCCAAGCCCGGCGGCATGGACGACCGCATCGAGCTCTACGGCACCGAGGGCGTCATTTACTGTGACCTGCTGCGCGGCAGCTCCATGGAAACCTACAGCAACATGGGCTACGGCTACGCCGTAGAAAAGGCGGGCGAGACGCGCGGCTGGACGTTCACCGTCTTTGAAGAGACCCAGCTTTACGGATTCCCGCACGAGATGCGTCACTTCCTGCGCGCCATCCAAACCGGCCAGGCGCCATCGGAGAGCGGCGAAGACGGGCGCACCACGCTCGAGATCATTTACGCGGCCTACGAGTCGGCCGCTACCGGCCGGCGCATCACCTGGCCCTACAAGCCGAAGAAGCCGGGCGATATTCCCATCAGGCCCTGGCTGAAGGCGGGGTCGTAGACTCGGCCACCGATGACGCGCCAACCCCCATCGAGGTAGCGGCGGTCGAGCAGGGCCGGGGTTTCGGGCAAGACGTTCAGGATCTTTCTCAGCCATTCGAGTCGCGACGCTTGGCTGGCGTCGGTTGTTAAGGACAGAATCGAGCACAGGATTCGTGGAGTCGAAGTTTGGCTGGACGAAATGTCGCTGACCGGCGGCGAAGAAGTGCTGAGGGCCCTCAAGGCCGGGATCAGTCAAGCCCACGAGTTGGTCGTGATCGTATCGAACGAGAGTTTGCGGTCGCAGTGGGTCGCTTGGGAGATTGGCATGGCCGAGGGGCAGCGGAAGCGGATCACACCGCTCCTGAATAACGTGGATCACGACGCGATGGCGCCTCTGAAAGGGGTGAAATCGTATGAGCTCAATCTGTTCGAAAAATTCCTGTTAGAATTGACCCGGAGAGCATCCAAGTCTTAGCGAGGGTTTCATGGGCAGCCGAGTTTTTATCAGCCACGCCGCTGCGGACCGCGGGTTGGCGCACAGGGTCGCCGAGGCAGCTCAAAAGTTCGGAAGTCAAGTGTGGCTTGACGAGTGGTCCCTGCCACAGGGCGCGAGCCTGGCGTCGCGGATCAACGCCGCGCTTAAGGACAGCGACGTGGTCGTGGCGATCGTAAGCAAGCAATCGGCTCAGAGCCCCTGGCTCAATTGGGAGCTGGGCGCCGCCCTTGCGCTGGATAAGAAGATCCTGATCGTCACCGACGCTGATAATCTGTCGGAGCGGGACTTGCCGCCAACTCTCCGATCCCTCGTCCGCGTTCGGCCTCAGCAGGTAGAACGTTATCTGCGACAGCTCGAGCTCGATCTGAAACCTGAAGGTGTGGCCGTTTAGTCCATTTTCCCGGCGTACTGCACGTCTGGGGGAGTCCTTCCTTGCGTCTTCGGCTTACAGTTTTCTGAGGGCGAAGCCAGTCCGTGTTGCCCGCTGTGGCGCGGCCGGCGACAGTTTGAGGCCGGCCAAGTTCCGGGAAGAGAGTTATCATGAGCGACCGCAAATACCGTCAGCGCGGCTATCAGGATTCCGACCGCGACCGGCGCGACAAACCCTCCGGGAACCGGAGCGGGCCCAAGCCCGAGACCTTCGGCCCCCGTACGCCGAACTTCCCTGCCGCGCACACCGTGGTGCGGTGCGCGGGGTGCGGCACCATTCTCCCGGCGGACTTCGATCCGCAGGGCCGTTGCCCGCGTTGCGGGTTCGAGCTGCACAGTTGCAAGCAGTGCGCTTACTTCGAATCCGCCGCCCGCTTTGAGTGCACCCGGCCGATCAATGCACGCATCCCGCGCAAAGACGTGCGCAATGAGTGCTCTTACTTTGCCCCTCGCACCACCATCGAGCGTCAGACTTCGCCGGGCTCGGGCAATTCGGTGCGGGCGTCGAACGACCCTCGCCAGGCTTTTGAGAACCTTTTCAAGAAGTAGAGCCGGCCTGGAGGCCGGCACGCGCTCCGGCGTCGCGTTCTCGCCGGCCGCCGTGTGCGCCTTCACCTGCCGCGGCCGTTGAAGCCGCCGAGGAGTCTGCCGGCGGCTTGCGCCTGAATTTTCCCTTGCGGAGGTTTTCGAGATGACCCCCATCGTTGAACCTCGCACCGAGCGCTATCTGCAGGATTTAATCCCGCGGCGCGACGCCGTGCTGCGCGACATGGAGCGCTACGCCGCCGCGCACGACGTGCCCATCGTGGGCCCCGCCTGCGGGCGCGTGCTCTTTCAGCTTGCGCGTCTGGCGGGCGCGCGGCGCGTTTTTGAAATGGGTTCGGCGATCGGCTATTCCACGGTGTGGCTGGCCCGGGCGGTGGGGTCCGGCGGCGTGGTGTACTACACGGACGGCGATTCCGCCAACCTCCGCCGGGCCCAGGCTTACCTGCGGCGCGCCCGCGTGATCGACCGCGTGCGCCTGCTCACCGGCGACGCTCTCGAGCTGCTCAAGTCCACCGACGGCGAGTTCGACCTGATTTTCAACGACGTGAACAAAGAGCAGTATCCCGAGGTTTTTCGCCTGGCCGTGCCGAGGGTGCGCCTGGGCGGCCTTTTCGTCACCGACAACGTGCTGTGGTCCGGCCGCGCGGCCCGCGCCGCCGCCCGGGGCGACGCCGAGACGGCCGGGATCCAGAATTTCAATCGCCTCGTCTACCGCTCGCCGCGCCTGTTCACCACCATCGTTCCGCTGCGTGACGGCCTGGCCGTGTGCCAGAGGATTCGCTAGCCCCGCCACCTCGCGGCGCCTGAAAGCTTCGTCCTGCCGGCAGCCCCTCAAGCCGGACTTCGCGAATCCTCAAGGCCGCCGCGGCAGCTTGACGGGCTGGAACCACAGATCGTCCGCCCAATCGCCGGCCGCCAGAAACAGCGCTACCACCAGCTTCTTCCGGTTGGACTCGAAGGCGTCGTAAGGAATCCGCAGGGTGGCCTCGGTCTGCCCGCGGTCGAGACCGGTCAGCGGAGCGTTCAGGGCCAGCGACCCGTCGGGCGCCCGATACTCCGCCCGTGCGGCGCGCACCTTGCGGTTCCGGGCGAGGAGCACGGCAGCGATTCTGGCCGGCCGCGCGCCGGCGTTCTTCAACTCGAACCGGACGCGCAGCAAAAGTGCGTTGCCTTGCGCGTCCCGGCTCACCGTGACCGACTGAATATGCCCGAGGGGGGGCGCCTGTCCGCCCGGCGAACGCGCGGCATCCGGCCACGCGTGATTGAAAATGGCGAGGGCCACGCCCTCCGTCTTTTCCGTCTCCTGCTCGCGGTTTGCCCACCGGGGATGGCTGAGCATAAACTCCGAGTACTTCGTCTGATCGCCCACTGCGGACCGCATCAGGCGGTCGAGCGCCAGCGCGAAGTCGGGATGAAAGCCGGCTTCCGCCATCATCAGCACCCCCAGCCGGTCCGCTTCGAACTCGGTGCGCCTGTCGCCCTTCAGGTTGAACATCCCGCCCGCCGCCGGCGCCACCCGCAGCGCGAGTTGTGCCGCGGGGTCGCTCGGGCTGAAGCCGGAGGCGAGATAGATTTTGCGAAGCTCGGCCTCGAACTGCGGCTGGTATGCTGGATAGAGCATGATGCCGTGGGCCAGCTCGTGGGCGATCGCGGCGGCCCACACGCCCTCGTGGCCGCCGAGCACCCCGGCCAGACCGCGCGTCATGGCAATGCGCCCCCGGCCGTTCGAATAGGCGTTCACCTGCCAGCTCTCGATGAGATCGACCTTCCAGGGCAGGCGTGGCAAGGCCTGGCCGAGAGGAGTGGCCAGCAGGGCGCGCAGAGCCTCGTTGGCCAGACGATCGTCGGTGGCAGTGTCCTCGGGCCCAAGCGCCCCGGCGGCTGGCGCCGCGAGCAGAGCCAAGGCCACCAGCATGGGGGCCGCGAGATGCAAACGAACGGACCTCATTTTTCCAGCGTAGCAGAGTCTGCGGCTGGCGCGGCGGGGGACGGGAATGGCTTCTGACGTCGAGCCGACTGGCCGCACGGCCGCGCGCGCTTCTTGGAGCGCCGCGCGACGGGTCGCCCATAATGTTTATTTTTGCTCGGGCTGGCCCCCGGACCAAAAGTCGCTGGAGGTCTGGACGGGAACGATCTCAAACTCCACCAGGTCGTCCCAGCGGCTAACCCAGAGGTTCAGCAATTCCGTTTGGGGCGCTTCCATCATCTGGAAGCAGCGGGAGCCCGTAACGTCCACCCAGCTCGCGTGATAGACGACGCCCTCCGGCAGCATGCGGCCGCGTTGTTTGAACCGCTCGCCGACCGGTGCAGCGTTGCCGTTTTTGAACCGTTCGATGACCATGAATAACATGGTTGGGAGTATACCCCGCGCGGCTGCCGCTCAGATTGACCCACTACCGTCGGCGGCGCACTTTGTACTTGACTTCTTTAATTACTTGTTGTATAAGTTATGTATGAATAAAATTTATGCCAGACCGTGAGCCATCCATGACCGCCCGTTGGCGTCACCGGCCGTCCGTTCCGCGCTCCCGAGCCACCTTCGTCTTGGCCCGCGAGAGGGAATGTGCGCGAAAAGCGGATGGCTACGTCGAAGTTGTGGACTTTCAATCACATCCGGACTTTTTGCCAGGACGAATTGCAGGACATAATCCATTGACAATAAACGGTTTCGAGGGGGATAGGCGGGTTTCATTCATTCGCAGGATCACAGTCAGTGAATTGGGCTCTCGCGGCCGGACGTCGCCCTGCGGGGTCGGCGCGGCCGGCACCGTCGTAGCCGGTGCCCGCTCCAAGAAACGAAGCCAATCGAAGCCACCACGGTTAAACCTCTGGATTACAGTAGCACGCAGTCAAGATCGCGAAAACGAAGCCAATGCGGTTATGAGCCTGTTTTTCAATCAGCTAGAGCCAAAATGGGGACGATTTTTGGCGAGAGGCCGCAGCCTTGGGAGCGTCGCTAAATGCGGGGGAACCTTCACCTGTAACAGTTACATGCCGCCCGGTGCGCACGGGATAAACGAAGCCAATCGAAGCCATTACCACCAAGCCTTTTATTTGCAGCGAGATGCAGCCAAAATAGCACAAACGAAGCCACTGTGGTTATTCTCCTCATTTTCAGATACTTACAGCCAGAATAAGGCCGATTTTCTCTCCGTGAAGGCGGCAGAAATTTCGGTGTTGATCAGGTGGCCGGAGGAGCCCCGATTGATCTCACCCGCGGGGAAGGTTATGCTGGGCGCTGGACGCGAGCCATGAGCGAACTCGAAACCAAGCAATCGCGGTTGGAGGCCGAACTCAGGTCCGTGGCCTCCCTGGTGGTGGCGTACTCGGGCGGAGTCGATTCGGCCTATCTCGCCTACGCCGCTCATAAGGTGCTGGGCGGCCGGATGCTGGCCGTTACGGCGCTGAGCGAGAGTTTTTCCAAGCGCGACCGGGAGCACGCCGAAGGCTGCGCCGCCCAACTCGCCCTGCCGCACGAGTTCATCGAGACGGCCGAGGTTTCCAATCCCTCCTATCGCTCCAATAACCCCGATCGCTGCTTCTTCTGCAAAGACGAGCTCTTCGATAAGCTGGAGGAGCTGGCACGGGCGCGCGATTACGCCGCCGTGGCCTACGGGGTGAACCTGGACGACCTCGGCGATTGGCGTCCCGGCCAACGCGCGGGCCGGGAGCACGGCGTGCTGACGCCGCTGGTGGCCGCCGGCCTCACCAAGGCGGAGATTCGCGAGCTCGCCCGGCGCGCCGGCGTCCCGGTGTGGGACCGCCCGGCTTCCCCGTGCCTGGCGTCGCGGATTGCCTATGGCGTGGAGGTGACGCCCGAGCGCCTGAGCGTGGTGGAACGGGGCGAGGAGGCGCTGCGGGCGCTCGGCTTCACGCGATTCCGCCTGCGCCATCACGACCAACTGGCCCGCATCGAGGTTGCGCCGGAAGAGCTCGCGCGCGCGCTCGATCCCGAAATGGCGCGGCGCTTCGTGGAAATTTTCAAGGCGCTCGGCTTCGCCTACGTCACCCTCGATCTCGAAGGGTACCGGCAGGGATCCCTGAATCTGGTGAAGCTTCCGGCGCCTCGGGCCTAGAATGATTTTTGGTTGAATTTCGGAGCCATCGAATGCGTAAACACCGTGTCGTGGGTTTCAGCCTGATTGCAGCGATGATGATCGCCTCGCTCCCGGCGGCGGCCCAAACCAAGTCCGTCGCGGAGCGCCTCGGCTATCCCGCCGGCTCCAAGCTACTGATCATTCACGCTGACGATCTGGCGGTGGCCCACTCGGTGGACGAAGCCAGCTTCGCCGCGCTCGAAAGCGGCGCGGTGTCGTCCGCCAGCGTCATGGTGCCCTGCCCCTGGCTCACCGAAGTGGCCGATTGGTTTCGCGCCCACCCCGACGCCGACCTGGGCCTCCACCTCACGCTCACCAGCGAGTGGAAGACGTATCGCTGGGGCCCGGTGGCCCCGGCCGACCAGGTGCCCACACTCGTCAACCCGCGGGGATACTTCTGGCCGGATGTTGCTCCCGTAACAAGCCGGGCCACCTCGGAAGACGTGGAGCGCGAAATTCGCGCCCAGGTGGAGCGGGCCCTTTCCATGGGCATTCATCCCACCCACCTCGACACGCACATGGGGACGCTCCTGGCGCGCGCGGGCTACTACGCGGCGCTGGTGAAGGTGGCCCACGAGTACCACCTGCCGTTTATGGCCGCGCGTCCGCCGCTGGCGCCGCCCAACCTGGCTGCGCTGCTCGCGCCGAACGATGTGCTGCTCGACTCCGTAGTGATTTTCGGCCCCGGCGTTCCGCCCGACCGCTGGACCGAAACGTATATTGAGAGACTGAAAGCCCTCAAGCCCGGCCTCAACGAAATGATCGTCCACCTCGGCCACGACGACGCGGAGCTGGAGGCTATTACAGTAGGCCACCCCGATTACGGCGCGGCCTGGCGCGGCCGCGACTTCAAGGCCATGACCAGCCCCGAGTTCCGGCAGGCGCTCACGGACAATCACATCATCCTGGTGCACTGGAAAGACCTGAAGGCGCTGCTGTGAGGGCGGCTTACGCTCCGGTTTGGACTGCGAACTCCAGGGCGGCGCGCACGGTGGCGGCGTGAATGCGGACCGTGTCCCCCAGGTGGCGCGCGTAGCCTCCCGCCAGGGCCACCGCCACCGGCACCCCCTGAATCCGCGCGTGCTCGAATACCAGCCGGTCGCGGTGCTCGAGCCCGCCCAGGCTCAGCTTGAGTCCGCCGAGCTGGTCCTCGCGGTAGGGGTCCGCGCCCGCAAGGTAGAAGACGAGGTCGGGCTTTAGAGCGGCGAACGACTGGCGCAGGCCGTCGTCGAGCGCGGCCAGATATTCGTCGTCGGCCGTGCCGTCTTCCAGGTTGACGTCGAGCGAGCTGGGCGGCTTCGGATAAGGGTAGTTGTGCTCCTGGTGAATCGAGAAGGTGAACACGCCCGGATCGCCGGCAAAAATCGCCGCCGTGCCGTTGCCCTGGTGTACGTCGCAATCGACCGTCATAGCCGTGCGGATCGCCCCGTCCTTTTGCAGGCGGCGGATGGCGATGGCCACGTCGTGGATCACGCAGAAGCCCTCGCCGTGGCCGGGGAAGGAGTGATGAAAGCCGCCGCCCAGCGTCACCGCCGCTCGATCGGCGAGGGCGAGGCGCGCGGCCAGGATCGAGCCCCCGGCCGCCAGCCATACGGCGCGAATCAGCTCAGGCGAGTAGGGAATCTCGAGGCGCAGGATATCGGCGAAGGTGAGCGTGCCCGTCTGGAGCTTGCGGAGGTAGCCGCTCTCGTGCACCAGGGCCACGTCGGCGTCGGTGGCGGGCACGGGCTCCACGAAATCTTCCGGCCGGGCTGCGCCGTCGCGCAGCAGTTTTTCCTTGGTCAATTTGTACTTGACGGACGGAAAGACGTGGTCGCCGAGGTTCAGGTCGTAGAGGTCGGAGTAAACGATCTTCATAAATGATTCCGAGGCTCGGTCGCAGGGAATTTTCTCAAGCGGAAAGCTCCTGCCGGAAAAATTCCAGGCTGGCTGCCGCATCGCCCTCGAAGGTGCCGTTGGCTTCGATGGAGATGCCCCCGCGGAATTTGATTCTCCTGACGAGCGCAAAGAAGCGCCCGTATTCGGGGTCTTCAGCCGGGCTCCTCGGCCAGCGCCGCCCCTGGGGATTCGCGAAATGGAAATGGACGATCTCGCGCCGCGCCGTCCAGAGGATCTCGGGGTCTTCGTTCTCCGCGCGCAGATGATAGTAATCGACGATCATGCGAACGTTCGGATGATGCACCTCGCGCACCAGGCGCAGGGCCTCGGCCGCCGTGTTGATGATATTCGATTCCTGGCGCCGCAGCGGCTCGATGGCGATCACCAGGCGCCGGGCGCGGGCGGCGTCACCCGCCATGCGGAGGAAGTCCAGGATTTGGGCCCAGGCGCGGTCGCGCGGGAAGCCCGCGGGCACATTGCGCGAGCCGGCGCTGCCCCATACCACAATCTCGCCGCCCAGCTCGCGGCAGCGGGGCAGGCAGAGGCCGAGATAGTCGCGAAGGGCTTGCGGGCGGGCCTCGTCGCCCACCACGCGCAGGGTGCGGATGAAACTGTTGAAACTCCGGCAGCGCAGCCGCGAGGCCAGCACGCGCGCCTTGAACGCCGCAAAGTCCGCTTCGCTCATCGCGGCGATGCCGGCCGCGGAGGGCTCGAGATAATCGAAGCCGTACCGATCCGCCTTGTCGAGGTCGCGAGGCGGCGCGCACACACCGATTTCGACCTTGCCGATGCGCGCGTACGCGCGGTGAGGATCCGCCCCGAGCGCCGCGGCCGCGGCCAGGGTCCCGATGAATCGCCGTCGGGTGAGCATCGCTTCGCAGCCGGTTTGGGCACGCTCCGGCTTTCGATTATAATGGCGGCGCGGTTTGCGGGCGCCTGGATTCCGAGGCGGCGGACCGCCCTGGCCGCGCGGGCCTCAGCGCTCCGCGGCCGATGAGGGAGAGATTGAAGCGTGGGTGACGCCTTTCAAGCGCCGGAGACCGAGGCGAAGGTGGTGTTCAACATCAACGACATCTTGCGCATTCTCCCGCATCGGTACCCCTTTCTACTGGTCGATCGCATCGTAGAACTCGAGCCCGAGAAGCGCATCGTGGGCCTGAAGAACGTCACCATCAACGAGCCCTTTTTCCAGGGCCATTTTCCCGGCGCGCCCATCATGCCGGGGGTGCTGGTGATCGAAGCCATGGCTCAGGTGGCGGGCATTATGACGTTCCACGATCTGCCGGACCGCGATCGCAAGCTGGTGTACTTTACCGGAATTGAGAACGCCAAGTTCCGCCGGCCGGTGATCCCCGGGGATCAATTGCGCCTTGAAATGGAACTGCTGAGCCGCAAGAACCACTTCGGCACCATGAGCGGCCGCGCCCTGGTGGATGGGCGGCTGGTGGCGGAGGCCACGGTGCGGTTCGCCATCGTGGACCGTCCAGGCAAATGAAGGCGCATCCTAGCGCGGCGATTCATCCTCGGGCCAGGCTCGCTTCGAGTGTGACGGTAGGCCCCTTCGCTGTGATTGGCGAAGGCGTGGAGATGGGCGAGGACTGCGAAGTGATGTCCCACGTGGTGCTCGGGGGCAACACCCGCCTGGGCCGCGGAAACCGGATCTTCCCCTTCACCACCCTCGGCCTCGATCCGCAGGACCTGAAGTACCGGGGTGAGCCCACGCGCGTGGAAATCGGCGACGGGAACACCTTCCGCGAAGGCGTCACCGTGCATCGCGGCACCGCCGAGGGCGGCGGCCTGACGCGCATTGGCAGTCACAGTCTGCTGATGGCCTACGCCCACGTGGCCCACGACTGCCGCGTGGGCGACCACGTGATCATGGCGAACGCGGCCACGCTGGCGGGCCACGTGGAAATCGGCGACCACGCCACGGTGGGCGCCTACTGCGGCGTGCATCAATTCTGCCGCGTCGGGGCTTACAGTTTCGTTGGCGGTTACACGGTGGTGACCCAGGACGTGCTGCCGTACTCGAAGTCGGCTGCGCCTCGCCCGGTGCAGGTGTTGGGCGCCAATCGCATCGGTCTCGAGCGGCGCGGGCTCAGCCGCGCGGAGATGGATGAGCTCGACCAGGCCCTGCGCCTGCTGTGCCGCTCGAAGCTGAACACCACCCAGGCCCTCGAAGCCATCGAGGCCCGGAAGTTCGCGTCGCCTCACGTGCGCACGCTGTTGGAGTTTGTCCGCTCCTCGGAGCGCGGAGTGCTGCGCGGGTCGGGAGCGCGCCGCCTTGCGTCCGCGGCGGAAGTCTGAGATCGCCGCCGGGTCCGCGTCCCGCCCCGATCCGGAGCCCGGCCGCGACGAGCGCCCCTGCGGGTGATTGCCATGGAGGTTGCATGAAACGCATCGCATCCCTTTTCCCTCTCATTCTCCTTGTTGCCTCGGCGGCGGCAGCCCAGGACTGGGCGCGTGCGCGCCTGGACAAGTCTCCCCGCCACCACGAGTGGGTGACGGTGAAGCATGACGGCCGGGCGGTGGAGGCCTTCGTAGCCTATCCCGAGTCGAAGGAGAAGCGGCCCGTGGTGCTGGTGATCCACGAGATCTTCGGCTTGACGGACTGGGCCGAGGACCTGGCGGACCAGGTGGCCGCGGCGGGCTACATCGCAGTGGCGCCCGACTTGCTCTCCGGCATGGGCCCGAACGGCGGCCGAACTACGAGCTTCAATCAGGATCAGGCTGTCGAAGCCGTGAGCCATCTAAATCCGGACCAGATCACCGCCGACCTCAATGCGGCGGCCGACTATGCGCTGAAGCTCCCGGCCGCGAACGGCAAGCTTTTCGTGGCGGGCTTCTGTTGGGGTGGCGGCCAGAGCTTCCGCTTTGCGACGAACCGCGGCGATCTCTCCGCGGCCTTCGTCTTCTACGGACCACCGCCGCCGAAGGATGCGATGGCGCGCATCAAGGCGCCCGTTTACGGCTTTTACGCGGGCAACGACGCGCGCATCGGAGCGACGGTCCCGGGCGCGACTGCCGACATGAAATCGCTCGGGAAGACTTATGAACCCGTCACCTACGACGGCGCCGCACACGGCTTTATGCGGGCCGGCGAAGACCCGAACGGTAACGAGGCCAATCGCAAGGCGCGCGACGATGCGTGGGCGCGCTGGAAAGCCCTCCTCGAACGGAGCCGGTAGGTCGATCAGTGCGGCGCGTTCTCGCAAATTCGGGAAGGGGAGTTCATCCTGGCGCGTCAAGAAAGGCGGACGGCTAGAACGCTAAATGCTGCTGGCCAGAGTGCAGTGGCTGGCGGCGGCCCTTCCACATGAACCAGCCGGAGAGGCCGGGCGGAAGGGTTACGTCGGCAGCCAGCCGGTCACCGTGGCGCTCATACTTCAGGGCGATCGTTCCGCGCGGGTGCGGCATCGAGACCGAAAGCCGCTCGAGCGGCCCCAGGTGGGGTTCAATCGCGACGCTCGCGAAGCCCGGAGCGGCGGGCTCAATTCCGGCCACCGTTGCCAGCAGATCAAAAGCAGGATGCGCGCTCCAGGCATGGCAATCGGAGCGCGGGTTGCCGGGCGTCTCGGCGAACGTGGTGAGGCCTTCGTTGAGCATCTCACGCCAGGGGCCAAGCTCCGAGAGATATTCGTCTGCGAGGCCCTCCCTCTTCATCGAGCGAAAGAGATAAAAGCGAAAATAATACGACGACGGCGTTAACGTGTTGTCGCGCAGCACTTGCTCAATGACGCCTTTGCGGGCCGCGGCCGGAATGGCATCCGCAAGGACCCCCAGGATGTTCGCCTGCTGGCTGAAGCGGCGTTTGGCGGGCGTGTCGGCCAGCAAATGCCGGGCGGGATCCCAGCAGGTCCGGTAGACGGCTGCGGAGATCCTGGCGGCCAGCGTGCGGTCCTGGCGCGCGAGCCCCGGGTCGCCCAACGCCGATTCCAGATCGGCTGCCTCTCCGAGCGCCGCAGCATACTGAAGGCTCAAAATGGAAGACTGCCCGTCCGCCTCCTGCGGGGGCTCACCGTCGCGAAACTCCTCAGCCCAGTCTACGAACGGCCACCACGGAAGGCGCCCCAGCAAACCCGAGGCGGTGAGATGTCGCTGGTACCACGCCAGTACTTCGCGCAGGTTTGGCAGGAAGGGCCGCAGAAATTCGCGCTCGCCGCGGTACCACCACAGGTCGTGCATCATCCCGATCCAGTAGAGCGAAAAGGGAGGGATGTACTGCGGAAGCGATGAAGGATAACGGCTCTGCGTAAGCCCCTCGGGCGTCTGCGAGTCGGCGAGCAATTCCACGGCGTTCTTCACCAGGCGGTCGTCGCCGGCGAGGTAAAGCGAGATCAGCGCCTGAATGCGGGTGTCGCCCACGTACTGGAGCTGCTCGTAGTACGGGCAGTCCATATAGGTTTCGTGCGCGCAGAGGCGAGCCGTCCGCCAGCCCACTTCCCAGATGTCCTGCAAAACCGGGTCATCACTTTCAAACGTGGCCTGCACGCGAAAAGGGTAGGCCGTGAACGAGCCGCGCAGGTCTTCCACGGTGATCGGCTCTGAACTCGTCTCAATATCAAGCTGCACGTAGCGGTAGGCGCGCCACCACAACGGCTCAAGCGTGCGATGCGCGCCGCCGTCGGGCAGGAATTCATCGAAGAGCCCACCGATCTTCTTCCCCTCGGTCTGGTTGCGGTTGCCTTTGTGCCCGTCGGGCCCGGTGAGGGCTTCCGCGTAAGTGAGCCGCAGGCGGGCGCCTTTTCCGCCGCTCACCAACAGCTCCGGATAGGCGGTGGTTTCGAACGACTGGTCGAGCAGTACGGAGGCTTTGGTGTGCGCCGCCACCACGAACGGCGCTTGCCCCGCCACGAACTCCGGCGAGACCTCAACCCCTTGAGTGCGCACCACCCGCGCCAGCCGCTGCGGGCTTTCCTCCTGAGGAGGCAGGGAATCCTGCACCAGCATCCAGCGCGAATGAGTGTCCTGCATGCCGCGCGGCCCCGCCTCTCCCAGCGAGAGCGCCGGTTGCCAGGCGCCGTCATCGTAGCCGGCGTCCTGCCAACCCCACGGCACCCGCGACGCCTCCAGGCGCTCGCCCGGGCCGGCGGCATAATAGCCGCCCGCCTGATCGCCGGACAGCATCACCGCGCTTCGCGAGGAATCGAGCTGTGCTTTCCACGAGCGACCGGTGTTCACGGCGCCCTCGGCGGCGGTATCGCCTTGCAGCACGAAGGCGGTGCGGTAGCTCATCTGGGCCAGGGGCGCGGCGTCCGCGTAGTTCCACACCAGAGCTGCCACCTCGTTGGTCCCGGGCCGAAGGCGAGCCGCCAGGTCCAGGGTCTCGAAGCGCCAGTGATCGAGGTCGCCTCGCGAGGGACCGCGAGACACGCGGGTGCCGTTGACAAAGAGTTCGTAGCGATTATCCGCGCTCACGTGGACCACGAAATGCGCCGGCGCCGCGGCGAGCGTGAAGGCCTTGCGAAAGTAGCACACGCCAAAGTCGTGAGGCGGCGCCTGGGGGCAGGTGACCCACTGGGCGGTCCAGGACGTTTCCAGAAGCTTCGGATTGACCTGCTGGGAGTCAGCCCAGGGCCCCGCGCTCATCGGCCAGAGACCGAGCGCGATCGCACACCAGCAGAGATTGCGGAACACGAAAGCAGTCCTTCGATGCCGAGGCGTCACGTTTTTTCCTTTACATCAAGCCGCCCTTTTCAAGCTGTGCCACGAGGCGCTTGGGCGCGGTGTTGCGCCAGGCCACGCTGAGTGCGTGCCGCAGGCTTGGCTTGCGGGCCGGCTTCAGGTGGACTTTGGTAGCGCCTCGCCGCCCCCACGCGCCCTGGAAGGGCTCAAACACCGCCGGCTCTGCCTGAACGAAAAGGTCCTGCTGCTCCGGCGTAAGCTTCACCATGCCCCAGCCGTGTTCGGGGAAGCCCAAGGTTGCGAAAATCTTCCCGCCCACCCGGAAATCCGGGTGCCCCATGTGGGCGCTTTCCACGGCTTCCGGAAGGCTGAGCGCCAGCCGGCGAAAGTCTGCTGAGGTCACGGCCTTATCTCCACTCTCAAAGACGCGGCTATCACATCATAGAGGCATTGGGGTCTGCAACTGCCGCGATGTCCCGTCCAGGTCACACGCGCAGAGAGCCTCAATCGGTTCCTCCGCTATGCTGTTTTTGGTACCCTACAAGATGCACACGGAGCACAAGTGACCGACTCATCGCCCAGCGCCTCCGCGCCCACAGCCACAGACCCGAAGCGCCTGGCGATCGTCGCCGGCAACGGACGCTTCCCTTTTCTGGTGCTGGAAGCGGCGCGCGAGCAGGGTCTCGACCCCGTGGTGTTCGCCATCAGCGAGGAAGCTTCGCCGGAGCTCGCCCGCGCGGCCTCCACCATTCACTGGCTCAGCTTGGGCGAGGTGGCCCGCCTCTTCGCGCTCCTCAGCGCCGAGCGCGTGGGCCGGGTGGCGCTGGCCGGCCAGGTGAAGCACGTGCAGCTTTACAGCTCCATCCCGCCCGACCACGTGGTGCAGGGCGCGCTCGAAGGCCTGGAGCGCAAGAACACGGACGCGCTGATCGGCGCTTTCGTGCAGATGCTCGAGGCGCGCGGCATCGAGGTGGTGGACTCGACGCTCTTCCTCAAACCGCTCCTGCCCGCGGCGGGCACGCTCACGCGCCGCGGGCTCAACCCGCAGGAGGCGGCCGACGTGGAGTACGGCCGCGAAATCGCGCGCCAGCTCGCCGGCCTCGATATCGGTCAGACAGTGGTGGTGGCCGGGCGGGCCTGCGTGGCGGTGGAGGCGATGGAAGGCACCGACGCCACCATCGAGCGCGCCGCCAGCCTCGGCAACGGCCGCCGGCTGGTGGTGGTGAAGGTGAGCAAGCCCCGCCAGGATATGCGCTTTGACGTGCCCGTGGTGGGGCCGGCCACCATCGGGGTGATGGATCGCGCCAACGCCCGCGCCCTCGCCATCGACGCCGGCAAAACGCTGCTCTTCGAGCGCGCGCGGCTGATGGAGCAGGCCGACCGCTGCGGCATCGCGGTGGTGGCGCTGGCGCCGGAGTCCCGCTGATCGATGGGCGCGCGGCCCATCGGCTGGTGTGCCGGATTGGCGCCCCGAGCGCTTGACATGCGTTTTGCATGAAAGTATCCTTTTCGCATGTCGACCATGGTTCAAATCCGCAACGTGCCTTCTGACGTGCATCGCCGGCTCAAGGCGCGCGCGGCCCTCGAAGGCTTGTCGCTCTCCGACTACCTTCTGCGCGAGATCCGCGAGTCCCTGGAGCGGCCGACGCTGGACGAGCTCCGGAAGCGTCTGGCCGCCCGCGAGGCCCACCGGCCCGTACCTGCCCCCGCGGCCGCCGTACGCGCGGAGAGGAACAGCCGTTGATCGTGGTGGACGCTTCCGCCATCCTCGAGGTCCTGCTGCAGACGCCTGCCGCCTCACGCGTGAGCCGCCGCGTCTTCGCCTCCGGCGAATCGCTTCACGCTCCCCACCTCCTCGATGTGGAAGTCGCGCAGGTCCTGCGCCGCTACGCCCGCGCCGGCGCCATCACTTCCGGGCGCGGCGCCGAGGCCCTCACGGACCTCGCCGACCTGCCGCTCCATCGCTATCCCCACGCCGTGCTGCTCCCCCGCATCTGGCAATGGCGGCACAAATTCACCGCCTACGACGCGGCTTACATCGCGCTCGCCGAAGCGCTCGGCGCTCCCCTCCTCACGCGCGACCGTGCGCTGGCCTCTGCGGGCGCCCACGTGCACGTTGAATTGATCTGATCGCCCGGCGAGGAACGCCTGCGCCCTCGCTGCCGCTACAGCCTCGCCGCGCTGGATCGAGCGCTTTCACGCCCGGTAAAGCTCCCAACTGATGCCGTCCGGGTTCTTGAAGGCCACGTAGTTCTTGCCGGGGGGAAATACAAAACCATCTGACACGGGTCGCCACCATGTGACATGGGTCGCCCGCAAAGGGCGGGGCTTCAGCCCCGCCGTTTCGCGATGTCAATGCCCCGTGGCTTCAGCCACTGAAGCCTCTGCCGCTTTACCTGCACCCGCGAGCGCGCTTCAGGGGCTCAAGCCCCTTGCCCCGGCGCTCCTGGATTGGCGGGGCCGAAGCCCCGCCCTTTCGCCCGCAGATCACGCCCTGTAGAATTCCCAACTGATGCCGTCCGGGTCCTTGAAGGCCACGTAGTTCTTGCCGAGCGGTGTGGGTTTCGCGGGGACAGTGGCCATCGAGAGGTAAATTCGCCCGCCCTCTGGAACACAGGCAACGCTCGCCGCCTCCGCGAGTGTCATAATGACCAGCGAAATACAAAACACGGAGGTGGACCATGATCAGGCAGGCTTCAGCCCCAGTCGGCGCGTTTGCCCTGATGGTACTGTTCCTCTTCACTCCCGTCCTTCTCGCACAGGTTTCTCCTTCGAGCCCAAACCGAGCGACCCCGCAGCTTGGGACCAAGCTGATCACGGTGTGGAAAGTCGGAGACCCTTATAGAGGCGGCACTCCCGATACGGCCGTCCCTCCAAGCCTTGAACTCGCCGCGGAAAATTTAGGTTACGGGCTGAGAGTCCAAGCCTACCCCATCCGAGGTTTCGCAAGCCTGTTTTTCCGAGCGTTCGAGGATCATCAGCCACCCGACATCCTGGTCTTCAACAATTACGGGGTTCTCGAAGGCACTTCGACGCCGATCGGAAGCTTTACCGGCATAGGATCCGATCCGAAGATCTATGCCGCCCTGGTGAAGGTTACTGAGTCCCTGAGCGCTCTCGAAGGGCGGGGTTGGGAATACTTGATCCGTACTTCGCCGAACTTCGAGGCCGCAGCATCACTGGCCTTACGCCCGCCGGAATGCGCGGCCAATAGGGGGGAGCCGTTGCCGGCGGAGCTTGGCGACATTGCCATGCAGTCCGGCCGCGCATACCTCGAGAACAGCCCTTCACTCAAAAACTTTGAAGATCCCGACCGCCTTCACACTAGCGTGACAGCACCAAAGGAACGGCACGTCGAAACGATCAAGGCTTGCAGCTACTGGGGAACGGACCATCTAGCCTTCGTGCAAGCCACAGCGAGCTACACTTCACCTGCGGCGATCGGCTGGGTTAGCACCGTTATGGTGCTCCGAAAACTTAGCGACCAGTGGCGCCTCCTGGCGGCCAGCGCCGACCCTGTTTCGAATTCGTCGTTCGTCAGCGATATACCAGCCGTGGTTCGCCTGATCACCAAGCCCTGGACTCCCAATAACGCGCCAGAGCCCGCGAGCCTTCTGTCGCCGCAGGACGGAGAATTCCCCGCAGCTGCTCCGGGTGCGCGCTTCGGCGACTTTAGCTGGCACCCCAGCACGACGGGCAGCGAGGTGGCGGAGATTGTCGAATTCGCCTACCACGATGATGCGCGATTGATCACAGTTTTCTTTTCCGGGGCTGCTCCGGCCACCGAGCACTGCTCGGCGGGCCTTCTGTGGACTGCCCGGGGCGAATGGAAGTGGCGGGTTTGGGCAATCTCCGAGTCTGGCGGCGTGTCCTTCTCGCAGCCCCGATATTTCACTGAATAAGCGAGTAGCGCAGACCGCCGCGGTTGCGGTCTGCGGCTATTCATTGGGTGTGCCATCGATCATATTCGCGTGCGCGGGTCGGAGGTCATTCTCACGCCGCCGATGATCAAACCGCAGCGTCGTTTTTGCAGCCGCACGGTAATGAAGAACTATCCATTCGAAAGAAAAGAAC
>DATJAQ010000259.1:0-15395 GCA_035516075.1 Terriglobia bacterium | reverse complement strand
GGCTTCGAAGCGCGTGACAGCGGTCACCAGCGATTGTGACCGGGCCGCGCCCGCCGCGAGCCCCTCCCGTGAGGCAACGCGGGGCCGACGGGAACCCTTCGCCGGACGGGCGAAAACGGGGCGCAGGGTCGAACGCAGTTTCAATAACTTACGGATGGCCGCCAGGCGCACCCGGCAATCAATTTTCAACGACTTACAGCCGGCACATCCCCGCTTCGCGCCGGGAAACCCTTAACGGCTTACGCTGAATTCCCCAAAAGCAAAAGTGTACGATTTCTGGACAGAAGCGTTCATACAACGACAAAACAGGCTGTTTGGGGACGAAGATTCGCTTTCATACAACGACATTCCAGGCCGGCAGGAACCCTCCACCGGAGGGCCGAAAAGGGGCTGCGAGGTGGAACGAACTTTCGACAATTTGCCAGCTCTTACAGGAATGAAAAAGTGTACGAAGATTGGACATTTCGCCCTCAAAAAGGCCCTCTTTTCGGCATCAAACAAGCACTGTTTCTGGCAGAGGTGAGGGTTCAAGGCAGCGGCGCGCTCCCGGCGCCGGAGGGTGCAGGGTGTCTTATCACCGGCGGCCCGGTTCCCCCGCTGCAGCGGTCGTGATCGGCACTATGACGTCCGTGGAGTGTCCGCCCGTGAGGGGAGCGCCGAAGACTCGCGTGGCGGTTTCCTGAAGCGGCCGCGCCCGGCCGGCGCCGCGTCTCACTGCCTCCCCGCCTAGCTGGGAATCATGATCACGGCGCCGTGCTGCCAGCCATGGCGGCCAAGGATCTCCTGCGTCACCGAGACGTGCAGCGGATGGCCGGCCTCCTCCTCGAAAGCGCGGTGAATTTCGTCGAACATCAACCAGTACCCGGCGCGCTTTCCACGGGCCAGCCTGTTGAGCACCTTGCACTCGCGCGCCCGGCTCATCACCCTCCAACGTCCGCGGCCCCGCCCCGGCCCGCGCAGCACCTCATCGCCTTCGCGCCGGTAGCGGCGGCCCCAGCGCAACACCGAGCTGCGGCGCCAACCCACGATTCGGGCTACGAGGTCGAAATCGAACTGGAGCACGATTTGCAGAAACAGGCACTGCGCCTGGCGAAACTCCGTTAAGCCGCGGGCGTTCGTCATCGCCGCGCACAGTTTTTTGGCGGTGCCCTCGGCGGGCGGGCCCTGAGGCGCTCCCGGCCCGTGCGGTCCGTATCTCGCGGCCAGCAGGCCCGCGAGGCCCAGCCGCCGGTAGGCGGATTGGAAGCTGCCCACCGTGGACCGCGGCAATCCCACCACCGCCGCCACCTGCCAGCCGCTCAGGCCGAACTGTTCCTGCAGCAGGACGCATTGAATGCGCTGGAACTCATTCACGCTGCGCGCGCGCCCCAACGCGGCCCGCAGCGCCGCGGCGGAGCCGGGCGGGAGAGGATTCCGCCGGAGGTCCTGGAGGCCCTTCACCCCGGAGTGCCGGAAGCGCGGAATGAGGCGTTCCACATTGGAAGTGCTGCAGCCCACGGCCGCCGCCGTCTCGCCCGCGCTCAGACCGTAGACCGCGGGCAGCAGGACGCAAAGGGCCCGCCGCAGGTCGTCGGCCGTGCGCGCCGCCTTGACGGCCGCCCTGAGTTCTTGCGCGGATTCGTCGGAGACCGAACACCCCTTCGCCATAACGCCCTCCCGGGAACAGGGCACTGAGGGGCAGCGCCCTGCTAATATTGCTTCGGTAACATACTATATGATTACCACACCAGGAGCAATGTGCGGAACAAAACACCCGGCCGCGTCATTCTGAACGAAGTGAAGGATCCCCGTATTTCAACTCGGGGAAGGCCAGGCAAATGCCCGGATGCTGCGCGGCGTTTGCGCAGAAACGAAAATACGGAGATCCTTCGCTGCGCTCAGGATGACCGCCTGGCGGAGCCTCCCTCGAAGAAAGGTCAGGGGGAAAAAGGGAGGGCGAGCGTCCGCAAAGGCACAGCCTTTGCGCACAGCAGGGCGGCAGAGCCGCTTTTGGGCACCGGTCGGGGGCGGAGCCGCTTTTGGGCACCGGTCGGGGATGGAAAGCCGCTTTCGGACACCGCTCGGAGGCGGAGCCGCCTTCGGGCGACGGCCCCGGGGGGAATCCCCGAACGCGGTTCCGGCCTCGGAGATCTCATCCTTAGGTGTCGAACTGGACCTGCGAGCCTGTGCCGGCGCCCCTCACCGGATGACGTGAATTCGAATGCCCAATTTCAGGCGCTTCCAGGCGCGGTCCGCGGTATAGACCTGGGCCTTGAGCGTCAGCGCAAGAGCCAGGCAGGCGCGGTCGCCCAGCGACAAGCCGAGCGGCTTGCCCACGGCCACCAATCCCCCTGCAATCCTGGCCTGTTCCTCCGTGAAAGGAACGGTCTCCGCGATGGGGCCCCGGGCGTCGTCCCAGGCCTCCTCCAGAGGCACGCCGCGCTGGACCAGCTTGAAGTGGACCTCGGCGAGATTCACGGCGCTGAGCGTAGCTCCGAGCAGCCGCTCCGGAGGGAGCTTCTCCCAGCCGGGCTCCCGGTTGAGCAGCACCAGCAACGCCGAAGCGTCCAGCACAATCCTACTCACGGCGGGCGGCCTCGCGGCGCTCCGCAATCAGCTCGTCGGCCAGGGAGACCCCCGGTTTCACGTACTGCCGCACGTGGCGCTGCGCCCGTTCCAGGCGATGGCGCAGGGTGGTGATCCGCACCTCGTCCCCTTCCAGGCGCGCCAGCACCTGGTCACCCGGGCGAATATCCAACGCCCTGCGAAAGGCCACCGGAAGCACCACCCTGCCGTTCTCGTTGACACGCAGGCGAATTTCGGTCATTACTAATCCTCCATGACACCTTCTTAAGATTCTGTCACCATTCTATCACGGGACAATGGAGCGCACCGACCGGAAAGGCGAAGCCTTGCCGTTCAGCGAGCTCGACAGCGTCGGCCGGGCAACCCGAAGCGCGGCGGCGGGAGCATCTGGCAGTGCCACTCTGACTTCCAATTGCGTTTGGCGGCGGTCGGGTGTAGATTACCGGTCAGTCCGAAGATCGATAATGGAAATCCCGGATTCGACTTATTCGCCGGGGATTGATTTTCCCGAAAAGGAGGGGTCATGCAGCCTGCACTTCAGATCGGCTTCTCTGCGCGGAGGCACTGGCTCGCGGCAGCCGCTCTCGGTCTGCTGCCAGGTTTAGCGGCCGCCCAGGTATCGGTAACGACCTGGCACAATCACAATCTGCGCGACGGACAGAACACGCACGAGGCCATCCTCACGCCCGCCAACGTGAACTCGACCTCCTTCGGCAAGCTCTTCTCTTATGCGCTGGACGCGGCGCTCTACGCCCAGCCCCTTTATCTCCCCAACGTCAGCATCCCGGGTGAAGGCACGCACAACGTGGTGTACGTGGCCACCGAGAAAAACAGCGTCTACGCCTTCGATGCCGACGGACTGGTGACCACGCCGCTCTGGCGCGTCAGTCTTTCGCTTAGCGGCGAATCGCCAGGCCACTGCACGAAGCTCGCGGACATCTGCATAGCATCCGGGCTTCCCCTTGGCGTGACCAGCACTCCCGTGATCGACCCCACGAGCAACACGATCTACGTGCTCTCCATGACCCGGCAAACCAACGGCACCTACATCGACCGGCTCCACGCGCTCGACGTCACCACCGGCGCGGAGAAGTTTGGCGGACCGGTGGTGATTCAAGCCACGGTCGCCGGTACAGGAGCCGGCAGCGTGGGGGGAATGATCACCTTTGACGCCGTACACCAGCTTCAAAGACCTGGGCTCCTCCTGCTCAACGGGACGGTTTACCTGGCCTGGGGCGCTCTCGCCCAACAGCAGCCCTGGCATGGATGGGTGATGGCGTACAATGCCACTACCCTGGCCCAGACTGCGGTCCTCAACGATTCGCCAAACGGTACGCAGGGCGGCATCTGGGAAAGCGGCGGTGGGCTGGCGGCCGACCCTGCCGGCAACATCTATCTTCAAACAGGGGACGGCACCTTCGACGCCAACGCCGGCGGACTGGAGTACGGCGACAGCTTCCTGAAGTTGAGCGGCGCCTTGGCCGTGGAAGACTACTTCACCCCCTACAACCAGGGCATTTTCTTTAACGACGATCTCGACGTGGGCGGAGGCGCGGGCATTATCCTGCCGACGCAAACCGGACCTTACCCCCACGAGATCGTCGGCGCCGATAAGCAGGGGAACATCTACCTGGTTGATCGCGACGCCATGGGGGGCTATGGCGCCAACCAGAATACGAACATTCAGACGGTCACCGGCTCAGTGGATGGCTACATTAATAGCCCCGCTTATTGGAACGGCGCCGTCTACCTCAGCGGCAATAACGATCACCTGAGCCGTTACACACTGAAGAACGGCTTGCTCTCCACCGCTCCCGTGTCCAAATCGGCGAACATCCTCGTCCAAGGGAGTACACCCTCAATCTCGTCCAACGGAACCACGAACGGCATTGTTTGGGCCATCGACCTGGGGAGCTCGCTGAAACAGCCTTGCGTCCTGCGCGCCTATAACGCTCTGAATCTGGCCCAGCAGCTTTACAACAGCAACCAGGCGGGCATGCGCGACAGGCCAGGCGACGGCATCGCTTTCACGACGCCCACCATCGTCAACGGCAAGGTCTACATAGGCACCGCCACCCAGCTCGACGTCTACGGACTGCTCTAGCGAGGTCGGAAACTCGAGGGTGGCGCGAAACTCGGATCTTTGGTGACCAGCGCTAACCGTTTGAAGTGCGGGAAATGGGCACTTTTAGACCAAAGTGTACAATCTCGCTCCACTTTTCAGCTTTTCGAAGGCACACATCGAATCTGGGAAGATAGGCGCCAGAATGAGCTGAACTGCAGTCCTGCCAGCAGCTTAGAGCCTAACTGGAGCTGCTCTACAGTGGCTCTGAATTGGCTTCCGGAGCGATAACGCGGTGCATCCGCAGCCCCGAATCCGGATTAGCCTGTTCAGTATGAGCACCTTGTGAGCCAGCCGAAGGCGCGGCGGAGCCGCGTATCGCCGGCGGTCGAGCCGGCAGGGCGGTGGCGCCGCGGTGGCTTATACTTTTGGCAGCCACGGCCAGGATGAATTGGGGGGTGGGATGGGTCACATTCGTCGCAGGCGATCGCTACGGCGCCTTTGCTTTCTCATGCTGCTGGCGGCGGTCTGCCTGCTGGGATGTTCCCCTGCGTGCGCACAGAATCCGGCGCCCCAGGACCCCGTAAAACTGCACCAGCAGAAGCTCGCCGAGGCTCGCGCGGCGGGGAACCCGCACGGCGAGGCCATCGAGCTGCTCACTCTCGGTGTGCTGTATTCGAATGCGGGAGAGAACCAAAGCGCGTTGGATGTTGACCGTCAGGCTTTGGCTGTCTGCCGGGAAGCTGGCCTGCGCAGCGCCGAGGCGGTAGCCCTGAACAATATGGGCTTGATCTACTCCGGTCTGGGGCAGAAGCAGGAGGCGCTGGAGTACTACCATCAGGCGTTGCCCATACTGCGTGAGGTGGGTGACCGCCGCGGCGAGGGCAGCACCCTGAACAACATCGGCCTGGTCTACGCCGATCTGGGGCAGGAGCAGCAGGCGCTGGAGTACTACACTCAGGCACTTCCGGTTGAGCGCGAGGCGGGCAACCGCGGGGGCGAGGCGGCTACGCTGAGCAATGCCGGCGCCGTCTATTCCGCTCTGGGGCAGAAGCAGAAGGCGCTGGAGTATTACAACCAGGCCTTGCCGATTCAGCGCGAAGCAGGCGACCGGAGCGGCGAGGCGACCACCCTGAACAACATCGGCGGGGTTTACGCCGATTTGGGGCAGGAGCAGCAGGCGCTGGAGTACTACACCCAGGCCTTGCCGATTCTGCGCGCCGTGGGCGAACGCAGCGTGGAGGCAACCACCCTGAGCAACATCGGCCGGGTCTACGACGATCTGGGGCAGAAGCAGAAGGCGTTGGAGTACTTCAACCAAGCATCGCCCATTGAGCGCGAGGTGGGCGACCGCCGGGGCGAGGCCACCACCCTGAACAATATCGGTGGGGTGTACGACGCTCTGGGGCAGAAGCAGAAGGCGCTGGAGTATTACAACCAGGCCTTGCCGATTCTGCGGGCCGTGGGCGACCGCCGCGTGGAGGCGACGACGCTGAGCAATATCGGCCGAACCTACTCAGATCTGTTGCAGAAGGCGAAAGCGCTGGAGTATTACAACCAGGCCTTGCCCATACGGCGCGAGGTGGGCGACCGCGACGGCGAGGCCACTACCCTGAACAACATCGGCCTGGTGTACAGCGATCTGGGCGACAAGCAGAAGGCGCTGGAGTACTACAACCAGGCCCTGCCCATTGAACGTGAGGTAGGCGACCGCAGCGTGGAGGCAACCACCCTGAACAACATCGGCCGGGCCTTCGACGCTCTGGGGCAGAAGCAGCAAGCGCTTCTGAACGAAGTGGCTGGTCTTTCATTGGCGAAGGCTGTGGAGTACCCCGACCTGCAAGGAACGATTGACGCCTCGCTGATGAAGCACTTTCGCGATGAAAAGCGGCCGGAAGTAGCGATCCTCTTTGGAATGGATGCGGTGAACTCCTTCCAGGCGATCCGCAAGAACATCTCCGGCCTGAATAAGGAAGCGCGGGCCAGTTACGCGCAATCGAAGTCGGCAACGTACCGCCAATTGGCGGAGCTGCTGGTCGAAAGCGACCGTCTGGGCGAGGCCGAGCAGGTGCTCGACCTTCTCAAAGAAGAGGAACTTAAGGAAGTGGTGCGCGGCGCGGAGAATGGCGCCGCAGCCAAGGTGGAGCCCCTGAAACTCACCGCAGCCCAGCAAAAGGCGCAGAGCGAGTTGGCTGCGCCCGAGCAGACGGCCGAGGCTCTTACCGCGTTGAGCGCGGAGTACGCCGCCTTGCTGGCCAAGGCGGCGCGCAATCCCGCGGAAGACGCTCGCCTGAAAGTGTTGGACGCGAGCATTGAGCAAGGGAACGGAGAGGTTGCGGCCTTCTTCAAGGATACGCTCTACCCGGAACTGGCCGGGAAGGCAGGCGCCCGGGATGCCAATGCGCTTCTGAGCCAGGAGAGGTCTGAGGTGAGCCGCCTGCAGAATACGCTGGCGGAATTGGGGCCGCGCGTGATGGGCATCCGGCTGCTGCTGGGCCAGGAGCACGCCTATGCGATTGTGGTGACGGCGCACGCGCGAAAGAAGTTCGACTTGAAGGCGACGCCGGAGGAGCTGCGCACCCAGGTGTTGCAGGTGCGGGACGACCTGCGCTCGCCCTCGTCCGATCCCAAGCCGCATCTGGCTGAGCTTTATGCGATGGTGGCCGCGCCCTTCGCCGATGACCTGAACGAGCTGGAGCAGATCCCCGCCCGGCATGGCCGGGCGCCCACCCTGCTGTGGTCGCTCGACGGCGTTCTGCGCTACCTGCCGATGGCGGCGCTCTACGACGGCCGGCACTACCTGGCGGAGCGGTTCAACAACGTCCTTTTTACTCCCGAAAGCTATGGGCACATGACCGATTCCCCCAGCTCGAACTCTGCCCCGCTGCGGGTGCTCGCCATGGGCCTGTCCAAAAGTTACGGAGGCCTGCCGGCCTTGCCCGGGGTGATGCCGGAGCTCGAGGCGGTGGTTCGCGACCCTGCGGTGCCGGAATCCCACGGCCCGATGGAGGGCATCCTCCTGCCCGATGAACGCTTCACCCTGGCGGCGTTGAAGGCCGAACTGGGCGCCGGGAACAGCTTTCCCGTGGTGCACATTGCCAGCCACTTTGTGGAGCAGACGGGCAGCGGCGAGGAGCCCTACTTGATGCTGGGCGGGGACAGCGCCGGGGAGGCGGACGGGTATGAGCTCACCTTGTCGAAGATGGAGGATTCAGCCCTCAGTTTCCACGGAACGCAACTTCTGACCCTTTCCGCCTGCAGTACGGCCAAGGGCGACGCCGCGAAGGACGGCCAGGAGATGGACAGCCTGGGCATGATCGCCCAGCAGAAAGATGCTGAAGCCGTGCTGGCCACCCTGTGGGATGTGAACGACGCCAGTACCAGCCGGCTGATGAGCGACTTTTACGCGCGCTGGGTGAAGCACCCCGAGGAAGGCAAAGCCGAAGCATTGCGCCAGGCGCAGCTTGCGCTCTGGCGCGAGGGCACAGGCGCGCCGCCGAATGCCGAAAAAGAGCGCGGGTTTCAGGTTGAGCAAGAATCGGCGTCGAAGGCGCATGCACCCGGCTACGCTCATCCGTTTTACTGGGCTCCCTTCGTTCTAATCGGAAACTTTCAGTAGCCGGCGGCAGGAGCCGAACTTTTCACGGTCGCCACGCCACGGCAGGGGCGCGGCTTCCCGGTGTAGCTGCGGCCGGTATGGTAGAGTGGAGCCCGAAGCAGCGGAAGTGCATGCGGGCCGGTGTTCGCCCAGGACTTCAAATCCTGTGGGTCCGCCTTGGGTGGACCGGTCGGTTCGACTCCGACACACTTCCGCCAGAAGAACAGGTGCCAGGTCTCAGGGGTTAGGAACTTCGGGTTAGCGAATAGCGAAGGCCGGCCACGGTTGCGGCGGGTTTCATTGCAGCTCCGACTCCAGTTCCTTCTTTTTGTGCTTGGGCGGCTTGTGCTTTTCGGCGGGCTTCACCTGCGACGGCGGAGGCGCGCCCACGCTGAGCCGCGCCAGGCGCTTCACTTCCTTGGTGGCGCGGAACGGCTTCGGTTTGCGTCTTTTTGCCATTGACGTTGACCGGCGGTCTCTCAGAACCGAGGGCTTGCGCCCTGGGCTAAGATGTTCCGCCCCTGACGGGGCTGCACGTCATTTAGCGCCCCTTGAGCGCGTGCAAGAGCTGCCGCGCTGCGATCAGGATGGGGTCCCAAACCGCGGAAAAGGGCGGTGCGTAGCTCAAATCGAGCTGATACACCTGCTCCGCCGTCATGCGCGCGTGCAAAGCGGCGGCCAGCACGTCGATGCGCTTGGCCACTCCCTCCGGACCTACCATTTGCGCGCCCAGCAGCCGGCCGGTGGCGCGATCGGCCACCAGCTTCACCAGGATGTCGCGGCCTCCCAGGTAGCGGGCGCGGGCCGCGGCGCGAATGGTGGCCTCCGCAGTGCGATAGCCGCATTCTTCCGCCTCGCGGCGGCTCAGCCCGGTGCGCGCCACCTCTAAATCGAATACCTTCACCACGGCCGTGCCCACCACCCCGGGAAATCGCGCCCGCCCGCCGGCCGCGTTTTCCCCGGCCACGCGGCCCTGCTTGTTGGCGGTGGTGCCGAGCGGAACGTAAGTGCGGCGTCCGCTCACCAGGTTCAGGGTGTCGGCGCAATCGCCGGCCGCAAACACCCCGGCGGCGCTGGTCTCCATATATTCGTTCACCGCCACCGCGCCGCCGGCCCCAAGCTGGAGTCCCGCCTCCTCGGCCAGCTTCGTGCGCGGCCGGGCGCCGGTGGCCAGCACCACGCAATCGGCCTCGAAACTTCCCTGCTCCGAGTGCACGCGCCGTACCCTGCCCTGGGCGTCCCCGGCCAGGGCCGCCACGGGCGCGCCGGTGAACACCTCCACCCCGCCACGCACCAACTCCTGCCGGATCACCTCCACCAACTCTTCGTCCACCGCTTCGAACAGGCGCGGCGAACGATCGAGCAGCACCACGCTGAGCCCGGCGGCCTTCAAGGCCTCGGCCATTTCGAGGCCGATGTAGCCGCCGCCGACGATCACCGCGCGCCGCGCCTGGCCGGAGTCGAGATGGCGCTTGAGAGCGAGGGTGGATTGCAGGCTGTGGACGTGAAAGACGCCGCCCAGATCGAGCCCGTGGAGGTCAGGCCGCGCCGGCCGAGCGCCCGTGGAGAGCACGAGGTGATCGTAGGGAACCTCGTCCGGAGCCGCTCCGCCCGGCGCGAGCACGGTGACGCACCGGCGGTGGGCGGAAAGCTCAACCGCTTCGTGGTTCGTCAGGACGTCGATATTGCGCTCAGAGCGGAAGAATTCGGGCGTATGAACGCGCAGTGAGCCGGCCTCGCGCACCTGGCCGCCGACGAAATACGGCAGCCCGCAGGCCGAATAGGAAATGTCAGGGCCTGCCTCGTACACCCGGATTTCCAGGGAGGGATTGCGGCGCCGCGCCTCGCTGGCGGCACTGAGGCCCGCCGCCACGCCGCCGATCACAATGAGCCGCTCACGGGCCATCCGAAGTTCGCTCCCGATGTCGTTCCCCAGGCTCGAAGCTGCGCTCGCGCGATTCCGGCGGAGGCGTCACCTTCGCGGCGGGCTGGCGTTAAGGCGCCGGCGGCACCACGGGAGGCGGCTGGAGGGGCGCCGCCCGATCCTCCGTGCAGGAAAGGAGCGGCTCCACCATCTTCAACATCACGGCCTGGTAATTCTCCACCATCGCCGGCTGCTCCCAGATGGCCTGCAACGCGTTCGCCCGCCCGTACGCCACCACCAGGTACGCTCCCGGCTTGATCTGCGGCAGAAGGAAGTAGCCGTCGGCGTCGGCGGTGGCCGTTGGCGGCGGGTGCCCGGCCTGGGCGTCGGCCCGGGCGAGGTTGAGGACGAACGTTTCCATGCCGGTCAGGCGTTTCAGGCAGGCAGGATCCGTTTCCTTTTGCAAGTGCTCGAGCAGCAACTTGCCGCTGGCGGTGTCCACCAGAATGATATTCGCGCCCGAGGCCGGGATGCCCTGGCCGTTGACCGCGAACACCACCCGTCCCGCCAGTTCGGCGTTGTTGGCGCCCGCCTTTTTGCCGCCGGAATTGTGCTCGACTCGCACCCGGCCGGTGCGGTCCTGGCAGGCGAGGCAGCACCAAAGGGCGAGCGCCGCCAGGCACACCAGCCGCGCCCAGCCCGCGGGCCCTCGCCTAACGCGCCGAAGCTGCCGCGCGCTCCTGGCACCGTCTTTGAATTTGCAGCATTGAGAACGCCGATCCATCGTCTCAGGAATGGTAGCGGGCAGGGCAAGGTGTGTCAACGCCGCCCGCCCGACGGTCGCGGGAGGAACGCTCGCGGCACTCCACCGCACCGGGTGCCGGAACCGGCGGGGGCCTTATCGCCTGATCAAGGCCGTTGCCGAGCAAACTAAAGGGGACCGGGCGCGCCGGAATCGGCGAAGGCGCCGTCTGCGGTGGCGAGCACGTAGACTTCCGGCGTGCGGCCGAAGACCGGCGCGAAACCGGCCTGGAGGGCGTCCACCAGGGCCGGAGTGGACTCGCGGCGCACCAGGTTGACGGTGCAGCCGCCGAAGCCCGCGCCGGTCATGCGGGCCCCGAGGACGCCCGGCTGCTTCCAGGCGATCTCCACCAGGGTATCGAGCTCGGGCGCGCTCACCTGGTAGTCGTCGCGCAAGCTGCGATGGGAGGCGTTCATCAACTGGCCGAAGCGCTCGATGTGGCCGGCGTCGAGCGCCGCCACCGCGTCGAGCACGCGCTGGTTTTCGGTGATGACGTGCCGGGCACGCCGCCGGGGCAAGTCACCTAGCCTAGCTTGGGCCGCCAGGAACTCGGGGAGTGGCACCTCGCGCAACGAGGCGGCCTCAACGCCCGAATGCCGCAACTCGGCCAAAGCGGCCGCGCATTGCTGCACGCGAACGCCGTATTCCGACTTGGCCAGCGCCCGCTTCACGCCGCTGTTCGCCACCACGATGTCGATGCCGTCCGGCAGCGGCACGTAGCGGTAGTCGAGGCTCCGGCAGTCGAGCAGCAGCGCCTGGCCGCGCCGTCCCAGCGCGGAAATGAACTGGTCCATGATGCCCGAAGGGATGCCAAGAAACTCGTTCTCGACGCGTTGACCGAGCCTCGCCATCGCGAGTGGATCGGCACGGCGGCCGAGCAGCCGATGCCAGAGCGCGACGGCGCCCATCTCCAGGGCTGCGGACGAGCTCAAACCGCTTTCGCGCGGCACGCTGCCGCTGAAGGCGAGATCGACCCCAGGGAGCCGTTCCGCACCAGCTTCCAGCAACAACGCCACGCCCGCCAGATACCGGCTCCAGAGCCCCAACTTTTCGCGCAGGCCCGCCACCGCGTCCAGGCTGAACTCGACGGACTCTCCCAGATCGAGCGCGTGGGCGCGAAGCAGACGGTCCGGGCGGCGCCGGGCCGCAAAAGTAATGTAGCGATCGATGGCCGCCGGCAGCACGAATCCCTGGTTGTAGTCGGTGTGCTCGCCGATCAGGTTGACGCGCCCCGGCGCGCGCGCCGTCGCCTGCGGCGGCCGGCCGAATACCTCGACGAAGCGCTCGGCGATCGTTCCGTCAGGACCTTGCATGGGCGCTCCAAGTGTCACTCAGAAACGTTGCGCCGTCCGGCCGTAGCGATGGCGTCGACCGGTTGACAGCGGGCGCCAACCCTATCGCCGCGGGCTGCGCCTCGGCGCCACGGCCCTCAATTCGGCCGCCTTCTCTTCGGCCAGGGAATCGTTCAGGAAAGTACCCGCCCCGGACTCCACGCCGGCTACGTACTTCAAGCGGTCGCGCGAGCGATGGGGCGGATAAAACTCAATGTGGAAGTGATAGTGAGGGTACTTCCCCTTCACCGGCGCCTGGTGCAGTAACATCATGTACGGGAACGAAAAGCCGTAAAGATTGTCGTACTTCAGTGTCACCCATTTGAGGATCTCCGCGAGCTGACGCTCCTCGGCAGATTTCAAGTCCTCGAGGGTGGTGACGTGCCGGCGCGCCAGGATATGCACCTCGAAAGGCCAGCGCGCGTAGAACGGGATGATCGCGGTGAACGCCGCGTTCTCGGCCACCAGGCGCCGCCCGTCGCGGCGCTCTCGTGCCAGGATGTCGCAGTACAGACAACGACGATGGCTCTGCCGGTAAGCGCGCGCCATGCGCAGCTCGCGGGCGATTCGCGGCGGGATGAAGGGGAAAGCGTAGATCTGGCCGTGCGGGTGCGGCATGGTGACGCCGATGGCAGCGCCCTTGTTTTCGAAGATCAGGACGTAGCGGATGCCGCGGGTGCGCGCGAGCTCCGCGAAGCGCTGCCGCCAGAGGCGCACCAGCAACGTCACGTGGTGCAGCGATAGCTGGGGCAGCGAAGTGTTGTGATCCGGATGGTAGAGTACCACGTCGCAGCGGCCCAGCGACGGCCGCACGCGGTAGAAATCGTCGCCCTGGATGGCAGGTTCAGGGGGGGGAATCGTGAAGGCGGCAAAATCATTGGGATAGATGTAGACGTCGTAGTGGTCCGGCACGCGCCCCGAGCCCGGACAGAACGGGCACCAGTCCGACGGCATCAGTGGACGGTCCTGGCGGTGCGACGCGGTGGAAACCCACTCGCCCAAGGTCGGATTCCAGCGCAATTCAGTCACGCGCGATTCTCTCCAAAGCAAACCCCAGGTGCGTCAGTGTGAGGTGAGCGAACGGTCAGGATGATGGGTTGGATGTGCATCCGGCGCTTCTGGGTTCAGGTCGGGACGGGTAACGTGGCGTGCCCGGCCTGCTGACGGGTTCAATTCAGGAAATACGTTCTGTACAGGGTATCGCGCTTAATGGGACGGTAGCCCGCGTCCGCGATGAGCCGGCGCAAGGCTTCTTCGCTCGACTTGTTCCGGCAGCCAGCAGCATAGACCACATTTTCTTCAATCAGGATGCTGCCTACATCGTTGGCGCCGAAGCGCAGAGCGATCTGGCACATCTTGTGGCCGGGTGTAAGCCAAGAGGCTTGAACATTGGCGATGTTGTCGAGATAGAGCCGGGCGACGGCGAGCGTCTTAAGGTAGTCCAACGCGCTCGCCTCCTGGGTGACGGAGTGGCCGAGCGAAGTGTTCTCGCGTTGGAAAAACCACGGAATAAAGGCTGTGAAGCCGCCGGTCTCATCCTGGAGCCGCCGGATCTGTTCGAAGTGGTTGACGCGATGCTCCAGCTTCTCGCCGCAGCCGAACATCATCGTGGCGGTTGTGCGCAGCCCAAGCCCGTGGGCCTCACGATGAACGTTGAGCCATTCCTCAGTGCTGCACTTGAGCCGCGCAATTCGGTAACGCACCTCGTCGTCGAGAATCTCGGCGCCTGCGCCCGGAATGGAGTCGAGGCCGGCGTCTTTGAGGCGCGCCAGCGTGTCGCGCATGCTCAGGCCCGAAATTTCGGCAATATTGAGCACTTCCGGCGCCGAGAGGCAGTGCAGGTGCAATTGGTGATAGCGCCGCTTCAGGGCAGACAGGAGATTTTCGTAATATTCGAGCTTGAGATCGGGGTGCAATCCACCCTGCATCAGAATGCCGGTGCCGCCGAGCGCCAGGGTTTCATCGATTTTGGCGCAGATTGACTCCAGGGACTGCAGATATCCCTCGGGCGAGCCGACGGGCCGGTAGAAGGCGCAGAAAGAGCAGTATTCCGTGCAGACGTTCGTGTAGTTGATGTTCCTGTCGATCTGGTAGGTGACCACGTTGCCCGGGTGCAGCCGCTGCCGGAGCGCGTCCGCTTCCATTCCGAGACCGAGCAGGTCGTCTGATCGGAGCAGGTCGAGAGCTTGAGCAGCGGTCAGGCTCATGGTAAAGAGTAAATCGTGAATTCAAGGCCGGCGGCCAACCGCCCTCAGGCGAAATCCAGTTCGCCCAGGGCCGGAATGGCGCCCACATCGTGCGCCAACTCGTAAAAGAGCCGAAGGCCCGAGAGGTTCTCCTCGTCCAAAGTATAGTCGATGTTCTCGGTAAGGTAAATCCGCACGGCGTCCGCCTCGAGACCGAGGCGCGGCCCCCATTCGGCTGCGATCTCTCCCACGTGCGCCAGGCCTTCATCGCGGGACCGCTCGAACTGCAGGCGGAGAGTCTTGAGATCGCCCGCCACGGCGCCGTTCCGAACCGCCCACAGCGCGAAGACAAAAGGCAAGCCCGTGAACCTTCTCCACTCGGCGGCGAGATCGAACACCTGGGCATCGCCCGCATAGACCAGGGCGGGATCGCCGATTAACAGCGCCGCGTCTGAGTCGCGCAGCATGGCTTCTGGATCGGGCGCGGAGGGGTGCGCGACGGGTGCAATCCGGTAAAACCTCCGGAAGAGAATTTCCACCAACGCCGCCGACGTGCGCGACGAGGAGTCGAGCGCCACGGTTCGAACTCTTTCGAGCGGGACGCGGCTCAACAGTACCACACTGCGCACCGTGCGCTTGGACGCGATGGAGAGCCCGGCCAGCACCTTCAGTCCCTCAATGCGCTGGAGCTCGATCGACGGAATGATGCCCACCTCGGCACGGCCGGCGCGCAGATCTTCGGCGCAACAGGCTGGAGTCGTAAAGGAGAGATCGAAGCAATCCCGCTCGCTCCCGTGCAACATCCCCCATACCAGGGGCGCGGTGTTGAGATATTGAACCACCGAGATTCTGGGTTTCATGGACACCCAAGATTGTAGCTTCTGCCGGCCGTCCCGCGAAACCCTCGAGGCTCGCCCAAACCCACGGCGGGAGCGGGGAAAACCAACATCTTTTTAAGAGTCATTTGAAGACGAGGTTTCATCACGA
>DATJAQ010000258.1:0-14131 GCA_035516075.1 Terriglobia bacterium | reverse complement strand
GTAACCTTCACGAGCATCTCCGCCATGGTTTCGCCCTTCTCTCCGATGAAGTGACTGGCGAGGTTCCCGGCCAGCAGTGCGTCCGTCTTCGCTCCGGCCAACGCCCTCTCGACGTGCACCCGGTGGTTGGCCGGCGAGCCTTCGAGAGTGATGAGGGCCGCGGCGAACTCCATCTCGGCATCCTGCCCGCGCAGGCCGATGGCTTTCTCCACCCACGCGTAGCCGTCCAGTCCCGCGGCGGGGTTGGGGTCGAGGGGTAAACCGTCCGTCATGTGCGGCAGGTTCTGCCCCATCCATTCCTTGTAACATTCCACCAGATATCCGGCGTCAAACCAGGCCAAGGGGTCCGGCTTTCCGGTGATGTCGGCCCTTGACGCCCGGCTGTAGAGCCTCGTGAGCAACTCCTTGGCGACGCGGGGGTCCCTGCGCGCGTAAATCGTGGCGCGCCGCAGCGTCTCCATCCGCACCAACACGCCTGGATTTGAGTCCAGAATCGCCAGGGTATCGCGCACGAGATGGTTGACGTCGTAGCTCGCATCGCCGGACCAGCCTCGGCCATCGCCGGTCCAGGGCAGGGACGTTGCGGATCCGATTGAGATAGCGTGGCAGATCAAGGGTGGGCCTGCATTTGCCGGGACCGCCACGCCGAGCCCCGCCGCCAGAAGAAGGAACGCTAGCCGGTGCATACCCATGTGAAAACAATTCATGTTTGTAAACTCTCCTTTCGAGATGTTTTCGCGCTTGCACAACGCAAGACGCTCGAAAGGGCGCGACTGTTAACCCAGCACGGCCCGTGACGCCAAGGCGCGAGGCGTTCCCATAGTCATTTCGCGCCTCGCTCATCACGTGACCAGGAGCGCTCATAAGTACGCCACAAAGAAATGTCGCCGAAACCGAGCTGGTTCCACCACAGGTCCAGCATTTGCGAATCGAGGTGCAGAACGCCCGCGCGCGTCACCTGCGACGGCGGTCGGGCCAGAGCCGCCAGGCGGTCGTAGACGCGGCCGCGTTCCGGGCCGTCAACGCGCGTCAGGAGATGCCAGAGGGTCAAGGCGTCGCGCCTGCGGGACTGGGACAGGATGATGGCGACATCTGCCTCGCGGAGCGCGGCGGTACCTCCGCCAAAGTCGAGCCGGGTCAGAGCGGCACGGAGCGGCGCGGGCGCATCTTCGAAGTACGGCGTGCCGGGTCCTACGTCTGGCCTCGTGGCGCACACGGCGCCCGCGGGAATGAAGGCCTCGCGCGAACCCAGCTTGAATCCCACCCAGCCGAGCGTGGTGCGCAGCAAGCCGGCGCCGGAGTCGTCCACTTGGAGGGTGTAAGCGCATCCCAGGTCAACGGCCACGGCGGAGGGCGTATCCACCACGAATTCGCCTGGAGGCGCCCAGATGGCCGCGTGAATTGTGCCGCGATCGAGCGCCAGCCGCTTACGGCCTGCGCCCGCGCGCAACAGCCGCAGGCGCGTGTTCGGTTCCACCTCCACCTCGCCGACATCGCCCACCGCCAGGCGCGCGCGCGAGCGCCCATCGGTCTCGAGGGTCTGTCCCACGGAGAGTTTGCCGGATGCGTCCAGAATGCCCTTTGAGCCCACGCTCGGCGCGCCGGCCAGAATCGCGACGGTCCAACCGGTCTGCACGGCGGGCGCCGGCGCAGGCTTTCGCCATTCCAGCCAGTATGCGCCGGCCACCAGAACTGAGGCGGCGGCTGCGGCGAAGCCGGTAAGCCATCGTGCTCTTAAAACCCGAAGCGGCGCCTCGCGCCGCCCGGACTCCGCGGCCGCGGGGAACTCAGGCGCGGGGCGGTCGGAACGTAAAGTGGCCAGCACCGTTTCGAGGTGTTGAACCTCAGGATCGGGTTCACCGGAACCGTCCCAGAGGTAGTCGTATTTCATCGGTCTATCCTTCCAGTCACGACGTGCTGCCCCCGGGCGCGCGCCGGATGACCCGACGGCCGGCTGGCGTGAGGAACCTAGCCCAGCTTGTCGCGAAGCTGCTGCATTCCGCGGTGCAGATTGACGCGCACTGAGCCCGGCGTCAGGCCGGTGCGCTCGGCGATCTCCGGCCCCGTCATGCCCTCCACAAGGCGCAGGATCAGCGTCTCGCGATACGCCTCCGGCAAGCTCCGGATGGCCGCCAGCACCCGCGCGGCCTCAGCCGTCGCGCTCGGTGCAGGATGGCGCTCCTCTCCGCGCCCCGAAACGTCTTCCGTCAGCTCTACGGCCTCGCGGGATCGCCGGTAATAGTCGCGGGTGCGATTGCGCGCAATGGCCGCCAGCCACCCGCCGAAGAGCGCGGCGTCGCGCAGAGCGTGCAACTGGCGCAGCGCCAGCAGAAACACGTCGTGGACGAGATCGTCCACGTCGGTCGGCGGCACACGGGCCAGCAGAATGCCGTGCACCATGCGCGCGTAACGGTGGTACAGCTGGCCGAACGCAGAGCGGTCGCCGGCCTGCGCAGCGATCACCAGCGCAGTGTCGCCGCCAGCCTCCGAGGCGCTCCCACCGTGCGGGATCACGCTCCGGCGCTCCAGAGGTGAGCTGTAGAAGTCAACGCGGCTTCCCATGGTCGAGCCACTGGCTCCGGGCACTCCCCGCTGAAGTAGACGCGGCCGCGGCGCGGAGTGTTAACAGCGCCGATGAATTACGCTAGCGCGGGAATCGTGACCGGTCTGCCTTCGCGCGCGGAATCATAGATCGCCTGCATGATGGCCACGTCGCGCGCGCCTTCCAGGCCATTCGGCTCCGGATCGCGGTTTCGCCGGATGCAATCCGCCAGGGCGTCGAGTTCCAGGGCGAATTCGTCCATCACCGGGAAACGGCGGTCGAACCAGCGTTCGCCGGTCTGGCCGATGAGGCGGCGATCCTCGGTGTAGGAGTAGGCGGGGACCAGCGTCGCCCAGCCCGCTTCACCGTGCACGTGCAGAAACGACGACTTCGCCGCCGCGAAACTGGAGCTCGCCTGGGCCACCAGGCCGCTCGCGAAGCGGAGCTGGAAGGCCATGCTTTCGTCCACCTCGGGGAAGCGCTGCGGGTCGAGAGTCCACGCGTAGCCGGCCGCTTCCACCGGCAGCTCGCTTGCCAGCCAGCGCGCGGTGTTCACGCAATAGATGCCCACGTCCACCAGCGACCCTCCGCCCGCCAGCTCGTGGCTGAAGTGCCAGGATTTGCCGGCTTCCAAATTGAACGTGAACGACGAGTGCATCATCCGCAGACGGCCGAGCTTGCCCTTCATCACCATCGTCTTCAGGGCAACGCTCGCGGGCTCGAAGTATTTGCGGTAGGCGATCATCAGGCGCACGCCGTGGCGCCGGCAGGCCTCGATCATGCTCTGGCACTCCTCTACGCTCGTGGCCATCGGCTTTTCGCAAAGCACGTGCTTGCCCGCGGCGGCGGCGCGCACGGTCTGCGGCGCGTGAGCGCCGTTCATGCCGGCGATGAAGACGGCCTGCACCTGCGGGTTCGCGAGGCAGGCGTCGTACTCGTCGTAGGTGTGGGCGTGAGCCGCGCCGAATTGGCGCGCCAGCCTGCGCGCCTTGGTCCGGCTGCCGCTGACGAGGGCCACCAGCCTGCTCTTTTTCGAGTTCTTGAACGCCGGTAAAACCGCGTGCTGGGCGATGTGGCCGAGGCCTACCACGGCATAGCCGATGCGCTTCGAGTTCGTCAAGGCGTAAATCCTCCCGCGAGAGATGCCCGAGGATACTCCGCCTTTTGGCCGCCGGGCAAGCGCCGCCGGTACGATTTTCGGTTGCGATTGCCAATGCCGAGTGAAAGCCTGCCTGCCCAGTAAGGCTGACTTTCGGCGGCCGGGCGCTTACTGCCTTTGGCATTTTGGGCTCTCTTTGTAACAGATTGATTCCATGTCACTTGCTCGATTCTCATTTTTCTCACTTTGACTTTGTGTAAAATTCACAATCGCTTGATTCCAAAGCACATCGTGGGTTTGCAAAAACCTCTTTTTTTCGGCATTTTCCCCGCAACTTGTTCATTCCGCTCGATATCGTGGTTTCTCGCAGCCCGCCGAAATTCGCGCCATGTCTGCATGTCGCTCATTCTGTGTGACATCGTGGGTTTGGCGGGACCGCTTTTGCGCACCGGGCTGTCTCCCCTTGCGCCGGCCACCTGAGAGACGCTGGTAGAGCGCCGCCCCACCGCGCTGCCGCTCTTGCGGGAGTGCATATCTGCAATTGGCACAAAACAAATAATATTCCGGCTTTGAACTTGTCCTCGGCCCTTTTGCGGTACATATCTGCAAGCCATTGATTCCAAACGACATTCCGGCTTTCGGCGCGCCGCTGGGCGCGTTTTGGGTGCAAATCTCCAAACCATTGAGCCCAAAGCACATTCCGGCTTTTTTGTTGTGCTCCCCGTTCCGGCCGCTGGAAGGAATTCGTCCGCCGGGCCGGAGAGAACAAGTCCGTGGTCCGCTCTCAGTTGCCACTTCCAACGGACCACTGCCCACGGACAACTGACAACCGACCACCGACAACGGAAGACTGAGAACCGACAGTTCGCACTTTTGGGTCATCTTAACGCCTAAGCAATAACCGTAGCATTACTATTGAGGGAAGTCAAGCGAAAAGAGGATGGCAGGGCAGTTCCAGGGTCGGCGGCTGCGCGCGGGGGTTGGTTACCTGGATGAAACTTACGGCGTTGACTAAGTACTGCCGTTCGGAATTACGGTGACGTATTTCCGGAGCGGGGTCAAGCTGCCGGGGCAAGGGCCCTGGCGTTGAGGCGGATTATGGGTTTTGCCAGATCTTCGCTGGTGAAGGTCCATTGGAACGGAGCGGCAGACTTTTCATAACGCTCCGGGAAGGCCAGTAGCGCCGCCTCCAGTTTTGCCAGAGAGTCGACATCATTGGGCGTGAGAACCTTACGTTGAACGATGGAGAAGTAGATCTCAACCTGGTTGAGCGAACTGGCGTGGATGGGCGTGTGGACAGGAATGATCGAGGGTCAACGGGCTTGAAGACGCTGGACGCACTTCTGGCCGCGGTGAGCGGAGCCATTATCCATGATCCAAAACACGCGCGCCGCCGAGCGATAGGGCTCCCGACTCATCACATTTCCGATCAGGCTATGGAAGGGTTCGATGCCGTTGTTGATGACGCAGCGGCCGAAGATTCTGGCGCGGCGGACATCCCAAGCCGCGAGGTAGACCCAGGCTCCCTCTCGTTTGTACTCGTGCTCGATGAGAGCCGCTCTTCCCGGGGCAGGCGGAAGGGAAGGATGCTTGCGGTGACGCGCTTGAATGCCGGTCTTCTCGTCGGCGGAGAGCACACAATCTTTGGGACCGAGAGATTGTCCTTGCCACAGACCTTGGTAGAGATCGAGGATCGGACCGGCTTTCTCCACAAACCCAGGATCACGCGGAAAGATCCAGCTTCGATGCCGCCAGGGACGGATGGCGTCTTTGCTGAGCCAGCGCCAAAGGGTGGCTCCGCTGATCTCGGCCACCAGACCTTGGTCGAGAACCTCCTGGCGGATGTCGGCGATCGAGAAGCGAGACAGGGGCAAGCCCTCGCCATGCGGCAGTTCACAAGCGAGAGCTTTTACCTGAACGACGAGACTGGGGGGAAAAGCGGGCCTTACGCCCGCCACGGGGTTCGCCCTCGAGGCCGGGCAAACGGGCCAGGCAGAATCGCTTGCGCCCCTTGCTGACGATCTGGCGTGGAGTGTCGAGTCGGGAGGCGATGGCATCGTTGGAGAGGCCCTCGGCCGCCAGGAGGACGATCTTTGCACGAATAACCTCACAATACAGTGACGTATATTGACGTACCAAGGACTCCAGATGTTGCCGTTCGTCCTCGGACAAGGCTCCGGTGAAAGGGCCTCGCCTTGGCATCAGAGAGCACCTCCCTGATGCCAGCATATCGGGAAAATGCGTCATCTAAGCCAGCAACAATACGTCATCGTATTTGCGAATGGCAGTACTAAGGGTAGCCTTCCAGTAGGCTGTTTTTTGCGTTGCGATCTCGTGTGGGCGCCGCCACTTCTACGGGCGGGCCGTTATTACATCCAAGTGGATGGTCTTTGGCTGCCCCATCCCCTGAATCTGGAGGTAACCTGGCTCTGGCCCGGTCATCGGTCGATATTAGCCAACTGGGTAGACCTTGGCTGTCCCGCGATTCGTTTGGAAAACTTGCCGGATCGCTTGTGATAAGGCGATTTATCGATTCGCACGCTCGTTCAATGGCATCAGTTTTGCCTATTGACTAGGCGCCGTGAACACACTCTGTTCAGCCTGGTAAAGCGTGATTCGGATTCATCGCCATCGCCGGGAGCCGTGGAGGCTTAGAAGGACAAAAGTAGAGACGACCAAGAAGAAGAAATCTTCGGTACTCGCCGACCCTTCGTAGATACCGTGGTGGGCCGGCGATCAGCGCAGCTGAGATGCCGGCGTGGACCACCACACAGAGAGCGGTCTCCGTTGTCGCCAGCCGTAACCCGTCAATCAACCCAACGAGGGATAGGGTGGCTGTTGTCTTCAAGCGCATCCATCATGGCAGCGAGCAGCTTCTTTTGACTCTCACCCAGCGAAGAGTCGCTAAGAGCCTTCTTCGCAGCGACAAAATTCCAATTCAAATCCGCATTCGCCTGGCGGAATTCTCCGGCCGCTTTCTGCCAGGTCTGAAAATCACCTGGTGCTTCCCCGGTCTCCCCTTGCCGCAGCGCCAGCCACAAGGCGTACAGGTAAACAAGCGACCTGTCGCGCGGCTTGGCATCCGGCTGCTTTATCGCGATCCCCAGCCAGGCCTGCGTCTGGGCGTCGTTGCCCACCAGGATCGCCGCCTCGGCGAAATTGACGTAAGCCGACGCCGCGTCCGGCGCTCCCGGATCGTGTGCCGCGGCGTCGAGTTGTGCGGCCGAGAAGGCGCAACCAAAGTCAGAGAGGTACACCTCGCAAACGAACATGAGGCTCTCGAGAGCGGTACCGTCCTTCGGGTTCTGCTGCGCGAGGCTCCGAAGCCGGTCGCGAGTTTTGGCATCGAGACCGAGCGCGTGATTAGCTTCCATCAACACCCCGTCAGCGTCGGGAAACCTTTTGTCCACCAGCGGGCCCGCCAGATCTACAGTCTGCTGATAATGTTTCGCGGCTTCCTCCTTCTGGGTGACGGTGGGATTGGGTCCCGCAACCTTCTCCTGGTCCCGCGCCCAAAAGAGCGCCGCCAGGGCCTCCAGGTATTCAGCGTCGTCCGTCGCTTTGATCTGGCGGGCCACGTCGGCGGCCGCGTAAGCCTTGGCATATTGGTTCTGGTTCAGCCAGGCGCGCGTGCGGATGCGCGCGATCCACTCCCGGTTGTCAGCCGAGACGGCATCGGGCGGCAGTTTTTCGGCTTGAGTCAAGTAAGAGTCAATCTGCTCCGGGTCTTTATCAAGCAAATGCGCGCGCGCCAGGTTCGCATAGACCTCCGCGCGCACGTTGAGGTCGGTGGGCCCGAGATCGAGCGCCTTCTGCAAAGCTCCTGCCGCTCTCGCGCCCGTCTCCGGTTCCCATTTCTCATCGAGCGTCTTGCCTTGTTCGCGCGAGAGCAACAAAGCATATTCGTCGTTCACCGGAATGCCCGTGCCGGCGGCGCGCTTCACGGCCTCTTCGGCGGAGGCGAATTCGTCCGGCTGAAGGGTGCGAATCGTGTCCTTGGCATAGGAGTGAAGGGAGCCCAGCACGGCTTCGGAGGCGGGAAACTGAAGCCCGTCGAGCAGAGTCCCCAGCGCCCCGGCCCGCCGGCCATCGTCCCGCAGCGCGAGCGCCTTGCTGATGTGAACGTCAGGCTGCGACGGCATGATCCGCAGGGACTCAGTGTAGGCGGCTTCCGCCATCTGATACTTTTCCAGGCTCCGGTAAGCGTCACCGAGCAGGTTCAGCACGCCAATCTCAGTCTTAGGCGCAACCACCCTGCCCGCGCCGTGTCTTTCCTTAATCAAGGTGTTCGCCTGTTCCAGCGCCTTGGCCGCCTCCGCGTACTTTCCGGCCCGCATGTCAGCTCGACCTAACAGGCGGAAGCCCTCCTCGGAAGACGGGTCCTTCTGGCTGGCAGCCGCCAGCAGCGGTATCGCCTCCTGCGCGGCGTCGCAGGTGCGGTTGTCGTTCGAGCAACTCTCGAGAAGCCGCTCTCCTTGAGATAGCAACACCTTCGTTTGCATGTTTCCCAGAAGGTCGTTCCACCCGAGGTTCTCGGCGAGCAAGACCTCAGGCAGATCGCGCGCCACTTGGGAGGCGACATCGCCATAAAACTTCTCCTCCGCATCCCGTGAGCCTGTCACCGGCTGCAGCGGGTATTTCTTGCCGTGGGCGAGGATGTAAAGGTTTGCGCGAACCGTATCCCATTTCGCCAGCACGCGGAGGCGCGACCCGCTTTTTTCAAATGAGAGCTCGCCGCCCACGTGGTAGTTGCCGGAGTCCGCCACGACCAGATCGGGCGATTCCGAGAGTGCTTCCGTCACGCGGCTCTGTGTCCCATCCCGCACCTCCTGCCGATCCTGGGCGTCGCTGTCGGTGGCGAAGGCGTCCACCACCACCGTTGTGGGTGGCACCGAACGCTCCAGGCGGAAAGCAATGGCATGCGCCATCGTGGTGAGCTGGTCGAGCGCATGGTCTGCGGTGAAGGGCACCGTATCCTCCACGACGGTCTGAAAACCCTGATCAACGCACTTTTCAACAAAATAGTCCACCACGAACTCCGGCAGGCGCGGCTCAATCGAGCCGCGAACCACGTAGAAATCGCCGGTCGGCGCGCCGGTCTTGCGGAATTGTGGGGCCGGGGCCTCCTGCGCGGTCAGCTTGGCCGCCGGCACCGGGCCACAGGGCGGTGTCGTCTGGACGCGCCGCACCGTCAGGGAGGGAACCTGCAACAGGCGCAATTGAATGATGCCGGTCACCAGCGTCGGCAGAGAGCCGAGTTCGCCCAGAGACGCGCCCGAGCGGGTCTCGCTAAAGTCTGCCACGTAGACCGGCAGCGACTCCTTCGCGCCCGCCGCCACCTGAGATTGGGGAGCGGAGATCGCTTGGGCCGCGGTTTTCAACGGCCCCGCCGCTGCGGAGAGCATCAGCACCCAGACCAGCCTCGCCGCCAATCCCGTGCGCATTGCCTAATTCACCTTCCCGTCCGCGCGATCGAGGCCCACCAGTACGTTCACCACGTCATTCATCGTCGTCTTCCGGCAGAACTGCCATTCTTCCTCTTCATCGACATTGCAGGGCAGGAAATCCTTTGCCACCTTCTGCTTGCCTTCTTGCGCCAGTTCCGGCCCGGTTCGCCAGACCCACAAACTCATCCTCACTTTGCGCGCGGTCCTCTCGTCGGTTTCCCTGACCCACACCACGTAGTAGTACTCCTTGCTCTTGAAAACATTCCAGGTGGCAAAGAATTTCACTCCAGACGGTTCGACGTTAGTCAAGCCGCGGTTATTCAGCGCGGTGATGAGGTCCGCGGTAAGTCCCTCGACATCAGTTTCCGTCGCGGCCGAGAGGGTATAGAGCGCGATTTCGAGAGTGTGGGTCGGCGGCAAGACACTCTGCCCCAGCGCCCCGGTGGCCGCCGCGCTCGGGCCTGCGAGCGGCGTTGCCGGCTGAGCCCCTCCGGCTGGACTTGCCTGCAAGTACGCCAAGGCGCAGACCACCGCGCAAGTCACTCGGTGCCTGGCGTCTTGGCAGCTTCGAACTGGTCTTAGTCTTTGCATCGCTCGTCGAAGTTGATCCCGCGGTTGCCGCTTTCCTTGACTTCCTGCCTCGGCAAGGGCTTCTGGCAGTTGCCCCGGCGCAGCGTAAGGTCGTACCAACCTTTCGGAAGCTTGAGCTTATCGATTCCTTCGGCCACGCTGCACTGTACGGCCTGATGCTTCGGATCGGACGCCTTGATGCGGGTGCAACGCAGGCGCGACAAAGAAGCCGCGTCGAGGAAGCCAGCCTGAAACCATCCTTCCACATCCACTTGAGCGCCCCCCTGCGCGGAATCCGTCCGAACGTAGTAGAGCGGCGTCAGCATCGTCTCCTTCCGCCCAAACAGGCCACCTGCCACCGGGATTTGCGCCAACGTGCCTTTTAGCATGCGCCACCCGCCCACCTTGAACTTGAACGGGGCCGAGTCTTCGTTGTAAGTGTCCTTGAGGGTGAGTTCGTATCCGTTCCAGTCCGGGAAGACCACCCGGTAAAGGTTGTTTTCCTGGGTGATGGAGGAATGAACGCGTTGATCGTCGGGGGTTACGGTGACACTCTGGGTGTTCACGCGGAGGCGCATCGAGAAAATCGGCGTTTGAAGCAGCAGCAGCGGCACCAGAATGGCCGCGCCCACGATCACCCACTTCATGTGCCGCGCTTGATCCACTAGCATTTTCCGGACTCTGTCTGCGAAGCCGACGGCGGTCGCGCCAAGCGCCCAGGGCGCCACTTTCAGGATTTCCTGAAACAGCGGGTTTTCGAGCGCATGCTGGAACTGGGAATAGAGGAGGGCAAGGTCGACCGCAAAAAGCAGCAGGGCAACGGCGTGGTATACGCCAATTTTCTGGGGGCTCTCGTCTTCCTTCTGACGCGTCTCCTTGCGGATGAAACCGCGCAGCGCCTCCACCAGAGCTTTCTCGGGCCCCGGCTGTTCTCCTATCGCCGCCTCAACGTGAAGTGTTTGAACGGGAGACTTAACTTCCTCGGCAAGCTGCGGCTCAGAGGTTTCCCCCTGATCGAGGGGAGTTTCCCTCGGATCCTCGAGCGCGACGTGCGCTCCGCCCATCCGGCACCTCGCACCATACCTGTTCAGGTTTATTATCACTATAAACCCGGAACAGATATTGTGAGCCAGGTCACACCCGAGCGTGACGAGCGGAGCACGTTGGAGAACCACCCCGAAGGCGGGTATGACGCAAGGTGGACGATAGCGTCGGCACCGATCACCCACGCTCGACCGCGTAGGCATTTCCGATAAGGAGACTAGAAGGAAGCCGCTGGCGTCTGCGGCGGACGCGGCCCATGTGTATGGAGATTGAATGGCCTTTCTGTGGTTTGAGGAAAGCCCTTGCGGGTTGCCGGGGAGGGACTCGGAGACAACGAGGACAGACATGTCGGAGTCGTCGGGGCTGCGCCGAGGTTGGCGGAAGGCTCGACGGAGCAGGTTGGACGGGTAGGGCATGAGGAGCGAGCGCACAATATCGATGGCGGCGCGCCGCAGGCTCGTTCGAGTGCCGCGGCTTGACGCCACGGTTGAAGCGCGACTTGCGGGTTTAGCAGCACGGGCAACATCGACCGGACCGCGGAGGGGAATGGGCTCTGAGCCAGGCTGCGAGTCAGTGCGCCGGCACTGTGCCGGGCCGGGTGACGCTCTCCACGTGAAACTTCTGGTAGTTGCGGTAGCGCATCACCACGTTGCCGCTCAAACCCTTCAGCAGAAGCAGGCGCGCGCTCACGTGAGCCTCCAGGGACGAAGGCAGCCACACCTCGTTATTGATCCGGGTCTGCTCGAACGTGAAGGCGGAGCCTTTTTGGAGTGTTGCGAGCAGCCCGCCGGCCAACCTGAAATTGCCCGCTAAGTACGCATCCAGGCGCACCACGTCTTCGGCCCGCTCGTCAATCCAAACCGCCCCGATGAGCTCGTGAAGGAGGCGCTCGACGGTACTGGCGGGCTTGTAGGAGGGGTTGGGCTCGAAGTCGAAGACGATCACCTCGTGGCCCCGGAAAGCCTCGCGGCGGGGATGGGTGAAACGGTCCATGCGCAGGAAGTCCGACACCCGGACGTCGTCCTTGTTGCGCTTTTCCTCCTGGCCGTGGGCGGCCTGTTGCGCTCTCTTCGCCTGCTTCTTTTCGTACTCCTCCACGCGCTTCCGGATGTGTTCGTTCTGGCTTTGCTGCTCGGCCGGGCTCAGGTCCTGGCCGTCTTTCTTCACCAGGCGGTCCACTTCGTCGCCATCCAGATAGAACACCTGATACTCTTTCACCCCTTTGGATTTCAGCGCGCCGTGCGAGTCCACCTCAAACTCTTCCTCGGTCTTATCGCAGGTGTACTGTTCCACGAGCTTTTCCAGGGCCTTTTGGTTCGCGTCCACCGCCTTCAACAGGTCCGCGAGGGCGGGCAGGGGGCGGCCGGACGCAGCCGGAAAGTCGAACACCGCCTCGTCCACGCCGGGGTTGTGCAAGACGCGGCTGACGACCACCGTCCAGGTGCGTCCGCCCTGCTCAAAGTCGATGCGAGAGGGTTCCGGGATGCCGTCCACCGGCCGGTAATCGCCGTAAAAGACGCGGTCTTCGCCCGCGCCCTCGGCGTGGGGAACGGTCTCCTCCAGAATCAAGTGGCTGGAAGCGTCGAAATAGACCTGGCGCCGGAGGTTTGCCGGGGTGGCCACTTCAACCTTGTGCGCCGCCCGGCCGCGCACGGTCTCGTCGCCGGCCCACACCACGCGTTCCTTATCCTTCCTGTAGTGGACGAAACGATCGTTGCGGTATTGAGATGTGGCTTCGAAGATCGCGCCCTCGGCGCCGGTCAGGGTGCGCAGGCCCGTGCGGTCCTCGCGCCAGGCGGACTTGCCGTTGTAAGCCTCGCGCGTGGTCTCGCCGCCGAGGGTAAGCTCCTGGTAGAGGTGGTTCGGCTGCTCCAGGATCAAGGTGTAGGACCCCGTCGTGCCGGACTCGGCGCCGGTCACCGTGCCCTCAAACTCTACGGAGCGCAACTGGGCGAGCCGTTTGGAGCCGCCGGCGGCGCGGAGGTAAGCCGCGATGATCTTGCTCGCGCTCGGAGCGCGATCCCCGGCGTGAACCCGCGCCGCAGCTACGGAAACGAGGGCGATCACGAAGATCCGCGCGATAGTTTGCTTGAGGCTCATTCCGGTCTTGACGTATCGAGCTAAACGGCAGGTTGCACGCCGGGCCTGGGCGGTGGATCGCCGCGTTCGGTTCCCCCAACAACACTGCCCGGCCCACTCGGTCCGCGCCAACTCAAAGCACAAGCTCGACCGCCAGTTGTATGTTAACGGGCTCGCCGGAGCCGATCCCCGGCGCGCCCTTGTAAGCGGCCACGGGGAGGCTGCTGGGCACCGGGCGCCAGGCCACCGGCCGGCTGGACAGAAAATTTACAATTCGGAGATACCGCCATGACACACCAGCCTGTTGGAGGGCGGACAATTGCGTTCGCACGAGAGGAGGTGGGTGATGCCGTCTGGGAAGACGCAGCCGTCCCCCCCCGTGGCGGAACGTCACCCACTTCTTTCATTCTTGAAAAAGGAGAACACGACGAATGCTCGCTCACAAACGGACGGGTGCTGCCGCCACGCTGTTCACTTCGCTGGTGCTCGCCCTGGCGATGTTTCCAGGTTCCGCAGCCGCCCAATACTCGGTGACGAATCTGGTGTCCAACCTTTCGGGTCACGGAAAATTTGTCGATACGGATCTCGTCAACGCCTGGGGAATGTCTTTTTCTCCCGTCGGCCCGTTCTGGGTCAGTGACAATGGCACCGGCCTGTCTACCGTCTACACCGGCGCCGGCGTGAAACAATCGACCATCGTCACCATCCCGACGGCCTCCGGTATGGGCGTGGGCTCGCCCACCGGCCAGGTCTACAACTCCGGCCTGGGCTTCCAGGTTTCCCAAAACGGACACTCCGGGGCCGCCCTGTTCATTTTCGCCACGGAAGATGGAACCCTCAGTGGGTGGAGTCCGGCCGTCAACGCAACCGCCGCCGTGATCGCCGTCACGCAGCCGGGCGCCGATTACACGGGCCTCGCAATCGGGACCCATAGCGGCTCCAGTTTTCTGTTCGCGGCGGACAATCTGAACAATCGGGTGGACATTTACGATTCGAGCTTCAAATTCGTGACCTCGTTCACCGATACCGCTTTGCCGGCGGGCTCCAACCCGTACGGCGTCCAGACCATCAACGGCCAGCTCTACGTCACCTTCACCACTCGTACGGGAGGCGGCGTGGTGGATATTTTTGACACTGCCGGCAACTTCGTGAAGCATTTTGCGCTGAACGGGCCGCTGAAGGCGCCGTGGGGCGTCGCCCTGGCGCCCGCGACCGGCTTTGGCAAGTTCAGCGGCGCGGTGTTGGTAGGAAATGTGAACGACGGCCGCATCACCGCCTTCAACGCCACCACGGGGAAGATTATGGGGCAACTCGTGTCGACGCAGATGAAAACGATCAGCATTCAAGGCC
>DATJAQ010000257.1:0-8426 GCA_035516075.1 Terriglobia bacterium | reverse complement strand
GGGCGCGGTGGACGCGGTCTGCGCCGAGGCCGCGCAGGGCGAAGTGGTCTCCGCCGCGAACCTCAACTCGCCCGGGCAGATCGTGATCGCGGGCCACGCCACGGCCGTGGCGCGCGCCATCGAGCTCGCCAAAGCGCGCGGCGCGCGACGCGCCATCCCGCTCAACGTCAGCGCCCCTTTCCATTGCGCGCTCATGCAGCCGGCGGCGGACCGGCTGGCGCTTGACCTCGACGCCCTGGACATTGCCGCCCCGGAGGCGCCGCTCGTGAACAATGCGGATGGCGCACTCGTGACGAGCGCCGAGGCTGTCCGCGAGGGCCTGAAGCGCCAGGTGACGTCGCCGGTGCGCTGGGCGGGGTCGATGCAGCGGCTACTGGACGAAGGCGTGGAATTGTTCGTCGAGGTCGGTCCGGGCATGGTTCTGTCAGGGCTCCTGCGCCAGATCGACCGCAACGCCAGGTGCCTGCACGTGGAAGACTCGGCGTCGCTCGGCGAGGTTCTGGGCGGCGTGTGACCAGCGCCGGCGAGCATCGCGTACGCGGCCTGAATCTGTCGAGCGTCAACGCCTTGGCGGAATAATACCGTGGAAGCGCGCATGGTTTTCGAGTAGACTTTTAGGGTGAGCCACGCCGGCGCCGCCTGCCGGCATTTTTGAACCTCGCGGAGAGGTGGCCGAGTGGCTTAAGGCGGCGGTTTGCTAAACCGTTGTACGGTCAAAAGCTGTACCCAGGGTTCGAATCCCTGCCTCTCCGCCAGACTCCTGAACCACACGAACAGGCGCTGCCAATCGGTTGCTTCGCTACGCGCAGGCTCCGCCAGGTTACCCCGCCGAGCGCGTGACGCTGCACGGCAACGAGGTCCATTTCGTCGAGGCGATGGCTGACCAACGCCTGAAGGCGGAGGGCTAAATCGAGGAAGACTTCGAGGCCGGCTCGGGGACCGGTGCTGAAGGTGGCCACGAAACCGGTGCTTGGCGCGCGAAGCCCCTTATCAAATCTAAAGGACTTACGGCGCTGGGTTGGAGCCTCACTGGAACCAAGTTTCAACAACTTACGGACGAAAACACGTTGCCATCGCCCTCTCGCACTTTCAACAACTTACAAAATCTTCCAAAAAATGGAAAGTGTAGTGATGTTGGACACTTCGGCCGAAAAACGGCAGATTTTCAGAGAGCGAATTGCGTTCAAATGGCCGCATTTTGGGGAGCTTTTTGGGCGCCTCGAGTCAAACCCCGACTCCCTCGCCGGAACCAAGTTTCAACAACTTACGGACGAAAATACGCTGCCATCGCCCTCACGCACTTTCAACAACTTACAAGATCTTCCAAAAAATGGAAAGTGTAGTGATGTTGGACACTCTGGCCTCAAAACGGCAGACTTTCAGGGGGCGAATTGCGTTCAAATGGCCGCATTTTAGGGCGCCTTCGGGCGGCCCGAGTCGAGCCCTGACTCCCCCGCCGGGCGGCGCGGCGCGCCGCGCCAGGCGCGAAGGCATCGCGCCACGCGAAGACCTCCAAGCCAAACGCGACGCTGACCGCGGGCGGACTCTTGCCAGGCCTCGGCCCAGGCACCCGCAGCCCGTAGTTAGCCGCGGAGCGCTCCTGACTTCCGGCTTCTGACTCCTCCGGCCCCGCACCTACTTTCAACAAGTTACAAAATCTTCCAAAAAATGGAAAGTGTAGTGATGTTGGACACTTTGGCCTAAAAACAGGCCCTTTTCGGGCATCAAACGAGCAGGTTTTTGAACAGAAAGTGATAACACCCGGCGTCGCCCGGACGCCGTGCGAGTGGGCTAAGCACCGAGGGCAAGGATGGTCGTAGTACGCGGCCCGTGGTCCGTGGTCCGTTGTCAGTGGCCCGTTGCCCGTGAGACTCAAGACACCCCGGACCGAAAAGCGGAAAGACCGCCGCACTCCGGGACCGATAAACAGAAATCCGCCTGATAAGTTTGCTGGTATACTCCGGGCAGCTTGTCATAGGGAATCAAGACTGGCATTGTGGGGCCGGCGGAGAAGCCGCTGAACAAGATGGCAAAGAGGTGGGGCGAGACGGTCCCCGCTGGGTCATCGACGCGCCAGCCGCGCTACTGAAGAAGCTGGCGAGGAGAGCGTATGCGTGAGATGGGCGGTGTTTCTGGTGCGGCAAAACCGGGATGGCGTTTGGGGCGAACGTTGGCATGGGCATGGGCGCTGCCGCTCATGGCATCGATGCTCTCCGCTCCGGTGGCGCAGGGCCAGGAGAGCGGCCAAGCGGGCGCCCCATCCGGTGGACAGGGCGATCGCTTTGTCCAGCGCGCCGGAACCAGGCTGACGCTCGGCGGCAAGCCCTTCCGCTTCAGCGGACCCAACATCGAGTGGCTGGGCCTTGAAGGCTACGGCCCTCACGATCCGATGGGCCCGCGCTATCCGGACCGCTTTGAGGTGGACGACGCCTTCGCCACCGCGGCCGAAATGGGAGCGCGGGTGGTGCGGTCGCAGACCATGGGCGATACCGTGGGCTCACCGCTCTCCATCGAACCCGAAGAGGGCCGCTTCAACGAGGCTGGTTTCCAGTCAACGGACTACGCCCTCGCCACCGCGCGCCAGCACGGCATGAAGGTGATCGTTACGCTCGTCGGCGATTGCGCCACCTGCACGCTGGGCGGCATGGGGCAGTACCTCGCCTGGGAGAAGAAGTCGAATCCGCTCGACTTCTTTACCGATCCGGCGCTTATCGCGGCCTTTGAGAAGCACGTGGACGCCGTGCTGAATCACAAGAACACGCTCACCGGCGTGCGCTACAAAGACGACCCCACCATCCTCGCCTGGGAGAACTGCAATATGTGCGGGCTGGTCACCCTGTTTATGGGCGGGGCGAACGCCACCGCCTCCGTCTCGGCGTGGGTGGAGACGGTTGGAAAACACATCAAGGCGATCGATCCGCGCCATCTCTACCTCGATACTTCAGGCATCTTCCGCGCGTTTCCGGCGGTGCTCGACAACGCCAGCACGGATGCAATGGCCTTCGAGTACTACCCGCACTGGGATGCGCTGATGGGCATGGGCTCGCACACCACGGCCGCCACGTTTACCCAGGATGCGGCCACCGTTACACGACACGGGAAGGTCTATATCGTGAACGAATTCGGCTGGGACCGGACCGACTGGAAAACACCCGGCGACCTCCAGGCGGTGCTCGATACCCTGGCGCGCGACCCGAACGTCTCCGGCGACGGCTTCTGGGCGCTGCAGGCGCACCTCGCGAACTTCGGCTTCCAACCCATTCCCGCCGACATCCGCGACCCGGGATATGCCGAGCACGGCGAAAGCGGCGAGTGGTGGGCGCTCTACTATCCCGGCGTCAAAACGCTGGTGAATAGCGCGGAAGATATGGCTGAGCGCGCCCAGCGTCTGCGCGGGCACGCCTACGCCATGGCGGGGCAGCCGGTGCCCAAACACATGACGCCGCCGGCGCCGGTGATCACTCTGGCTGGATTCAGCGGACTGGTGGGGTGGCGCGGCTCGGCGGGCGCCGTGCGCTATTCGATCGAACGCCTGGACCCGCGCGCCACCGAGTGGAAAACCGTCTGCGACCGCTGCGCCACCGATGGCGACGACCCATGGGTGGATCCGCACCCGGTGTTCTTCGGCGCCCGCTACCGCGTGACCGCCTGGAACGCCGACGGCGTCCCCAGCCCTCCGTCCGAGGCGCGCTAGGGCTGAGGAATCCTCGCGCCGCAGACGCTGGTCTGCCGGCCAATCGCGGGAGGCTGCCTCGCTATACCGCAACCACGCACATTTCGTCGAGGCGTTGCCTCACCAGCGTCTGAATGCGGAGGGCGAGTTCGAGGAAGACTTCGGGGCCGCCTCGTAATTGCAGATCGAAAATTGAAGATTCGAGATTGAACGGCAAATCGGCGGCCGTGATGCTCAAGACCAGAGGCTCGATGCACGGGCGCAGCAGCAAGACGCCGGCGCCGCGTCGCAGAACCCCGGTCCCTACAACGCGGGTGAGGACACCCGCGCTACAACGCTCCGCAAAAAGGCTTGGCGAAACGCCGGCCTTTTCAATTCTCCTTCAATTCCTCCAGGGCTGGCTTATGCTGTAGCGCGGGTGTCCTCACCCGCGCTTGCGGGTCGATGGGTTCGAGCCGCCGGTTTGCCTCCGCTCGCGGCGTCTTCTAACATCAAAGACAGGCCCCGACGGGAAGCGCCGCAGCCGGGCGGCGTCCGCCGGAGCTCAGTCTCGTTCAAGAGGACACCGCAATGAGATTCCGTGGGCCCACGTTCGGCGGCGCACCAACCATCGGGGTACTGGCCGGCTTGGCGGCCTTGATGTGGGTTGGGGGTGCGGTTCCGGCCGCCCTGCATCTCAACGCGCCTGAACCGGGCGCGGCCCAAGTGGCGCAGCGGCCGCGGCCCCCGGCACCGCCTGAGCCGATGAGCGTGGAGCCGCAGCCCGACACGAGCTCAGCCCCGACAACCCCGAAGCAGCAGCGGGCCATTCTGAAAGCGCGGTTTGAAAAAATGAAGGATCAGGCCGACCAGCTCGCCCAGCTTGCCCAGGCGCTTCAAGCCGATCTCCACAAGTCCAACGAGAACGTGCTCTCGCTCGGGGTGGTGGAAAAGGCGGACAAGATCGAGAAACTGGCGAAGCAGATCAAAAGCGCCGCCGTCGAGTGAGCGCGGCCGGCGACGCCGCCCGCCTACTCGCCCGAAGGAATCCGCATACCATAAAACGACCGGTAGACAAAAACAAACGACACCGCGAAGAAGCCCACCGCCAACAGGTGCGTGAGACCGCCGCCGCTCGTGGCGGTGAGCTTTACAGCCAGTTCCACCGCCAGCAAGCCGAAGAGGGTAGTGAACTTGATGATGGGGTTCAAGGCCACTGAGGACGTGTCCTTGAACGGGTCGCCCACGGTGTCGCCCACCACGGTGGCGTCGTGCAGCGGCGTGCCCTTCTGCTTCAGCTCGACCTCCACGATCTTCTTGGCGTTGTCCCACGCGCCTCCGGCGTTGGCCATAAAGATCGCCTGGTAGAGTCCGAAGGTGGCGATCGAAATCAGGTAGCCGATAAAGAAGAACGGCTCCACGAAGGCGAAGGCCAGCGTCACAAAAAACACCGCGATGAAAATGTTGAGCATGCCCTTCTGGGCGTACTGGGTGCAGATCTGCACCACCCTCTTGCTGTCGCTGACGGACGCCTTCTCCGCCGCCTCAAGGTTGATATGCGCCTTGATGAATTCCACCGCGCGGTAGGCCCCGGTGGTGACGGCCTGGGCCGAGGCCCCGGTGAACCAGTAAATGATGGCTCCGCCGGTGATCAGGCCCAGCACGAAGGGCGCGTGCAGCAGCGAAAGCTTGTCCACGTTTTCGCTGAGGCCGCTGGTGAGCGCCATGATGATGGAGAAAATCATGGTGGTGGCGCCCACCACCGCGGTGCCGATCAGCACCGGCTTGGCGGTGGCCTTAAAGGTGTTCCCGGCGCCGTCGTTGGCCTCCAGCATCTCCTTGGCGTGCTCGAAATTGACGCCTTCGATGTTGAAGTCCCGCTTCAGCTCCTGGTGGACGTCGGGAACCTGCTCAATCAGCGAAAGCTCGTAGATGGACTGGGCGTTGTCGGTGACGGGGCCGTAGGAGTCCACCGCAATCGTCACCGGCCCCATGCCCAGGAATCCAAAGGCCACCAGGCCGAAGGCGAAGACGGGCGCCGCCAACATGATGTTGCCCAGGCCTCCGTGCAGGCTCACCCAGGAGCCGAGCGACATCAGAAGCACCATGGCAAGCCCCAGGTAGTAGGCGGAGAAGTTGCCGGCCACGAATCCGGAAAGAATGTCGAGCGAGGCGCCGCCTTCATTGGCCGACCGCACCACTTCCTTGACGTGCCGGGACTCGGTGGAGGTGAACACCTTCACCAGCTCCGGAATGATGGCGCCGGCCAGGGTGCCGCAGGAGACGATGGTGGAAAGCTTCCACCACAGCGTGCTGTCGCCTCCAAGATTCGGAATGGTGATCGCGGAAATCAGGTAGGTGAGCCCGATGGAGGTAAACGAAGTGATCCAGACCAGTGAAGTCAGCGGCGCTTCGAAGTTCATCTTCGCCACATGGGCGTAACGCGCCTTGGCGATGAGGCCGTTGAGGAAGTAGGCTCCGGCGGCGGCCACCAGCATGATGACGCGGATCACGAAGATCCACACCAGCAATTGCACCTGGATCGCCGGGCTTTTCACGCCCAGAAGGATGAAGGTGATGAGCGCCACGCCGGTCACGCCGTAGGTTTCGAAGCCGTCGGCGCTCGGTCCCACGGAATCGCCCGCGTTGTCGCCCGTGCAGTCGGCGATCACGCCCGGGTTGCGCGCGTCGTCTTCCTTGATCTTAAAGACGATCTTCATCAGGTCGGCGCCGATGTCGGCGATCTTGGTGAAGATGCCGCCGGCGATTCTGAGCGCGGCCGCGCCCAGGGACTCGCCGATGGCAAAGCCGATAAAGCAGGGCCCGGCGTAGGCGCCCGGGATGAAGAGCAGAATGATGAGCATCATGAGGAGTTCGACGCTGATCAGCATCATGCCCACGCTCATGCCGGCGCGCAGCGGGATCTGGTAAAGGGGAAACGGCTTGCCGCGCAGGCTGGCGAAGGCCGTGCGCGAGTTGGCGAAGGTGTTGACGCGGATGCCGAACCATGCCACGCCGTAGCTTCCGCCGATGCCGACGATGCTGAACAGCAGGATGATGCCTACCCGCGCGGGTTCGAGGTGCAGCAGCACCCCGAAGTAGAGCACGATGACGATGGCGATGAAAATCCACAGGAGCAGCAGGAACTTGCCCTGCTGCACCAGGTAGGTTTTACAGGTTTCCCAGATGATTTGGGACATCTCCTTCATCGACTGGTGGACCGGCAGGTTTTTCAGCCGGCTGTAACTGACCAGGCCGAAGAGCAGCCCCATCACGCAGAACAGAATCCCGAACATCAGGAGCTTGTGGCCGTCGGTGCCGAGGAACGTGACTTGATGCAGGTCCGGAACCGTCAGGCCGGCTTCGCCCGCAGGGGCCTCGTCGCCGGGCTTGGCCAGGGCGGAGGTGGCGCCCATGAGTGCCACGGCGAGGCCGGCACCCGCCATCATCAGGGTGCGCGCCATCCGGCGCCGCGCCGCCCAGGCGCCCGCGAGCCCAGCCGATAAAGCGCGGAGGACCGACCCGCTCCGCTTCTGAATGACCATCCAGGCCAACGCCAGCAGGCTGAGGCCGAGCATGTCCGGTAACACGTAACCCATCGTCGTCACTCCTTCAATTCGTTATTTGGCCGGCCGGGAGTCGCGCGAAGCCGTGGGCCGCGCTGCGGCCCCGGCGGCTGGCCGCCCTGATTTCGGTTCTCACAAGTGCGCGGCCGTCAGACAAGCTGCCGGCCCGCTTTTTAGGGCAAGATTCGGAATCTTTACGAGGGCCCCTCGGAGACGCGCATTAGCAAGCCGCGAGATTGGTATTTATAGCATTTCCGCGCTCAGCGCGTCAACGGCCTGCGGCGGATGCACGCCGGTGCACCTGGAGCGCCGCCGGTTTTGATCTTAGGGCCGGGCGCGCTATGCTGGCGGACCGTGACCCAAGCCGGCCGCCAAGGTGTGCACACCTCCTCGACGAACAACGTCTCGCCGCTCAGTTCGCGGCGCTGGGCCATTGTAGGTTTGTTGTTTGCCGCCTCACTCATCAACTACCTCGACCGCTCCACCATCTCCCTCGCCCTGCCGCTCATCTCGCGCGAATTGCACCTGGCGCCCACCAGCAAGGGCGTGCTGCTGTCGGCGTTTTTCTGGTCGTACGCGCTGACGCAGATCCCGGTGGGCTGGGCCGCGGACCGCGTGAGCCTGCGCTGGTTTTACGCCGCCGCCTTCGCCCTGTGGTCGCTGGCTCAGGGCTTCACAGGCTTCGCAGGCAGCCTGGGGGTGTTGATCTTCTTCCGTATTCTGCTGGGTCTGGGCGAGTCGATCTACCTTCCGGGAGGCACCAAGATCGTCAGCGTACTCTTTTCGCATGAGGAGCGCGGCCTGCCCTGCGGGCTGTTCGACTTCGGCACCCGGATGGGCCTGGTGCTGGGCGGGTTGACCGTTCCCTGGCTGCTGGTCCATTGGGGCTGGCGCTTCGCTTTCCGCCTGGTTGGATTCTCGGCGCTGGGCTGGCTTCCGCTGTGGCTGCTGGTGACGCGCGGGCGCCTTGGCCGGGCTCGCCGCGCCGGGCCAAAAGCACCCACCGCCACGCGGCACCTGTGGAAGCTGCTGGGCAACCGCAACCTGATCGGCATTTGCCTCGGGTTTTTCTGCTTCGACTACTACTGGTATCTGCTGGTCACCTGGCTGCCGGACTACCTCGTCACCGTCCGGCACTTCACCATCCTGGGCGCGGGGTTCTACGCCGCGCTGCCCTTCTTCGTGTTCGGCGCGAGCGAGCCTCTGGG
>DATJAQ010000256.1:0-7692 GCA_035516075.1 Terriglobia bacterium | reverse complement strand
CAACTTGAGCTGCTCGTGATGCTGGATGAATCCTAGTCCGCTCTAACGAGGACCCATGGCCGCACCCACAGTTCCGACCAGACAGCCCACGGCCCCGGCAGCGCCGCCGCGCACTGAGAACCTTGCCCTGCTCTACCAGGAGATGTTTACGGTGACCGTGAGGGTGCGCTCGAACCGGCAGGTGGCGAACGATGCCGCATCCTTCCGGGTCAACATGAGATCGGCCCTCAAAAACGCCGAGCAACAGGCCCTGGCGAAGGGCTACCATCAGGACGAGATTCGTCTGGCGACCTTTGCCGTGGTGGCGTTTCTGGATGAATCGGTTCTGACGTTTCGCAGTATCATCTCCTCCGACTGGGAGCGCGAGCCCCTGGGGCAGGGGCTGTTCGGCTCGCACCTCGCCGGCGAATTGTTTTTTCAAGGGCTCGACCGGCTGCTTAAAGCCCAAGACTCGCCCGGGGTGGCCGACGCGCTGGAGGTCTACCTGCTCTGCCTGCTTCTTGGGTACCGTGGGAAGTACGGCTTGGGCGGCGCCGAGGCTACGCGGAGCATTCAGGATGCCGCCATCGAAAAGATCCGGCGCATCCGAGGCGCCCCCCCGAAGCTGACGGCGTGGGTCCCGCCCGAACAATCTCCTTCCTTCGGCCGGCACGACCCCTGGATTCGCCGCCTGGCGCTGGCGGCGCTCGTCACGTTGGTACTCACGGCAGGTCTGTTTGTCGCGTTCAAGCTTGCCCTGAGCTCGAGCATCTGATCTCATTCCGGTGACCGTGTGCCGGCGGGCGAAACGACATGAAGGTATCCTGGAAAACGTGGCTGGCGGCAGGGATCCTCGTTCTGTGGCTCCTGCTCTCGTGGTTCGCCGGCACCTGGCTTCACCTCCAAGGAAGTAACCTCTGGGTTCTGCGGATCGCCCTGATCCTGCTCGGCATCATCGGATTCGTAGCCTTCTTGTGGTGGTTGCACAAGAACGAGCCCAGCGGCGCCGAGCCGGGAGTGGAGGGCGCCGGTGATGCGCGCGAGATCGACGTCCTCTTCCGCCTGGCCGAAGACCGTCTGCGTTCCTCAAAGCTCGTCGAAAGCTCCAAGGTGGGCCGGCTGCCGCTGATCTTGCTGGTCGGCGACCCGGGCTCCGGGAAAACGAGCGCGGTTCTGAACTCCGGCCTCGAGCCGGAACTTCTGGCTGGGAACGTCTTTCAGGACAACACCACCGCACCCACCGAATCCGTCAACATCTGGCTGGCCCGCCAGACGATCGTGGTGGAGGCGGGCGCGGCGGTGACGGCAGACCCGGGGCGCTGGGCGCAGTTGGCCCGCCGTCTCGCGCCTGCCAAGCTGGCGTCGGTGGTAGGAGGACGCGGCCAGGCTCCGAGGGCTGTGCTGGCCTGCCTCGACACCCAGAGCTTTCGCACGGCAGGCGTCGCCGAGGCCAGCGTCCGCAACCTCCAGGCGCGGCTCCGGGAGATCTCGCAACTTCTGGGCATCAGCTTCCCGGTGTACGTTCTGCTGAGCCGGGCAGACGGCTTGCCGTTCTTCTCGGAATTCGTGGGCAATCTCAGTGAGGCGGAGGCCGGCGAGATCCTGGGCGTGACGCTGCCCCTGCAGCCGGCAGCCCGAACCGGCCTCTATGCGGAGCTTGAGACGAAGCGGGTAGGAGAGGCTTTCGATCTCATCTTTTATGACCTTGACGCGCGCCGGACCGATCTGTTGCGCCGCGAGCACGAACCCACAAAGCTGCCGGGCATATACGAGTTCCCCCGCGAGTTTCGCAAGCTGCGCGCGCCGATTGTACCGGCGCTGGTGGACTTGTGCCGGCCCAGTCAACTGGTCGCCGGGCCTTTTCTGCGCGGGTTCTATGTCGCGGGCCGGAGGACAATCACGGTGAACGCCGGAGTGGCGGAGACCTCGGAGCCCGTTCCTACCTCTGCGCCGGAAGGCCCCGTCGGCGCCACCCGGGTGTTCGACGTGAGGAAGCTGCAGGCCCAGTCCGCCGCAGATGAGACCACTCCCAGCGGAGCCACCCGGTTCTTCGACGCGAGCAAGCTCAAAGCCGAAGGGACCATGGGCTTGACGGCTGGGATCTCGGCCCAGCCGCGTCTGGTTCAACAGCCGCTATTCCTTCCTCACCTTTTCAGCGAGGTGCTGCTGCGCGACCGGGCGGCGCTGGGCGCGAGCGGCACTAGCAGTAAAGTGGCCTTCTGGCAACGTCTGCTGTTGGCCTCCGCCACCCTGGCGCTCCTCGTGTTCCTGGTAGGATTCGTCGTCTCCTATGTCGGCAACCGTGGGCTCGTTTCCCAGGTCAACTCCGCGGCGGAGGACGTCGCCAGGAACCTGCAGACCTCGCCGCCGCAGTCCGGCCAGCTCCCCAGCGCCAGCTCGCTCGCGGCGCTGGATGGACTGCGTGCACCGCTGAATCAACTGAGCGAGTACCAGCGCAACGGGCATCCGGCGAGCTTGGGGTGGTGGCTTTACACCGGCGATCGCCTGTACCCCGTCGCCTGCCGGGACTATTCGAACGCTTTTCAAAGCCTGCTGCTGAACCGCACCCAGGGTGTGCTGCTGAACCGCCTGCGCCAACTTCCGTCGTCCGCACCGGGGCCCAACGACGACTACGGAACCCCGTACGAAACGCTGAAGGCCTATCTCATCACGACCTCGGAGGGATCTCATAGCACGTCGGATTTTCTGCCCCCGGTGCTCTACCAAGCCTGGTCCGAGGGCGCCAATCCGGATCCCGCCGCGGCGGCGGCGGCGCAGAAACAGTTCGATTTCTATGCGGACGAGCTTCGTTACAGTGCGCAGCAGGATGCCGCGACCTGCTTTGCCGCGCCGGCCGATCCTGACGCGGTACTTCGCGCGCGAAACTACCTGGGCCAATTCCCACCGGAATTGCCGGTTTATCGAGCCATGCTGGCCGCGGCCGCCACGGCGAAGAACAACAAGCCAATCGACTTCAACCGCGATTTTCCTGGCTCGGAGGCCTACGTTGTGGTGCGGCAGGGCGTTCCGGCAGCGTTCACAAAGACCGGCTGGGATTTCATGACCGGGCAGGCCCTGCCGCACGTTGAACAGTACCTAAAAGGCGAGCCTTGGGTGCTCGGTAAGCCGCCCGGGGCGGTGCCCGATCCGGGCAAGATCCGGGAGGACATCCGGCAGCGCTACCAGGCGGAGTTCGTCGGCCACTGGCGAGACTTTCTCAAGAGCTCGAGCATTGTCGGTTACAAGAACTCTGCCGATGCCGCGAACAAATTGTTAAAGCTTGCCAGCAACACTTCCCCGCTGCTGGAGCTGATGTGTACCGTGTCGCAGAATACGTCGGTGGGCGTTCCCGACGTCGTCAACGTATTCCAGCCGGCGCAATACATCGTGCCGAGCCCATGCAAAGACCAATACGCGGGCCCAAGCAACAAGGACTACACCGGCGGTCTGATCAATTTGCAGGGCTGCCTCTCGCAAATCGGCACGCTGCCCGAGGCGCAACAGGATGCGCAGCGGCTCCAGTGCTCCCAGATGGCCTCCACGGCCATGAGCACTACTCGAACCCTGGCCGCGCAGAACTTCAAGGTGGACCCGCAGGGCCAAGTGGATCCAATCGTGGCCAAGCTGATCACTGATCCGATCGCTTTCCTCGGTTCCAGCCTGAAACCGCCTCCACCGCCAGGCGCCGGAGATCTGTGCAGCGCCCTCAAACGGCTCTCGACCGGCATCTCCGCTGCCGCACCCACTGCCTCCCTTCAGGAGCTTGCGGCCTTATTTCTGCCCGGCACAGGCCTGCTGGCGCAGCACGCGCCCCCTCCGCCGGGCGGACCGAACAAGGCGAACCCAAAGTACCTTGCATTTTACGAGCGCGCTTCGGCTGTCATGCAGGCGCTGTACCCGCAGCCGGGCCTGAAGCAACCCCAGTATCACTACACCCTGACGCCGGTCGTCAGCGGCGGCTCGCAGAACTTCACCCTCTACCTGGACGGAGTTACCCTGACGTCCAGCGGCGGGCCCAAGCAACTGATCTGGCCCGGCGCCGGGGATGGCGTGAGGCTGGCCATCACTGGCACAGGAACGATCTATTTCACGGGGCCGTGGGGCACTTTCCAGTTCTACGCTCACTCGGAGCAATGGAAGCCGTCGGGCAGCGGGTATGACCTGGAGATTACGGAAAAAGCCGGCGATCAACCGATCATCCTCGCAAATCGTCAACCGGCTCGAATTTCGTTCCATCTTGACGCCGGCGGGGCGCCTTTGATATTTAAGCCGAGTTTCTTCTCGGAAATGGGCTGCGTGACGAAAGTCGCCCAGTAAGGGCGAATCGATTCTCCACTTCAAAGCGCGGCACGGTGTCTCGATACGATGGTTTCGATCGCGCCCGTCGCGGCGGCTTAATGAATGCGGCCCATATCAGGTGTAAATCTTGAGCTTCGACTCCTCAGATCGTGACAGCCGCTTCCGCGTGGTGCTGGGCGACTCGGTGAATGTCGAGCCCGCCCGCGGCGGCAGTTCATTTCGCATGGCCATCCTGGGAGACTTCAGCGGCCGCGCCAATCGCCAGCTCTTGGGATTCGGAACGCAATGGGCAACGCGACGGCCTGTGGAAGTCGACCGCGACAACTTCGACGAGGTTCTGGCAAAGCTGAAGCCGGAGCTGCGAATCCGCCCTGGAACCGGCGATGCCGAGCTTGCTCTCCGTTTCGCAGGCCTCGACAACTTTCACCCCGACCACCTCTACGAGCACCTCGAAGTATTCGCCAGGCTGAGGGAGCTGCGCCGCCGGCTGGCCGATCGAAGTACCTTTGCAGAAGCAGCAGCCGAACTCGGATTGACGCCCCGCACCGCTGCAGTGCCCTCGCGACTCGAGCCCCCAGGTCCCGCGCCGCGCGAAGGTGGGGCAACGCTCGACATCGAACAACTCGCTTCCGGCAGCCTTCTGGATCAGGTCATCGAGCAGGCAGGAGAGCGGCCGGTGCCGCCCCGCGGTCGCGACGAATGGGGCCGGTTCCTCCATGACCTGGTCGCACCCCACCTGGCGCCGGGCGCCGATCCCCGGCAACCCGAGGTGCTCGCCGAAGTGGATCGAGCCGTCAGCGACACGATGCGAGCCATCCTGCATCACGCCGATTTTCAGGCTCTCGAATCGGCCTGGCGCGCGGTGTTCTTTCTGGTGCGGCGCCTCGAAACCGATTCAAACCTCAAGCTGTTCCTGATCGACGTCTCGAAGGGAGAGCTCGCCGCGGACCTCAGCGGCGAGGGTTTGGCGGGTACAGCCACCTACCGGCTGCTGGTCGAACAGATTGTGAAGACGCCGGGCGCGGTGCCGTGGGCAGTACTTGCCGGCAACTACACCTTCGCTGCGAACCTGGAGGACGTGAACCTGCTCGTGAAACTGGGGCAGATCGCAGCGGCAGCGGGCGCGCCGTTCCTGGCCGCCGCCAGCGCGAGCCTAGTTGGGTGCGACTCGTTGGCCAGCACGCCCGACCCAGCGCACTGGACCGCACCCTCCAACACCGACGGCGAGCGGGCGTGGCAGTCTTTGCGGAGGCGGCCCGAAGCCGATTACCTCGGCTTGGCGCTACCGCGATACATTCAGCGCCTGCCCTACGGCGAGGCGACCGACGCCTGTGAAGGATTCGATTTTGAGGAGCTTACCGCGTCACCGCTGCATGAGGATTACCTCTGGGCCAACCCGGCGTTCGCCTGCGCCTTCCTCCTCGGCGAAGAATACAGCCGCTCCGGCTCCGAAATGCGCCCGCGGGGCGGAGAAATCAACGGTCTGCCGCTGCACACGTATCGCAACAGCGGAGAGTGGGCCGCCGAGCCCTGTGCGGAGGTGCTGCTCACCGAAACCGCTGCGGAGAGTATCCTGGAGCGGGGCCTGATGGCGCTGGTCTCGTTCAAAGGCCGCGACGCCGTGCGCCTGGTACGCTTCCAGTCGATCGCAGACCCTCCGCGCGGCCTCAGCGGACCGTGGAGCTAAGTGCAGCCCGGTCTCCTTCCGCAGCAGGGCTGGCAGACGCCAGAGCTGCGGCGACCTACGTGGACAAAGAATCCACGCTAAATGGCCGAATCAACCTTGACACCGCGAGAGCCTTGTGGTATTCCAACTACTCACCATGATGAGGGACTAGGATTCTTTTCAGGGAGGACGTGCACCTATGCCAAGCGAGAGCGTTCATAAGAAACTGAGCCGAGTCCGGCCTCCGCGCGTGCATGTGACTTACGACGTGGAGGTGGGCGACGCGATCGAAACCAAGGAACTGCCATTTGTAATGGGCGTCCTCGGAGATTTCACCGGTCAGCCCGAGCAGCCGCTGCCCAAACTGAAGGAGCGACGGTTTGTCGAGGTGACACCCGACAACTTCGATTCGGTCCTCGAAAGCATGAATCCCCACCTTGCCTTCGCAGTCGACAACAAGCTGAGCGAAGACTCCAACGTCGGCCAGCTCAAGGTGGATCTTCATTTCAAAAGCCTGGAAGACTTCGAGCCCGAGCAGGTGGCCCGCCAGGTGAAGCCGCTGCGCGAGCTTCTGGAACTCCGGACGCGGCTGAACGATCTGAAGGGCACCCTCCAAACCAACGAAAAGCTGGACGACGCGCTGCTCGACGCCGTCAGTAAGGCGGAAAAGCTGGAGAAACTGAAGGGTGAAGTGGGCGAGAAGAAGGAGGAGGACTCTAATGGCTGAGGCACAAAAAGTATCGGGCGCGCCTGCCGCGGCGGAACACGTAACCGAAGCGAGTCTTCTCGATCAGATCGTCGAACAGGGCCGGTTCGCCGATACCACCTCGCGCGAACGCGGGAAGAACCTCGTGAAGGAATTCGTGGCCCAGGTACTCGAAGGCTCCATGACCGTGGCCCGCGACGCTGACCAGATGATCACCGCGCGGATCGCGCAGATAGACCATCTGATTTCCATTCAGTTAAACGAGATCGTTCACCACCCCCAGTTCCAGAAATTGGAAGGAACCTGGCGCGGCCTGAAATACCTGATGGATCAGTCGGAAACCAGCACCATGCTGAAAATCCGGATTCTCAACGCGTCGAAGAAGGAGCTCCTCCGCGACTTGCAACGCGCTGCCGAGTTCGACCAGAGCGCGATGTTCAAGAAGGTCTACGAAGACGAGTTCGGCATCTTCGGCGGCGAGCCCTTCGGCGCTTTGATTGGAGACTACGAGTTCACGCGCCATCCTGAGGATCTCGAGTTGCTGGAGAAAGTGTCGCAGGTGGCGGCGGGCGCCCACGCACCGTTCCTCTCCGCGGCTTCATCGGAACTGCTCAACCTGCCGAGTTACACCGCACTCGATCAGCCTCGCGACATCGCCAAGATTTTCGACAGCACCGAGTACGCCAAGTGGAAGTCATTCCGACAGAGCGAAGATTCGAAGTACGTCTGCTTGGCCTGCCCCCGCATCCTGATGCGGTTGCCTTACGGCAAAGAAACCGCGCCCGTGGAGGGCTTCTCCTACGAGGAGGGCGTGGACGGGACGGACCACTCCAAGTACCTTTGGGGAAACGCCGCGTATGCGCTGGGCGCCCGAATGACCCAGGCGTTCGCACAGTTCGGCTGGTGCGTCGCGATTCGCGGCGTGGAGGGAGGCGGTTTGGTGGAGGGTCTGCCGGCCCACACGTTCCGCACCGACGAAGGCGACGTGGCGCTGAAGTGCCCCACCGAAATCGCCATCACCGACCGCCGGGAGAAGGAATTG
>DATJAQ010000255.1:0-2395 GCA_035516075.1 Terriglobia bacterium | reverse complement strand
GCCCCGAGCGCGAAGATGGATTCGTAGTCCACGTCGTAACCCCAGTGAGCACCTTTCGGGCGAATGCGCATTATACGCGCGGAGAGTTCCTCAACCAGCGGACGCTGCTTGAGAAATGCTCCCGTCTCGCGTACCAGCCGTGACTCCCGATCGAGGCGCGTCACGAAGCGACCTCTTTCACTACCTGCAATGTCGGCGACGGGGGCACGTTACGGAGCCGGCCGCCACGGCCACCCTCGATCAGCATCCACATCGCTGCTGGCCTCGCGGATTCGTAGCCCTCACTGACCAGCTCGGCGTAACGCCCTGAGGAGCGCAGATACTCCTCGCGGCGCTGTCGCCAGCTTGCCTTGTCATGTTTGCGTCGCGTTCGCATATACTTCCTCCAAGAAGCGCGAATTCGCCGAGTAACCGGCGCATAGCGGCACCGATCGCTTTCGGCATACAGCCTTCGTTCCCCTGTTACCTATGGCTGAGCCTCTCGGCGTTCCTTCGGTCCACCGCTTGCCAAGGCCGCGATACCGCCCACCAGCGGAGCGTCCCACAACCGCGTGGGAGCCCAACCCGCCTCGGTCTACGGCAATCGGCCGAGCTTCTCCTCAGAGCACTTTCGATTGGGATTATCGCGACGCGGTGGAGCGCAGGAAGCGGAGATTCGGGAGGCTCACAGATCTTGACGACTGCCTTCCCAGAATTGGCGCGGGACTGGAACGAACAGACCTCTTACCCAGGATGAGCAGTCATTGATCATCAACGGGGCGATGTAACTTGCCGTGGCCAGCGCTGCCACAATCAAGGCGGCTGTCAGAATGAAATCGACAATTAGCCGTCGAGTCGACCGGCGCCTGCGACTTGGCCAGCTTGTCGAAACCGTGGAAATGCACATGATGAGTTACCTCGTTCCGACTTGCCTCGCGGAAGGGACACGGCTGATGGTCCACTTGTCTTCAGCCCCATCCCGGTGCTGCTCGATCCAACGTCGGGTGTAACTCTTGAGGGCTCGAAGCCAAGTTGCTGCATCGACAGATTCCAGTTGCGCCCGCTCCACCTCGTTAAACGCTCCTCCGCCAACCTGCCGATCACGCGATTTTGCCATGTACTCGGCGAGCTCGCCTGTGGCTCTCGTCATCGGCAGGTACAGCCAGGCGGGCGTCAACACAAATGCCATCTTGTCCGCGTAGCAAAGCCTCGACACGCCTACGCCGTGTTTCTTCGCCCAGTGACGCGAGTGCCGCAGCGTGAAATCAGCCCAAGAGTCGCCGAAAAGCAGGCCCATGATCCTGGCTCCCAGATGTACGTGCTCCTCACCCTCAGGGCCTTCAACGTTCGGGCGCCCGACATAACCCAAATCATGGACGAAGAATGCTACCCACAGACGTAGATCCCACGGGATGCCGTTCAGGCAGGCCCACCCGGCGGCTACGAAAAACGGATGGATAAAGAGACAGTGCGCCCCGATGAGTACACTCTTGGTTCCGACTCGCATTTGGCACCATGCTTTCCCACGCGCGGACACACTCGCGCCTTCCGCGGCCAAACCAACGAAAACGCCGGCCGTCAGGCCCGCCCGTTCGGCCCTTCCATCCGAAGCACCACAACCTGTTCAGTGGGCCGCGGCAGAGGTTCCGTGCGAGCGATGAGCGGCGCAAGGCCACCGTCCGCCCCAGGCGCCTTTCGACTCGGCACGAGCCTGTTGAAAATGTGAACCAGCAGTGGGGTTCCGGCGAGAGCGCCAAACAGCGCGCCCACTTCGTTCGCTCTGAAGTAGCTGCTGAAGATCACCAGCAGCACGATGAATAGGCAAAACACAAGACCTGCGTTCTTCACTCGTTGCACGGCTCCCCCTCTCTCTTACACGGCTACGGCGTCTTGAGCCGCCGCGATCCCACTCGACTCGGCGCCCCGAACGCCGTCGTTCGGCGGTACCAGCGCTGCAGCAGTCTCCACCGCCGCCGCTGCTGCTTTGGGTGGCGCCAAGTAGTGCTGGTGCGTGCATCCAGTGCATGTGGCGCCCCGAACGGTCGCCCTGAGGACCTTACCGAATGTCGCCGGAACCGCGATGGGCTCGCCGGCCTTATTGAAGAACTCCGGGACGATCTGTCCAGCCATATTCTTCTCATCGCCGGTTAAGTCGAGAGGCAGATACCCCTGTCGGCCCCGGAACAGAATTTTGGATTCAATCCGCCCGCGCCGACCATCTACGGGCTGGACCACCTCATGGCTGACGATCAGGACATCGTACGTGTTGCGTACCCGGAATACCTCGACGCTGACCAGCGCAGGCGCAATGACCACGGCGTGCCGGCCATTTACGGCGACCGAGTCGATTGGCTGAAGCCATCCTATCGGCTCGCCGTGATCGTTGCAAAAGGTAACGTATCGGCCGATCTCCTTC
>DATJAQ010000254.1:0-5349 GCA_035516075.1 Terriglobia bacterium | reverse complement strand
AGCGCCAGGCCCTCAATCCGGTAGCCGCCGAGCGCCGCAATCAGGCCGATCAGCAGCGAGACGGCCGCAAATCCCCAGCCCAGGCCCGCCCAAAACCGCCGCCCGAAGAAGTCGCGCCCGGGAATGTAGTAATCGCGCAGGGATCGGCGCTCCACGCGCGCCATGGCCAGGGTGGCGACAATGACCGGAATGAAGAGCAGGGCGTCGCTGGCCGTCAATGAGTAGGGGTCGAGAAACGGGCGGTCGCCGGGGTGGAACAGCTTGAAGACCGCGATCCGCAGGCCGTACGAGAGCCCGACGACCATCGCGAACCAGATCAGCAGCCGCCACCCGGCGCGCAGCCCGTGCGGAGTGAGGAATATCCCCCGGAAGCTCATGGCGGCTGAGCATACCCCGGAAAATGGCGGGTGTCCAATTGCCCTCTGCCGCAACGAAAGGGACGCCAGAGGTAGATCAAAAAACCCAGGCGGCAATCTACCTGTAATGGACGGAAATGAACTGGCGGCGCGGGTGGGATTCGAACCCTAGCCAGATACGAAATCGGCCAGACGACCGGATGGCGGCCGAGGCGCGCGCCGGCGGCCAAGGTGCGTGCGGGATTGACAACGCCGGCAGATCGCTACCGCTCGACCCGATGCAGGACGAGCGGAGGCGGCCCTTGCGCAAAGAGCCGCCGGAAATCCGGAATCGACGGGTCTGAGCCGTCCGGCGGTGGTCCGATCGCCGGAAGTGGCCCCTTCGGAGTCTCGGGCGTGGGCAGGTGAAAAGGGAAATTGAATTTGCGGCTCAGCTCGACCTGCTCTGCACTCAGGGTTCCGGTGTAAGTGGCGTTCCCGGCCTTGAATGAAACGTGGTTGCCGTCCACCGTGCCTTCTTCGATGGGGAGCGGCACGTCGCCGCCGCCAAAGAAGCCTCCGCCGGTGCCTTCCACCGTGCCCGTCAGCTTGTTTCCTTCCTGATGAAAGGTGAACACAATGCCCCCGCTGCCGAGAATCATCGCGAGCAGGCCGTTGCCCTCCCCAGCCCTGGGAACCGGCCGCCACAATCCCGTGATGCCGGCGCCCACGGGCACCTCGCGTTCCCAAACCGCCACCTGCGGACGGAGCGCAACGCTCTTGGCCGCAATCTCTACGGTAGCGGGCGCGAGGCCCGGAGAAGTGGCCTTTACCGTGATGTTTCCGCCTGATTTCGTCGACTGCACCAGCGCCATACAGAGTCCGGAGAAGGCCCTTCGCGACGTGCCCTGGTCGGACTCGTGGCTGGTGGGGTCGCCGTTGCCGACGCCGATCAGCCTCCCCTCGCCGGAGACACGGAACGTCACTTCGTTGTCCGCCACGGGCACAACCCGCCCCTGATTGTCGCGAACTTCAACCGCGAACATCGCCACATCTTCGCCGTCGGCCCGGATTTCCTGCCGATCCGCATTCATCACGAGCTTCGCCGCCGGACCTGTGGTTTCGCGCGTCGCCGTCAACACCTGTTGGCCGTTCTGGTAACCGCGCGCCTCGAGGGCGCCCGGGGCGTATTGCACCATCCAGGCGGCATGCGAATCCTTTTTCATGGGCTTGGCGCCGAGGCTCCGGCCATTGAGGAACAGCTCCACGCTATCAAGGTTCGAATAGGCCCAGACGGCGATCTCCTTGCCTTCCATGCCCGGCCAATTCCAGTGCGGGAACAGGTGCAAGACCGGCTTCGGCGTCCACCACGACTGGTAGTAGTAGAAAGCGTCCTTGGGGAAACCACAGGTATCGATGATGCCGTATTGCGAGCTGATGTTGGGCCACTCGTAGGGCGAAGGTTCGCCCCGGTAATCGAACCCTGTCCACACGAAGCCTCCCGCCAGCCACGGACGGGCGTCGCAGAAACTCCACCAGCCTTCCGCGGAAGCGCGGCCCGTGGTGGTGTAAGGGTCGTACGACCCCACGTACCCTTGCTTGGGGTCCGTGATGTACTTGCCCCGAGTGCCTACGGCGCTCACCGTCTCCGTGCCGACCACGGGTTTATCGGGGTGAGCTTGGTGATAAGCCTCGGCGCCGGGATCCATGTAGTTGTAGCCGATCACGTCACAGACTTCGAGACCTCCCACGCCGATCGCCCCGGTGGGTGCAATCGAAACGGGCCGCGAGCCGTCTTGCGCGGTGGCAACCTCTTTCATCGCCGTCAGAATATGCAATCCCTTTTCGGTGTTCGCTTCGCCCTCCTCATTGCCCATCGACCACATGAAGACGCTCGGGCGGTTCCGGTCGCGCCGCACCAGATTCTCGAACTGGCCGAGGCCCTCGGGATTCGACGACATCATGCGGGTCTCATCAAACACCAGCATTCCCAGTTCGTCGCAGGCATCCAGCAGCTCCGGCGTGGGCGGGTTGTGCGACGTACGAAGGGAGTTGCAGCCCATCTCCTGAAGCTTCCGGACGCGGTAGTACTGCACGGCGTCGGGCAGCGCCGCGCCCAGGCCGGCGTGGTCCTGGTGATTGCAGGTTCCTTTCAACTTCACGGACTTGCCGTTCAAAAAGAATCCTTTTTGTGAGTCGAAGCTCACCGCGCGAATGCCGAAGCGGGTCACGCCGCGATCGACGATCTGGCCGCCCGCTTCAACCTCGGTCACCAGCCGGTAGAGATTGCGCTCCTCGAGCGACCAGAGGGCGGGTGCGTTCACCGAGACCTCTTGCTCGTAAGTGTGATCTTCCTGCTCCGGCACGGACGCCAGGGCCGTGGCCGCTTTCGCCACCTCCTTGCCGGCCGGATCAAGCACCGTCGAGGTGACGCGCGTGCTTTGAGCGCCCTTGCCGTGGTTATCGATCTCGGTGCGGATGAGGAGCGTGGCTTCGCCGCCGCGCACCTGGCTGCGCACGAAGGTTCCCCACTTCTTCACATGTACCGGATGGGTCTTCACCAGCCACACATGCCGGTAGATGCCCGCGCCCTCGTAAAACCAGCCGTCGCTCAGAGTGGCGTCCACGCGGATCAGCAGGACGTTCCGGCCGCCCGGAGTGGCGAAATCGGTGACGTCGAAGCTGAAGGGATCGTATCCGCCGCTATGCCGTCCGATATAAAAGCCGTTGAACACCACCATCGTTTCGCGGTAGGCGCCATCGAACTCGATCGTGATTCGCCGGCCGGCGTCGGTGGCCGGAAGCTCGAAGACGCGGCGGTACCAGCCGACGCTGGTGGCCGGGTAGGTGCGCCCCAGGGGGTAAAATCCTTTGCTCGAGAGCGCCGGATCGTTCGTGAAGGGCAGTTCGATCGCCCAATCGTGAGGCAGGTCGAGGGGGCGCCAATCGCCATCGTCAAACGCCAGGGCGCTGGCGGGAAGAAAATTCCCCGTCTTCTGGAAGTTGCCGGACCTCCCGCCCCCGAAGCCAAAATCCTTGGTGGGGTCGTCGGCGTGCCCGAAATGAAAGTGCCAGCCGAAATCGAGCAGCAGACGTTCGCGTCCCGCGCCGATTTCCGGAGCCGCAGGTGTGCTGCCCGCCGGCGGTGGGCCGCTTCCGGCAGGCTCGCGCGGGGCATCACCTGCGGCCTTTCCGAAGGCAGCGGTCCCTTGGGCCATCGCCGCCACGGTAGGAGCCAGCAGGCTCGTCTTCAACAAATCCCGGCGTGTCCATCTCATCGTCCCGCACCTCCAATTGACCCTGTGGTATCACATGTCGGGACTCCCGAGGAAGAAAAAATCGCGTCCGGCCCGACCTCAACCCCAGGGCAGTACGAACGCAGCCACCAATATCCACCGCGAACGTTACCGCGGACAACGCCTCTATGCGCGAACGAAAAGAGATTCCGCCGGGTCCCGGATTTGTGCCCAAGATGACGGCGATTAGAATGGGCACCCTTGTGACGTGGTCTTCAACGGCGCTCCGAAGACAGATCCTGGTGAACATCCCGCGCACATCCGCGGGACGCGAGACGTGATGAGGTCCGAAGGAGAGGCCGCAAAGTCTGAAAGGCCCAGACTTTGCGCTACCTGCTTCACCGGCTTCATCGGCTGCGGCGGCGGTTCTACAAAACTCCCATCCGCCTGCCGCAGTTGAAGCGCCGCCACCCGCGCGTTGTATACTGCTTCGGTTCGGGATGCCAAAATGGAAACCCTGGTTGGTGTGAACCGTGTCCGCTCGCCGTCGTACTTGCGACAGAGCCCGGCCAGGGGCGGTCATTCCGGAACAAGTCGAAATGCCAATACCATAGCAAGCCGACGATGCGCCACACGGAGGCCAACCGATGAACACGCAAGCGATGCGCCGGACCAGGCTGCTCGTCCCGCTCGTCTTCGGGATCTTCCTCGCCCAGGCTCGGGCTCAGGACGCAGCGAAAAAGATCGATGAGTTGATGGGGCTCTACCACGACTATGGCCAATTCAACGGCTCAGTCCTGGTGGCGGAAGGAGGAAGCGTCATCTACAAGAAGGGATTCGGCCTGGCGGACATGGAGTGGAACCTCGCCAACGCGCCCGACACCAAGTTCCGTCTGGGGTCCGTCACCAAGCAGTTCACCTCGATGCTCGTCATGCAGCAGGTCGAGAAGGGCCGACTGCGCCTGGACGGGCGCGTTTCGGACTATCTGCCCTATTACCGCAAGGAGACCGGCGACCGCATCACGGTTCGTCACCTCCTAACCCACACCTCGGGCATCCCGAACTACACGGCGCTGCCCCATTTCTTCGAGGATGTCAGCCGCAATCCTTTCGGCGTGAAGGAATTCGTTCAGAAGTATTGCAGCGGCGACCTGGAGTTCGAGCCGGGCTCAAAGTTCTCGTACAGCAACTCGGGCTACTTTGTGCTGGGTGCCATCCTGGAGCAGGTGACCGGGGAGCCCTACGAGAGGCTGCTGCGCGAAGGAATCTTCGACCCCCTCGGCATGAAGGACACGGGCTACGACCATTGGGAGGCGATTCTGCCCCGCCGGGCGGTCGGCTACGAAAAGTCGCTGGGCGGCTACGCGACGGCACCCTATCTCGACATGTCAATTCCTTTTTCGGCCGGGTCCCTGTACTCCACCGTGGAAGACCTCTACCGCTGGGACCAGGCTCTCTACACCGAGAGGCTGATCACAGCCAAGTCGCGGGAGATGATCTTCACTCCCTACCTCGGTAACTACGCCTTCGGCTGGGTTGTCCGAAGGCAGCCCGTGGGTCCGGCCGGGGCCCAGCGAGTCGTGATCGGGCACGAGGGCGGCATCAACGGCTTCAACACCCTGATTACGCGCATCCCCGAAGACCGCCACCTCGTGGTGCTGCTCAACAACACGGGAGGCGCGCCGCTTGAGGAGGCCGCGCACGGCATCATCGGCATCCTCTACGGCAGGCCTGCCGAGCCTCCCAAGCGCTCCATCGCAGCCGTCCTTCTCAAGACC
>DATJAQ010000253.1:0-17737 GCA_035516075.1 Terriglobia bacterium | reverse complement strand
CGCCCAGCGTCACGTGGCGGGTGCCGGGCGTGACGGGCAGGAAGAAACCTTGCGGCAGAACGTGCCGGATAATCTGGTCGAGGCTCGCGCCGGCCTCGCAATTCAAAACGCCGCTCGCCGCGTCAAAACCCAGGACGCGGTTGAGATGAAGCGCCGAAGCCACGCCAGCGCCGCGATTGAGCGCGGCATCACCGTAGCTCCGGCCCAGGCCTCGCGGCACGAACGTCAATTCGCGCCGCGAGTCGAGTAGTGCGGTAAGGTCGTCGAACCCGGCCGGCTCGTAGAGCCGGCAGGATTCCACTGGGTAACGCCCCCAGCCCGCGAGGGATTGCAGGCCGCGGTCAATGGCGGCAAGCCGCTCGCCCGGGGCCGGGCTTGAGGTTGTGCGATCTCCGCCGGCTGCCGCTGCCAGCGCGGAATCTGTCCCGGGAATGGCCGTGCGTGCCGTCATACGGGATCAAAGGTAAATGAGCAGGACCACCGAGACCGCCCACAGGACTACCGTGGTTAGTAGCACGGGGTCCGTGAAGAGGAGGCGCGCGGGATTGCCGCCTTCCTCGCGCCGATGGACCAGAAAGAGGTAGCGGAAGATACCAAAGAGCACGAAGGGCACCGTCAGCTCCAGACGTTTGCCCGGAAACTTCGTGCGCACGTCTGCCGAGAGTGTGTAAAGCACGTACGACATCACCGTGGACGCGGTCACAATCACCATGAGCTGATCGAGGAAATAGGCGCTGTAAGGCGCGAGGCTTACCCGTCGCGCGGCGGCATCATCAAGCACCACCAGCTCGTGGCGGCGCTTGCTCAAGGCGAGGAAAAGAGCGAGCAGCGTAGTGCATACAATCAGCCAGGACGACATGGGCACGTGGATCACCACCGCTCCGCCCACCACTCGCAGCACAAAGCCGCCCGCGATCATGAAAACGTCAACCAGCATGACGCGCTTTAAATACGCGGAGTAGGCCAGGTTCAACACCACGTAAAACGCGGCCACCAGAAAGAAGCTGCGGTCCAATTGCCACGCCCCCGCGAGAGCTACCAGGGCGAGGAGTACGGCGGCCAGCAGGGCGGTGCGGGCAGGAAGGCGCCCGGAAGCGACCGGCCGAAGCCGCTTGAGAGGATTCTGCCGGTCCGCGGTGCAGTCGAGGACGTCGTTCACCAGGTAGGCGGCGCTCGACAACATGCAAAAGTCCGCCGCCGCCAAAGCCGCCAGGAGCACGTGCCGCGGCTCCGTAAGCCGCTGGCCGAAGATCAGGCCTGCGAACACAAAGCCATTCTTCACCCACTGCCCGGGCCGAAGCGCCTCGACAAGCGAACTAAAATGCGCGGCGGCCGCCGCAGGTTCAGCGGTGAGGGGCGCCGAATTGGCAGGAGTAGCCATCTGAGCTTTCGTTCGTCCCTCGCCATCAGCCGGACTTCAGGCGTTTGCCGGTTGCGGCAAGCGTAACCGAACGGTTAGCTCTGCGCAATTAATAATTCGGTTGTAGACCTATCGCCTTCACTCCAGCGCAAGGTACCGCGACTTCTCTTCAGCGGTGAAGCCGACCAACTCGGGCTCGAGACTCAGGCTCACCCCCGTTTCGCGGTGCACCGTGCGGCGAAGTTGTCCGGCGAGGCTCAGCACATCGTCGCTGGTCGCTCCCCCGAGGTTCAGAATCACCAAAGGCTGAGTAGGATTCACCTGCGCCCCGCCCATCGTGAGCCCCTTGAGCTGGCAAAGGTCGATGAGCAGCGCGGCGGGTAGCTTGATGGCGCCGGTGCCGCGCATGCGCTCCCGCACCGCAGCCAGCCGGGCGAGGGCGGCGGCGCCGAATCGCGCTGCAACGCGCAACTCAAGAGCCTCAAATTCATACGAGTTCAACGTAGGGTTCTTGAAAAACGAGCCGGCGTTGCCTCCCCGCTCCTCGCGCGGATAGGGAAATTTTCGGTCCCGGATCGCGATCACCGCCTGCCGAATGTCGGCTTGGCACGGCTCTCTAGTGGCGCGTTCTTCGAAGTATGCCTGAACGTCACGGTAGCCCAGATTCGGCTGCGGGCGCTTCGATAGCTTTAAGTTGATGGCCAGGATGAGGAATTCGCCCTTTCGTATTGAATTGAATATGGTTTTTCGATATTCGAGCCCGCAGGCTGCAGCGTCCAAGCTGCGCAATTCACCGCTTGAAAGCTCAAGTACGTCCGCGCTCTGGAGAACGTCGCTTAACTGCTGGCCGTAGGCGCCGATGTTCTGCACCAGCGCCGCTCCGCTCTGTCCGGGGATGTGCGAGAGATTTTCCACGCCCCACCACCCTCGCTCCACTGTCTCAGCCACGGCGTCGTCCCACGGTTCTCCGGAGTCGATGCGCAACGTCACGCTCGCGCCGTCTTCCGCTGTTTTCGCTACTCCGCGTCGCGTTGGGTGCAATACCAAGCCATCGAATCCGCGGTCGCTCACCAGAATGTTGCTGCCCCCACCCAAAATGAACACGGCTGCGCTTTTGCGGCGGGCGAACGCGATCGCCTCCCGCGCCTGCCGGGCGTCGGCGGCTTCCACGAAAAAGCGAGCGGGGCCGCCGATCTTGAAAGTCGTGTGGGGCTTCAGGGGCGTGTGTTCGTGAACGTCGAGTTTTGAGCCGGCCTGGAAAGTAATCATGGGCAGGTGGCGCGACGCGGGCCGGCGCAACGTGGCACTGCCAAAATCTGGCGGCCGCTCAGTGGACTCGCCGGTCGCGGCCGGCCCAGTATTTTTCGCGCAGGACACGCTTCAAGATCTTTCCGGTGCCGCCTTTCGGCAGCTCGTCGAGAAACTCCACCGACTTCGGCACTTTAAATCCGGCCAAGTGCCGGCGGCAATGTTCGAGAATGTTGGCCTCGCTCGCCCGGCTGCCAGCGCGAAGAACGAGAAGCGCCTTCGGAACCTCACCCCAGGTGTCGTCCGGCACCGGGATCACCGCGCACTCCAGCACCGCCGGATGCTGGCAGAGAATTCGCTCGATTTCCGCCGTGGCCACGTTCTCGCCGCCGCTCAGTACCATATCTTTCACGCGATCGACAATGAGAACGTAACCCTCCTCATCGATGGTGGCCAGGTCGCCGGTGGAGAACCAATCGTCGCGGATCACCCGCGCGGTGTCCTGCGGCTGCTTCCAGTATCCCGCCATCACCACGTCGCCCCGCACCTGCACCTCGCCCACTTCCTTGCCGTCGGGCTTCACCTCCCGCCCGTCCGGGTAGACGACGCGAATTTCCGAGCCGGCCATGACGCAGCCGGCCGTGGCCTTGCGATGCAACTGAACGTCCGCATCGTCGCCTCGCAGGTGCTCCTTCATGTGGGCGATGGTGATCACCGGTGAGGTTTCGGTGAGGCCGTAGCCGCCCATGGCCCTGCAACCGGGAATTTTGGCCTCGACTTCGCGCACCAGCGCGGTGTTGGTGGGGGCGCCCCCCATCATCACCTCGCGGACGCTGGAGAGGTCGAATTTCGCGAAGTCCGGATGGTTGAGCAGAGCGACCACCATCGTCGGCACCATGTGAAGCCGGGTGACGCGCTCGCGCTCGACCAACTCCAGAACGGTCAGCGGGTCGAAACGCTTGATCATCACGTGGCGTCCACCGGTGAGGGCGAGAATATGAGGCGCCCCCCAACTATTCACGTGAAAGAGAGGAACGGTGTAAACGTGCACCTCATCGTCAGCGCCCCGCACTCCAATAGCCGTGTAAAGGGCGTGCAGGTAAAGGTTGCGGTGGGTCAGCATCACGCCTTTCGGGTGCGCTGTGGTTCCGCTGGTGTAGAAAAGCTCGGCCACCGAGTTTTCGTCGATGGTGCGATAGTCGAACTCGCGCGCCTCGGCCCCGGCCAGCAACTCGTCGTAAGCCAGCGGGTGCGCCCAGGCCGGCTTTGCTCCGCGCAACGCGACGTAGTGCTCCACCGAGGCCACATCGCCGCGCAGCGCGTCCACCAGCGGCTGAAACTCCGGATCGAAACAGAGCACGCGCGGCGCCGCGTCGTTCAGGATGTAGGCCAGCTCCTCCCGGCTCAGGCGGATGTTCAGGGGCAGCAAAATGGCGCCGATTTGGGGCACCCCGTAGTACGCCTCGAGCAGCCGGTGGCAGTTGAAGCTGAGGAAGGCCACGCGGTCGCCCGCTGCGAGGCCCAGGCTGAGGAGAGCGCTGGAGAGACGATCGCAGCGCTCGTTGAACTCGGAATAGGTGAAGCGCTCGCCTTCGCACACCACGCCCGTCTTCCGGCCGTAAATCCGGGAAGCGTGCCGTTTGAAACGAACGGGAGTGAGGGGAAGAATCATCGGATTTACGATTGATGATCGCTGATTGATGATTGCCCAGTCTTCATGAGCTTCTCACAATTCGTGCGACTTCCAAGTACGCTGTCGCGGCGTCACGGCCAGAGCGTTTACGCGGCAATTCCCGACCTGCCGGACAATCGACAATCACAAATCACCCATCGCCAATTTCCTTACCACTGCCTCTTCTCCACCCGCGGGCGCTCGGCACGGCTCATGTTCTTCCGGTCGATGGCCGGGTGCCGCAGGCCGCGCAGTTCCGCGATATTCTCCACCACCTTGAGCACGGCGCGGCCAACGTCGTCCCCGTCGGTGCGGCTGCCGAGAAAGATGTGATGAGGCAGCCAGACCGCTTCGTGATAGGCCGCGCGCTCGCTGACCGGACAATGCACCCGGCCGCGGAACGTCAGGGGCCGGCGCCGTTTCCAACTCAGAGCGGGATAGTCTTTCGGATCCAAAGGAAACAGCGCGCTGCTGTAAACGGGCTCGTAGAACAGGCCGTCGCAGGGGATGCCTTCCATTTCGAGGGCTCCGAGGAACGCCGCCCGAGGAACGCCGCCGAACTGCTCGCGCAGATACTTGAAGACGAACTGATACGCTGCCACCACGGTGTTGCGCGCATCCCGCTTGAGCAGCCCAAGGCCTGGAACGGATTGAATGGCACTCGCGAAGCGCTCCATGTTGGCCTGGCGCACTTCCGCCTGGTGCGGCAGCCGCTGAAGCTGCCCTTCGAGCAGCGCGGCCTGGAACTCCGTCATGCGGTAATTGAAGCCGATCAGGCGATGGCGGAAGCGATCGGTGGCGCTGGCCCGCCCGCAGTTCGTATACGACTGGGCGCGCTCGTAGCACTCCAGGCGGCTCGTGATCACCGCGCCACCCTCGCCCGCCGTCATCAGCTTGCTCGACTGGAAACTGAAGCAGCCGAGATCGCCGGTGGCACCAGCTCCTTTCTTCCGCCAGCGCCCGCCGTGAGCGTGAGCGCAATCCTCGATCACCGCCAGGCGATGCTTGCGGGCCACGCGCTGAATGGCGTCGAGATCGGCGAAGCACATGCCGAGATGGACCGGCAGCACCGCGCGAGTGCGGCGCGTGACCGCGGCCTCCAGCAGCCGCGCGTCCAGGCAGTAGGTGTCCGGGTTGATGTCCACAAACACCGGGACCGCGTTGAGCAGCAGAATGGGGCCTACGGTGCCTTCCCAGGTGTAGGCAGGTACGATCACTTCGTCGCCCGGCGCAATCCCCACCGCCTTCAAGGCGATTTCGATGGCCACGGTGCCGTTCGAGACAGCCAAGCCGTACGTGGCTCCGTGGAATTTTGCGAAGTTCTGAGCGAAGCGGTCGGCGCGCTCGTTCGGGAACGGGTAACCTCCCCAGTTGCGGCCGGCAAGAACTTCCTGCAGCGCGCGCGCATCCGCACGGTCGTAAACAGGCCACGCCGGAAACGGCTTTCGCCGCACCGGCTGGCCCCCCGTAATCGCAAGCTTTCCCATCGTCGCTCCGCGGCCGGCGCAATCGAGCCCGCCGCAGGTGGACTATAGCATCGGAGACGCGCCCGCGGAAACCGCCCGCGGCCCGCGCCTTATGCGCTGTGAATCGCCATGCTACTCTGAAAGGCGGGCGGAGGTCATCCCCCGCGCTGCGTCGCTCCATGTTGGACCTCACGAAATCCCGGCGGCTCTTCGAAAGGGCCTCGCAACGAATGCCGGGCGGTGTCAATTCTCCCGTACGCGCCTTTCGCGCCGTGGGCGGCCAGCCCGTTTTCATTGAACGCGGCGCCGGGGCGCGAATCACCGACGCCGACGGCAACACTTATCTCGACTACGTGATGTCGTGGGGCCCGCTGATCCTCGGCCACGCCCATCCCGAAGTGGTTGAGACTATCGCCCGGGTGGCGCGCGACGGAACGAGCTTCGGAGCCTGCACGGCGCGCGAAATCGAGCTGGCCGAGCGCATCCAAGAGCCTTTCCCCTCCATCGAGCGCGTGCGCCTGACGAGTTCCGGAACCGAGGCCACCATGTCCGCGTTGCGAGTGGCCCGGGCGGCCACCGGCCGCGACAAGATCCTCAAATTTGAGGGCTGCTACCACGGCCACGCGGACAGCCTGCTGGTGAAGGCGGGCTCGGGCGTCGCCACCCTCGGCCTGCCCGACAGCCCCGGCGTGCCGCGCGCCCTCGCCGAGCTGACGATCACGGTGCCTTATAACGACCTCGACGCGGTGGAATCCGCCTTCGCCGCCCACCGCAACCAGCTCGCCGCCGTGATCGTGGAGCCGGTGGCCGGCAACATGGGCTGCGTGCCGCCGCGGCCGGGCTTCCTTCAGAAACTGCGCGCCCTCACCGCCGAACACGGCGCCGTTCTGATTTTCGACGAAGTCATCACCGGCTTTCGCGTGGCCCGCGGCGGAGCGCAGAAGCTCTACGGAATCAAACCCGATCTCACCACCCTGGGCAAGATCATCGGAGGCGGTCTGCCGGTGGGCGCCTATGGCGGCCGGGCCGAACTGATGGATCGCGTCGCACCCTCGGGGCCGGTATACCAGGCCGGGACCCTGTCCGGGAATCCGCTGGCGGTGGCCGCCGGGGCTAAGACGCTGGAGATCATCGGGCGGCCGGGATTTTACGGCCACCTCGAGCGTCTCGGCAGGCGGCTCGCTGAGGGCTTGCAAAATGGCGCGCGAACTCACGGGGTACCGCTCACCGTGAATCGCGTGGGCTCGATGCTGACCGCCTTCTTCGCGCCCGGCCCCGTGGAAGACTACGCCGGGGCGCTGCAGTCCGACACCGTAAAGTTCGGGGCTTTCTTCCGCGCTCTTCTCGAACATGGAATTTATTGGCCGCCCTCGCAATTCGAAACCTCCCTACTCTCCGCCGCGCACACCGACGCGGACCTTGACTCGACCCTCGCCGCCGCCGAACAGGCCTTCCGGATAATCGGGCAAGGGTGAGGCGGGCACTGGTCCGTGGTCCGTCGTCCTTGGTCCGGCGAAACAGGAGACAGAAGTCAGGAGTCAGGAGTTAGGATTCAGGGGTTAGGAATGAGCGGCCAGAAGCGCGAAGCGAGGCCCGAACTCCTCATTCCTTCATCTCTCGTCCGGGCGATCTGAAATTTGCAATTTCAGATTTGGCATTTGCCATGCCTTCGTCTCCTGACTCCTGTCTCCTGACTTCTGTCTCCTGACTTCTGACTCCTGTCTCCTGACTCCTAGCCACTCTTTTTGCTCTCCGGTTCGAAAATGCTTCCATCCGGCAACTTCACCAGCGTTTTGCCCTGCACGGTGGTGACGCGCAACTGCCATTCGGGGCGGCCTTCGCGCTCCGCGCGATGATTCAAGCTGAGCTTGGGCCGCCACTCCAGCAGCTCCTCCCACAGGCCGAAGCGGCCCACGCCCAGATCCCACATCATCACCGTCACTTCGTAACTGCCCTGGGCGGCCCGGGCGGAGGCGTACATCACTCCCAGAAACCAGTAGCCGAGCGCGGCCTGGAGGGGGCCGGCGGGGCCAGGGCTCACGCGCGCGTCGGCACGGTCCAGGTCGGGACCGACGCGGGCGCCGATAAGCCCGGCAGCGTCGTAGGCGTCGTTGGGGGAGAGCAGCGCGCGCCAGCCGCGGGCTAGGCTAGCTGTGTCCCACTTCAAGGTGGCCTCGAGGAGGGCGGCGAGCCCGCGGGCGCGCGCCTCGAACAGGTGCAGGCGCGCCCAGAGTACCTCAGCCAGGCGAAGGAGTTCGGGATTCGCGATTTCCGATTGGTCCCCGCGCAGGCTGGGATTGCCGATTGGTCCCCGCGCAGGCGGGGATTGCTGATCGGCGATTGTGCCGGGCCGAGGGTTGGGGTCAGGAGGAAGGGGTTGGTGATTGACGATTGCAGATTGCCGCTTGCTGATTGCCGAGTGTAGGCTAGGAGAACGCGCCGGCCGGGGCCGCCGGGAGATTGGAGATTTCAGATTGCAGATTTCAGACCCACTCCGCACACTCACCGCGCGCTTCGAGTTTCGATTTTCGGTTTTCGACTTTCGGCCTCCGCGTTCCGAGTTTCGATTTTCGGTTTTCGATTTTCGACTATCGCTCTCCGGGCTGCGGCAATCCGCGTTCGGAATTCGGCAATCCCCGCCGGCGCGGGGATCATTCCCCAAGGCCTGCTGCATCAGCTCCAGAAACGCCGGGAAGGTCTCCGGCACTGTAAGCTCGCCGTGCCGCACCAGGCGGCGCAGCACGCGGTCCGCGGGGTCGCGGGCCCACCCGTCCACTACACGATCGCCGGCCTTGGGGCCCGCGCGGCCCCGCCGGCGCCAGTCCTTCGGGTTCGGCAGCGCGGCCGGCGACTTCGCCCGGGCCAGTGCGCGCCGCGAGTGGCTGGGCGACTGGCGCGCGTTCGCCATCTCCTCCGGCCCCAACTCGTTGAGGCGCTCCGTCCAGTTTGGGTGAAACTGGTCGTAATGCGTTCCTCCGCTTCGCGGAGCAATCGGGCTCGGGCTGCCCAGTTCCGCGAAGCCTCCCGCGGCCGCGGCCCCGCCCGTCGCCATCCGAACCGCTTCGTCACCTTGCGCGTCGTCGCGCGGTAGCGCGCTCGGGTAGGCGTCGATCGTGGCGCCGATCTCAGCGCCCGTTTCGGCGCCCGGATCGTCCCCCGTTTCACCGGAGCTTTGAGATGACTCCGGAGAGCCGGAGGGCTCGGCATCTAGGCTATCGTCCGGCAACAGCAGGTCCCAGAGTTTGAAGAGGCGGCGGCGCAGCTTGTAGAGCTTGTCGAACTCCCCGAGCTGATTGGCCAGGATATCGTCGAGCGCTTCGTGGAACGCGTTGAAGCGCGCGAGGGTGAGCGGGCCGTGCTCCTGCCGCCAGCGGGCGAGCTCTTGAAGGCGGAAGGTGACGGCGCGCTGCTCCCAGACGGCCTGGGTGCGCGGCAGGCGCAGCATGTACCACGCGAGGCGGGCGATGGCGCGCACGAACTTGAGGGGGAGGGCGCTGGCGGCGTCCACCCGCAGCGGTAGCCTACACCGCACCGCCCGCGTGAGGGCGGCGAAGAAGCCGCCCAGGGTGAGCAGCACGCGATCGAACAAGGCGAGGTGGCGGCGCAGCTCGGCGCGGCTTTCGCCGGCGGCCGCGGCGCTGCGGTCGAGGTCGGTGGCGCACAGTCCGTGGCCGAAGTTGGGGGCGTAATGCTCGGAGCGGTCGGCCTTGCGCACCCGGATGGCGCGCAGCAGGCCCTTGTAGCGGCCTTGATCCAAACGGGCTTGACGCATCTCGGGGCTTTCGGGTTGGGCGGCGGGCGGCATAAGTCGTGCGTCCGTTGTCAGTGGTCCGTCGTCAGTTGCCCGGAAGTCGAGAGTCGAAAGTTCAAAGTCGAAGGTCGAACCGCGACCCCGAACTACAAACGCCGGACCACGGACAACGGACAACGGACCACTGACACCCCTGAATGCTGGCATACCTAAATGGGACGGTGGGGATTTTTGGGAAAACCGGGACGGTTTATTATTCGCCGTGTTTTGAAGGAGTTAGGGTGTGCAAATCGAGCCGCGGCTAGGTGTGTATGCTGTGAAGGCCTCCGACTCTGCCGCTTTGGAGAATGACGCCGAGCTGGACGTCTGGGCGAGAGGTTGCTGCGGCTCTGCCGCGCTGCTGTGCGGAAAGGCTTGGCCTTTCCGGGACGACTGCGGCCTTATGACTATCTTCTGGCCGCCTCATGAGAAGGTGGGAAGTGTTGCACTTTCGTGACGCGCATCCCTCCGCTCACGCGATCGCTGGTGGTAAGGGTGCAGCCGTCCGGCTGGATGCCTACGTCTTCTTTATGGATCAGGACCAGCCGACGACTCTGCTCCACACGATAAATGTCGCGGGTTCCGCCGCAGCCCGTCAGGGAGGTCAAATGGGGAGCGACGATGGTGCTGTGGGCCGCGTCGAGTTCCAGGCCGTTCGCCCGCACCTGCCCGAGCGCTCGCGTGAAATCGTTCGAGACGAATTGACCCGACTCCGGAGAGAAAAGCCACCACGTCTGAGTTCCCCACTTCGCGCCCGACTCGCGCACTATCGCCACATCGAGGTAGCCGTCAAAATTGACGTCGCGCACCTCGAAAAATCTCAAAAAGTCTTCCGGAGTTGCCTTCGTCACGACGTTCCACGATTGGAGTTCGAATCCCGATTCGCAGGAAAAGACGCGAATCGAGCCCACTCGCTGCGCAACGTCCCCGGCCAAGGAATGGCCGGCGGGGCCGGCCGGCTGCCAGGCGGCGTCCGGCTCCAACCGAAGGTGCAGCTCGGGGCCTGCTGCGCTCACCCGGACGCGCAGGTTCTTGTTCCCCACCGCCAGGCCGGCGGTGTTCAACGAATCCTTGGGCCCAAACAAGGGCATACCTGCGCAGCGATCAGCCTTCTGTGCTTTTGATTGTGCCTTCGCAGGCGATGCAAGCCCTCCGGCGAATATAATGATGCAGACCGCCCATCGCAGCATCGGATCGACCCCCGAAGTCTTCAAGCCCGACGGGCGACACCCGCCCGGGATAGACGCTTTCGGCTCCCGGTTGAGATACCGCGCGGTGTCTTCCATCGCAAAAGCCTCAGACGGTTTGGATGCACGGGCCCGCCTCGGAAGTGGCCCGCCGGGCTCCGCGTTACAGGCTTCCATAAAGCTTGTCAGGTTGCAAGGCCGGTGCCGCGTCGCATGTGCATCCGCCACATCGCAGCGTGATACCCGTCACATCAACCCCTGGGTGCCGTCTGGGATTATGTCGCAGCGGGCGCAGGCCGCCCGATGGTCGTCGCTTCTGGGAGGTGAATTGATGGCCACCGCCGCAAACTCGGTCACAAAACAACGAACGCAGGCGCGATACCGGCTCCCGGCTTTGCCCAGGACTCAGGCATGCTGAACCTTGAATCACCCGCGCAAATGACGACCTGGCTGATTCCGAGCCGGGTCCTTTTCGTATTGATCCATCTCCTGGGCCTGGCCTGTTTCTCCTACATCGTGGTGAAACGCCTGGCGCCGCTTCTGCGCGCGCAAAACGACCCGCGTTTCGACCGGCCCTGGCTCCGGCTGCAAAGGGTGATGAAATTCTGGCTGGGGCAGTGGAAGCATCCGCGCTACCGGTTCGCCGGCACGGTTCACATCCTATTTTTCACGGGCTTTATCCTCCTGGTGATCCGCACCTTCGCCCTCATGTCGCTCGGCACCAGCAGCCAGTTCGTGCTGCCGGGCTCTTCCGGGCAACTCGGCCATCTCTACGACTTCGTTACGGATTACGCCGTCACGGTGGTCTTCATTTGCATGGTCGTTCTAATCGTTCGCCGGGCGGTGTTCCAGCCGGCGCGCTACGCCGTGCCCGCGAGGTTCGGCAAGAGCCACAAGGCCGACGCCATTTTTCTGCTCGGGCTGATCGCCACTTTGATGCTGGCCGACGGCCTGTTTGAGGGCAGCACAGCCGCAGGTCTTTCCCGGCTGGGCCAACCCGTGGAAGCCTTCGCGGCCCTGTCGCTGCCGTGGCTGTTCAGCAACGCGCTCCTTTCAACGTCGTTGCCGGCGCTGTGGAATCTCCACCTCGGCTCCTATCTGGGCCACGAGCTTGCCTTCTACTTTTTGCTGTGCTACCGGCCGTTCGGAATCCAGTTCCACGTCGAGACGTCGCTCTTCACCGTTTACTTCGCCAAGCTGGACCGCGGCGCTTTGAAGCCCGTGCGGTGGGGCGTGAGCGACGAGCATCTCGACCAGGTGAAATCCTTCGGAGTGAAGAAATTCGAGGACTTCACCTGGAAGCACATGCTCGACTTCTATTCCTGCGCCGACTGCGGGCGCTGCTCGGACAACTGCCCTGCCAATGCCGCGGGAAGGCCGCTCTCACCGCGATTCCTCACCATCAAGGCCCGAGACTACGCCTTTGGGCACTATCCGGTATTCAGCCGCTCGAACGGCAGCCAGGCGCCCGCATCCCTGATCGGTGATATTTATTCCGACGACGAAGTGTGGTCCTGCACCACCTGCGGCGCGTGCGAAGAAGAATGCCCCCTGCTGATCGAGTACATCGACAAGATCGTCGATTTGCGGCGGAGCCTGATCGACGAAGGCCGCGTGCCCCAGACCCTCCAGAAGCCGCTGAAGGCGCTCGAAAGCCGCGGCAACCCCTACGGCAAGATAGAAAAGAAGAAGGCCGATTGGGCGAAGGCCAAGGACTTCGAGATCTCGTGTAAGGTGAAGATCCTCGACGAAGCCCATCCGGCGGACACGCTCTATTTTGTGGACAGCGTCACCGCCTACGACGACCGCATCCAGTCCATCGGGCGCGCCACAGCGAAAATTCTCACTGAGGTTGGGGAGGACTTCGGCATCCTGGGCGCAGCGGAAAAAGACAGCGGCCACGAGGTAAGGCGTTTCGGCGAAGAGTTGCTGTTCATGAACCTGCGCGACCACAACGTGGAAGCGATCAAGGCGTGCGGGGCGAAACGCATCGTGACGTCGGATCCCCACGCCTATAACGCGCTGCAGCACGACTACCGGGACGTGCCACCCGTGGAGCACATCAGCCAGGTGATGGCGCGGGCCGTGAGCGCCGGCAAACTGAAGCTGAATCCGGTGAAGAACGACGGCGACGTCTACACCTACCACGATCCGTGCTATCTCGGGCGGCACAACCAGATTTACGACGAGCCTCGCGAGGTGCTCGACGCCATTCCGGGCCTGAAGAGGGTGGAAATGAAGCGGTCGCGAGACCGGTCGGCCTGCTGCGGTGGCGGCGGCTTGATGCTGTTTTACGAGCCCAAAGAAGACGAGCGCATCGGGGTGGCGAGGGTCAAGATGGCCGCCGAAGCCGGGGCCAACGTGATGGTGACGGCCTGCCCATTTTGCATGGTGAACATCGAAGACGCGATCAAGGTGGCCGGCCTCGAAGGCAAAATGACGGCCATCGATTTGACGGAATTGGTGGAGAGACAGATGGTGCGCGAAGGCGCAGAGAACCATCCGCAGATTTCGCAGATTACACAGAAGAAACCCTCCGATTTCAAATCAGAGGATTCGCTGGTCGAGGAGATGTCTGTGAAATCTGCGTAATCTGTGGATTTCTTTTTGAGGAGATGTCTGTGAAATCTGCGTAATCTGTGGATTTTTTTTCAGGGAGGCAGAACGTGGACATTCTGGTATGCGCAAGGCGAGTACCCGACACTTCGGAAAACGAGATTGCACTCAACGCCGCCGGAAACGACATTGAGCGCGACGACCTGGTGTATTCCATCAATGAACCCGACAATTACGCGGTGGAAGAGGCCCTCCAGCTCGTCGATAAGGCCGGTGGCGAGGTGACGGTGGTGACGGTGGGCGGCGAAGACGACGAGGAGATTCTGCGGCGCGAGATGGCCATGGGCGCTCAGCATGGCGTGCTGATTTCCGACGACGCCTTCCAGGGGTCCGACGGCAAGGGCATTGCAACCGTTCTGAGCGCCTTTGTGAAGAAGGGCCACTACGATCTGATCCTCACCGGGGTGCAAGCCGAGGACGGCGGCGCGCAGGTGGGCGGCATGATGGCCGCGATGCTGGATTACCCGTTCGCCTCGGTGGTGAATTCGATTGAAGTGGTTGACGGAGGGAAGCTCAAGATCGGCCGCGAAATCGCAGGCGGAAACAAGGAAATGCATGAGATCGACCTTCCCTGCGTGCTGTCGATTCAAACCGGCATCAACGAGCCCCGTTACGTCGGCATGCGCGGCATCCGCCAGGTGGCCTCGGCGACCGTTCCAACCTTCAGCGCGGCAGACCTTGGCATCGACGCCGCCGCGGTGGGGGCCGCGGCCGCGAAGGTGAAGCGGGTGGATTATTTTGTGCCCACGCTCGGCAAAGGCGCCGAGATGCTGCAAGGCGGCCAGGAAGAAGTGATCGGCCAGTTGGTTGAGTTGCTCAAAGCCAAGGGAGGTTTGAAATAATGGCCCCAATCTTTGCTTATATCGCACATCAAAGCGGCGTGCCCGACGATTCGGCGCTGGAACTGGCAGCCGCGGCCAAAAAGATCGACGCCGCCACGCCGGCCACGGCCATTGTCACCGGCTGGGGCCCGGAGCTCGATGCCGTCTGCGCTTCCCTTAGCACCTCCTACGGCCAGATTTGGAAGATCGCGCACGAGGCCCTGGCCTACCCCAACGCCGAACTCGTACGGCAGGCGCTGGCCGGCGTTCTGCCGCCCGGCTGCATCGTACTGGTTCCCCACGCCCATTTCGGGATGGATCTCGCACCCGGTCTTTCCATCAAGCTGAACTCGGCTTTCGTCTCCGACGCCGTGGGCATCGAGGGAATTGACGGGGCCACGCTCAAACTGGTCCGGCAGGAATTCGGCGGCCAGGTGAGCGCGCACGTTCGTTGCGATATCTCGTCGGGGGCGGTGATTAATGTTCGTCCGGGCGCATTCAAACCCATCGAAAGTGCGGGCGCAGGCGGCCTCGTAATCGACAAATCATCGGCAGTGGGCCCTCTGGCCTCCCACCGGCGCTATCTTGAGACCGTTGTCGCCGCCTCGGGCGATGTGGATATCAGCAAGGAGGACGTGCTGGTGTCGATCGGCCGGGGAATCCAGGAGCAGGACAATGTGGCCATCGCGCAGGAACTGGCCGATGCCATGGGCGCAGTGGTGAGCTGCTCGCGGCCCGTGGTGGACGCCAAGTGGATGCCAAAGTCCCGCCAGGTGGGCAGCTCCGGCCAAACCGTCAAGCCCAAAGTCTACATGGCCTGCGGCATCAGCGGATCGTTCCAGCACCTGGCCGGCCTTAAGGGCAATCCGTTTATCGTGGCCATCAACAAGAATCCCAAGGCCCCGATTTTTCAGGTCGCTGACGTGGGAATTGTCGCCGATATCCTGGAGTTTTTGCCGGAATTGACGAACAAGCTCCGCGCAGCGTGAGGGCAACAGGTGAATCCGCGGATTACGCAGATTAAAAAAAGCAAAAACGTCACGAGGCCGTTATGGTTTTTTGAAATCTGTTTAATCTGCGGAATCTGCGGATTTTGATCACTTTGAAGTCTGACTAAAGGGAGGCATCGCCATGATCTCAAAAAAGACTCTAAACCTGAGTTTGAAATCGCTCAAGGACTTCGCCAAGAAGCGACTGCCGGATGAAACGCTTCAGGAACTGGACGCACGCGACGAATGCCCGGTTGAGGTCGTCCGCCACATGTGCAGCCCGGATAAACTCGGCATCCAGCTTCTGTTCATTCCGGAAGAGTACGGCGGTTTCGGCGGCGGCGCCTTCGATGTGTACTGCGTCTGCGAAGAGATGGCGCGAATTGACCTGGGGGTAGCCACCTCCGTGCTGGCCACGATGCTCGGCAGCGACCCCATCCGGGTAGGCGCCACTCCGGAGCAGAAGAAGCTCTGGCTGACGCGCATTGCGGAAGAGGGCATACTGTTCGCCTACGGCGCCACCGAGCCGGACGCGGGCAGCGATCTGGGCGCGCTGCAAAGCACGGCCGATCGCGTGATGCAGGACGGCAAGATCGTCGGGTACAAAATCAACGGAAGCAAACAGTGGATCAGCAACGGCGGCATTGCCGACGCCTACTCGATTCTCGCCAACACGCCGAGCGGGCCGAGCTGGTTCATCGTTGAGAAGGGCGCGCCCGGATTCAAGCACGACGAGCCGGAAGACAAGCACGGCATTCGTCTTAGCAACACGGCCGCACTCTCGCTCACCGATGTCTACGTCGATGCCGACCGGCTCCTTGGCGGTGTCGAAGGCCAGGGCCTGCTGCAAGCGCAGGAGGTGTTCGGTTATACGCGGGTGATGGTGGCGACGTTTGGCCTGGGGGCCGGCTGGGCCGCGCTCGACCGCGCGATTCCCTATTCCACGAAGCGGATCCAGGCGGGCTCACCCCTCTCGGAAAAGCAGGGATACACCCACAAACTGATCGTGCCCAACGTGGCGCGCCTCGAGGCGGCCCGGGCCTACATCGAAGAAACCGCCGAACGTATCGACGCCGGCAGCGAAGGGAGCCTGAATACCGAGGGCGCCATTGCGAAGTACATGGCCACGGAGGCCGGCAATCTGGCGGCGGATGCCAGCATTCAGGCGCTGGGCGGCTACGGATATACCCATGAATACATGGTGGAAAAGATCCGGCGCGACGTTCGCATCACGATGATCTACGAAGGCACCTCCGAGATCATGGAAATGACGATCAGCCGCGACCGCTGGCAGCTTCATCTCAAGACGCGCGGGCAGTATTACCACGATCAGGCGCGCCAACTCGAAGCGCTGCACGCCCGCCATCCGAACGTGGGCGCCGACGTGGCCGCGCTGAGCCTGCACGCCCTCGCCGAGGTGATGGAACGAGCCCGGCTTGGCCGTCTGACCCGCTATCAACACATCCTTTTCCGTCTGGGCGAATTGATCGCTTTCGCCGAGTGCGCCGGCAGCCTGTCGCGTCGCGCCGCACGTCAAGCCGAAGGCCGCCTTCATGAAAAAGCCAGCCAGCGCTTCGATCCGATGGCCCTGGCCGCTCTCGCCCGCGTGTTTGCGCGCGAGGCGGCGCTCAAGGTGGGTGAACAGGGTCTCCGGTGGGTCAGCGCAGCCGGCGGAGTGACGGACGCGGACATGGCCGCATTTGAAGCGGCGCTGGGGCTTCCCGCCATCCATCGTGCCCAGGCTGGCCTGATCTCCGACATGGACTACATCGCCGACGTGGTTTACTCACGCGACGTGAAGCAGGTCCGCCGTTCCGCATAAATCGGCCGGCGGCACGCCTCCGCAGCCGGAGCGCAGGGGAGTGCCGCCCGGGCTTCAAATTTCCCCCTCTGTTTATTAAATAAATAACTCCAATCACTTGACAACATGACGCGGCTCACACCGGCCTGTGTCGTGGCTCACAGACCCCAAAGTCTCCTCAGTAAAGACTCAATCCATGGATGGCAGTGGCACAAGGAGGTGTTCATGGCGAAGCGAGTTTCCTCCGCATGTCAATGAGTTGATTATGGCGAGCCTGTTCAAACGAAGCGGTGCGCCGGGTTTGAGCGCACGCGGCGGTTTCATCACTCGATAGTCCTGCCGGCCAACCGTGGCCGGCAAGTTGGTAATTCCACACGAAGAGGAGCCAAGCCATGGAAGACACTGCCCATCGTGCGATCGCGATTGTGGGTGTGGGAGCTATTCTGCCGGATGCCCCGAACGTTCCGGCCTTCTGGGAAAACGTGAAGGGCGGGCGTTACAGCATCAGCGAGGTCGCGCCCAGCCGTTGGGACCCGGCGCTATACTACGATCCCGATCACAGCGCCCCGGATAAGACTTACTCCAAGATTGGCGGGTGGGTACGCGAGTACGTATGGGACCCCATGAAGTGGCGCCTGGCGATCCCTCCCCGCGTCGCCGATGCCATGGACGACCAGCAAAAATGGGCCATCGGATGCACCCACGAAGCGTTGGAAGACTACGGCTACCCCAAGCGGCCGCTGGACCTCAATCGTACAGCCGTGATTCTCGGCAATGCCATGGCCGG
>DATJAQ010000252.1:0-5475 GCA_035516075.1 Terriglobia bacterium | reverse complement strand
TCCGATTTCCGACTTCTGCCGTGGAGCGATTTACTGATTCTAAAGCACATAGTGGCTTCGTTCCGCGGTTAAGGCTGTTTTTCTAGCCGGTTTTGTCCGATGAAGCCGACGGTCCCAAGGCGCCGGCGCCCCCAACTCGGCCTACGATTCCAAACACCTAACCCTTGACACCTAACGCCTTCCACTGTCAATCCCAAAGGCCAACCCGCTCCGTTTGTTCCCAGAGATACATTAACTTATCATATCTAGGCCGTCCATGTCAACCGCGTCGAGCCTCGTCGCCTGGCACTCTGGAAGGGCCCTAGCTCAGGCCGCCGGCAGCCGCGAAGCATCGCGCGGTTCGCGGGCCGGCGTGTCAGCGGAGGTTAGTCCGCCCGGGCCGTAACTCCAGAGCATGAGCGTGCGCTGAGAGAAGGGCAGAAAGGCCAGGGCGGCGACGAACAGCAGGGTGAGCTCGCCCAGCCGGTTGAACAGCAGCAGCGGCGCGGCGGCCCAAAGCGCGTCGAGAACCAGAATGCCGGGAAACAACTGGCGAAACAGCCGGCGCGAGCCCGTGAAGTTAAACCCGACCGCGGAAACGAGGTAGAGACGCACGGCCGCGCCCACCAATCCCGTCACCAGGGTGACCCACATCAAAGACTGGGGCAAACCGAGGCGCCTGATATTCGGAAAATACACGAAGGCAGCCGCGTAAAGCGCCAGGTAGCCCGTCTGGGTGAGGAGGAACAAGGATCGCGCCAACCGTGGATTAACCGGCCCTGGGTTTGAGGCTGCGACCGCGATAGCCTCAGCCTTCGGCGTTGGCTGCTCGCCCGGCAGGGTCGCCACAGAGGGTGGTTCGGCGGCACCCTCGGACGAGGACCGCAGCGCAGCGCCCACAAGCGTCACCGGAGCCACCAACCGGTAGCCCTTGCCGAAGACGGTCTGCACGATGCGGGGCTCGTCCGGGTCGTCCCTCAGCGCTAGGCGAAGCTTGCGGACGGCGGTGTTGATGCCCTGGCGGGTGTCCACAAACACCTCGTCGCCCCAAAGCTTTTGAATGATTTCCTCCCGCGTCGCCAGTTGCCCCTGGCGCTCTGCCAGCAGGATGAGCAACTCCATGGGGACTTTTTCAAGCCTGAGCGCCTGCCCGCCGCGGCGCAGCTCGTACCGTCCCAGATCGAGCTCAAACTCGTCGAATTGGATGATGGCCGCGGGCATAGTTGGGCGTGCCGGGTGCCTCTGCGAGAGAGTATGCGGGAGGCTGGCGGCCCTGTCAACGTTGGGCATGAATCACTTAGCGGTCTATCAAATCTTCACAAATTCTCCACCCGCCCTTTATTGACCCGCACCGGGCACCCGGCTAAGGTGCGAGGCGAGCAGGAAATGACCCTGGGAGGAGACATCATGTTGGCAAATCCACTTAGGCTCGGCAACCCGGTTGGCGACGGACCGCAGGCGGCGAGCCGGCTCAGCACACCGGGTGCCCAGCCCGCCGCTTTCCGTGACGCCCGCCGCGCCCAGCAGAGCCTGACGGCGGGGGTCGAGAAGCGTCTGCTGGTCTGGCTGGCGGTGCGCACGCCCTTCTGGCTGAACTCGGATCACCTCACCGCGCTCGGCTTCGTATCCATGGTTCTGGCCGGGGCTTGCTATGCGATCTCCCGCTGGCACCCGAGGAGCCTGATGGCGGCGACGTTCTTCATCGGCCTCAACTGGCTGGGCGACAGCCTCGACGGCACGCTGGCCCGCGTACGCCACGCCGAGCGGCCGCGCTACGGCTTCTACGTGGACCACGTGCTCGACATGTTCGGCACCCTCTTTCTTACGGCCGGGCTGGCCGTCTCGGGCTACGTCGATGGGCGCATTGCCGCCGGAGTTTTTGTGGCCTATCTGATGCTCTCGGTGGAAGTCTACCTGGCGACTCATACGCTGGGCGTGTTCCACCTTTCGTTCTGGAAGTTCGGGCCCACGGAACTCCGCATCCTCTTGGCCGTGGGCAATCTGGCGCTGTGGGTTAAGCCGATGATGCGGGTGGCGGGCTTGACGTACCGCCTGATGGATTTCGGCGGCTCGGTGGCTATCGCGGGGCTGGTGTTGACGCTCATCGTCACGACGGCGATGCATACGGTGAGGCTGTATCGCGAGGAGACGCGCCCGTGGCCGGGGCGCCGGCACCGAAATCTCAACGCTGCTTATCCAGAGAAGCCTCGATCGCACCACCAGTCCGCCGGACGCTCGAAAGCACAGCAGTCGGGCTGGGCCACGGACTCATCGCCGCCGCTTTGTGGACGGCCTTCATCATAGTTGCGGTTCGCGCCGCCGCACCGTCCGGCGCAAAAGCTGCTGACGCGCGGCCGACAAATTGGCGGCGAGTGGCCGGTGCCGGGGGTCAGATCTGGAACGACCAGTCCTTCACCGCCTCGGGCTGCACCCACTTCTGGATGCCGCGAACCTGGTTGTGCGTCCAGTAGTGCACCCAGTCGATCTTTTCGGGCGCCCAGGGGAGGAGGGCGCGGTCCTTAGGCGAAATGAGCTCGTAGGCGGCCCGGATGTTCTCGCATTCGAACACAAAGCGGTTGTGGAGCACGAAGGGCAGGTACTGTTCGAGGGTCTGTTCGCGGAAGCGCGCCTGCAGTCCCAGGGTGCGTAGGGCGGAAGACCAGCCGGCCAGGGTCTCGTGACCGGGCAGGCCGAGCGTTTGGAGCATGCCGCGGGTGCGCCCGATGAAACTTTGCAGCCTTTCGATGCGGCGTTCCTGGCGGGTGCGGTGGGCGCGCGCCTGGGCCGCGGAGAGAAAACGCACCTGGCCGCGATGGGTGCTTCCCGAGGCCCAGCGCTGGACGAGAGGCGGCGCCTTGCGACGCGCCGCTCCCGGACGAGGCGTGCCGCGTGAGCCCAGCCGCCGGGTTTCAGCGTGCAGCAATCTGACGAGTGGCTCCAGGTGGATGGGATTCACGTCCGCGCTGGCAAGCTGGTATACCGCGCGGTGTTCCCCGCGCAGCAGGAGCGCTCCGGCCACCAGTATGGCAGCGGCCACCTGATCGACCGGCACAACCTCGAGTGCCGCATCGCGCCGCATGGGCCATTCCTTCATGCCGCCGAGAGCCATCAATACCAGAGGCGCGGCCGTGCGGCCGCCTTCAATCCAGCCCGGAAAGGGAAATTCCAAGGCACTTTCAATGATGGCGGGACGCACGATAGTCCAGGGGATTCCGGTCTCCGCCGCCAGAACCTGTTCGCCGAGGCTCTTGGAATAGGTGTAAGTGTTCACCCAACCCCAGTGCTCCGCCCGCTGGCGGCCGAGCGCGGTGAGGCGCTGGGCCAGCTCGCGCGGGCGGCGTCGCGCGATCTCGGCCAGGTTTCCGTTCGAGCCCGCGGTGCGATAAATCTCCGCCAAACGGTCCCGGCAATGGCTAAGCTCGTCGGCCGCATGAAAGCTCGGGTCGTCGTGGCCTTTGCGATGGGGGTAGAAGCCGAGGATGGGCTCCGTTTCTTCGATCAAGCCGTCGGCCTCGCCGCACACGAAGCAGGTGGAGACGTGCAGCAGGCTCGCGCCCAGGCGCCGCGCGAGCGCCATGAGGTGCTCGACGCCGTCCACGTTGGAGTGCAGGGAATCGTCGAGCGGCGGGAAGAAATCCACCCGGCCGGCGCAATTGATGATCAGCAACTTGCCGCCCGCCAGCCGGTCGAGATCCTGGGGCGAAAGGCCGAGGGAGGGAAGTGCGATGTCGCCCGGCCACACCGTGAACTTTTGGGAGAGCGGCTCACCGGCGCGCCCGCGCGCCCGCTCCACACTGGGCCGCAGGGCGGGCGAGCCTAGCACGTCGTGCTCAAAGCGTTCGGCGGCCTCCAGGCCGCGAGCCGGACGCATCAGCACGTGCAGGTGCTTGCAGTCCGGATAACGGTCGAGGAGGAGACCCAGCACGACCTTGCCCAGAAAGCCGCTGGTGCCGGTGAGCAGGATTTCGTTCTCGCGAAATGTCTGGCCGACGTCGATCAATTTGGAATGCCCGATGAACGCCCGCGCGGATGTCCGGATGCTAACGGGCGGCCGTGGCGGGTGACAAGGCTCGGAGCCTTGAGGCCCCGGCCGGGCCGGATTACAGCGCGGAGGGCTGCTGGGCCTCGCGCTGGCTTTGCTGGTACGTGTATACGATGCGGTGGATGACGGTGAGTTGCGAGAACACGGTGATCACCCAGAGCACCGGAGCCATGCGATCGGCCAGAGCGCCGATGATGATCAGCACGATACGCTCCGGCCTCTCCAGGAAGCCCACTTTGCACTTTGGAATCAGGTTTTCGGCGCGCGCCCGCGTATAGCTGGTCATCACCGCGCCGATCATGGCCACCGCCACCAGGGTGACGTACCAAAAACGCCCGATACGCCCGTAATAGACCAGCAGCCCGATCAGCAGCAGGAGGTCGGAATAGCGATCCACCACGGAATCGAAGAACCCCCCGAAGGGCGTCACGCGCTTGGTCTTGCGCGCTACCGGGCCGTCGGTCAGGTCGAAAATGGAGGCCAGGATCACGGTGGCGCCGGCCCAGCGAAAGTAGCCGTAGGCGAATAGATAGGCGGCAAAAACGTTGATTCCGAATCCAATCACTGTGAGCAGGTTCGGATCGATACCGGCGGCGGCAAAGGCGTCAACGATCTTCGCCCACAGAAAGCGGCCACCCTGCCCGATGCGATAGGTGATCATCAGTCCAATGAACCGCCTGAGCCTGGCCTTCGCGGCGCGTGGGCCTCGCAGGAAATTGCCAGAGTCCGCGCCCGGGCCGCCGGTAAACCGCCCGCCGCGCGTCCAATATAACGACAAGGCGCGGCAATGCGCAACCCGCCGGCCGCGTCCACCTTCCGATTTTCACTTACCGGTTGACTTGCAAGCTGCGGCCTTCCCACGGTTGTTCGAATCGCCAACGAGCCGCCGTGAATCGGAAACGGAACACAGCGCCCCTTCTTCCCTTGGTTGCCGCCGCAGCATTCGCCAGGGGTGCCTGGCGGCGCACTCGCCCGAGTTAACCTAACCCAAAGCGCAGGAGCCACTTGGCGCCCTTCCGCAGCCGCGCGACGGAACACAGTCGGCGCAGGACCCCGGGGAGGGCCTGCGCTCATAAGGGCCTTTGGAATCCGGCCCTATGGCGACGACGAAAATTAACTGGCTAAACACTTATCGCGTGTGGTACCATAGCCGATTTCGGGGAGGATAAAGTGCGGCGGGCACAAGATTTCCTGAAGAGATTAAGCTGCATCTACTTCAAGAGGGGACCACCCGCCGCGGTTGGTCGAGAAAGGAGAGGACCAGCGATGAAAAGGACCATCTCAGCGCTGCTCGTCGGCGCACCCGATAAGGATTCCGACGCCCTGGAACGCGCACTGCATGAGCAATCCGTCCGCTCATTACGGGTGGGCACTTGCCGCGAGGCTCAAAAACACCTTCAGAAGCTTAAGCCGCCCCATCTGCTGTTCACTGAGACTTCTCTGCCCGACGGCAA
>DATJAQ010000251.1:0-4653 GCA_035516075.1 Terriglobia bacterium | reverse complement strand
CGTGATCGAGGAAGTAGTCCTTGCGCACGGCGCGCATATCGGTGCAGAGGCCCTCGCCCGGCTGCATGGCAAACTGCCGGAGCGCCATCCGCTTCCATTTGGTTGCCGCCTGCACCACTTGGGCGTCGATGGGGTGCTGGTCGTAGTCGTTGGAGATGTGAAACTCAATCGGAGTGCGCGAGCCGTCGCGGTCCAGGTAGTCGTTTACGCCGCTCTCTGCGCTTACGATCAACGGGACCGTGACCATGGTCAGGTTGAGCTCCCAGCAGAGGTTCTGTTCGATGTAGTTCTTCGCCGCAAAGATCGCCTGTTGCGTCTCCTTGGGATTCAGCAGCGATTGATAGTCCAGCGGCAGGATCTTCTCCAGCTCCCGGTAGTCGCCGATCCCCGGCCCCGCCAGGTCTGCCCTCACGTCCAACGTTGCAACCCCTTCGTCTCTCATGGCCTATCCTCCCTGCGCAAGCATCGAGTGCCTGCCACACTCAACTTGACGCTTTCGGGGGCCTGAGTCGGTGACGAGGCTCACGCTGGAGGGTGACGGGGACCACGGGCGTCCTGCTCGGGCCGGACGGCTCTACCTTAGAAACTCCCTCACGGCGGCATCGATTCGAGGGCCGTCGCAGACGCTCGCCAGGTGGCCGCAGTCATCATCCAATTCCAATACCTCGGCGTGCACGAGCTTGGCGAAGGCGAGGGCCGGGCCGGGAGTGACCACGTGATCGCTCTTCGAGACGATCACCAGCACCCGGGCCTTCACGGCGGCGGCCGCGCGTTCGAGCGAACCTCCAAAGGCGTCCGAGACATCCAGCGACATGATGGCCTGCATCTGCCGGACATCGTCATTGGCGTCGAAAACCGGAGACTCTGCTGCGGCGCGGTCGATCTGGGGCAGCACGTCGCCCCTCCGGGTTCGCTGGTTGTAGGCCTGCGGCGTCGTCAGCACCAGAGGCCCGATTTCAGCGCGAACGCGCCGCGCGGGCTGCTCGGTGTAGTCCCCGTTTCTCCAGCCGGAATCGTGCGTGATGGCGTCGATCTGAGTCTGCCAGAGCAGCAGGTCGTAAGGTGCGAGCTGCGGGGAGCCGACGATGGGGACGGCCTTATCCATGAAGTCCGGGTAAGTCACCATCCACTGAAACGTCTGCATGCCGCCCATCGACGTGCCCAACACCGCCTTGAGGTGGCGGATGTGGAGCACCCCGGTCAGCAATCGATACTCGCTGTTCACCATGTCGCGCACGGTGATTCTGGGGAATTTCATGCGGGGCTGCGCGGCGCTGTTGGAGGGCGACGACGAGACTCCGTTGGTGAGCGGATCGACCGCGATGATGTAATCCTGCGAGCTGTCGAGCAACTTCCCCGGCCCGACCGAGCCCGCCACCTGGGCGGTAACGCCTGAAGCCCACATGGGAAAGAGGACGGCGTTCGAAGGGTCCGCGTTCAGCTTTCCCCAGGTGCGGTAGCCGATGCGGCAATCGTGAAGCACTTCGCCGCTCACGAGCTTAAGATCGCCGAGGTTCCCAAACTGCTGTTCCTGGCCGGCGGCCGGCCGCCCCGTAAGCAGTGCCACGCATACCGCGAGCAGCCCCAGGGTAACAATGGTGCGAATACTCGACCGCACAGAACGCCTCACAGGGAAAATCATTTGGACGCATCGCTGCGGCTCGACCGCGTTCACCGGCCTCTCTTCAACCCAGCAGAGGCCCACGGTGTCCTTCCAGTCCCTCAGGTTGGACGAGTGAACCGCGGGCCCCAACGCGCTGAGCGCGTGGTTACGCGCCGGCCGCCCTGGCTTGGAACCGAGGTACGAAGTCCTCTGCCACGAACGTCTCAAGGGAGGTCGGCGTGGTGTTGGCCTCCGAACGCGACTCGAGCGCGACCATGTATCCGGAATTCAGCGCCTCCGACATCTCGAGCAGCAGGTCGGCCATGCCGGGCGACATCCCCATTTGGGTGAGCGCCGGCTTCACTTGCTGCGGCGGCAGTTGGACATAGGCAAGCTCCGGCTTGCCGACGGCCTTGCCGATCACGGCCGCGGCTTCCTTATGATCAAGGTCGCGCTGGCCGAGCAGTTCGCGCGCCTGCTTTCCGCTGAAGTCCCGCTTCAGCAGGATCTCAGCCGCGGCGGCGCCGATGTCGCGGGTGGCGATCATGGGCACCTTCAGGTCGGCGCGAAGCGGTCCGCCCGCCACCCCGAAGTTCCGGATCACGTCCACTTGAGGCAGCAGGTTCTCCATAAAGTAGCCCGCGCGCAGGTAGACCGCATTCAGGCCGGCGATGCCGTTCAGTTTCTCTTCCAGGTTGTGAATCCCCACCACCGGTCCCGTCCGTTCCGGCTTGTCGGCGCCGATGCTGCTCAGCACCACCGCGTGAGTGACCGAAGCCTTCCCGAGGGCAGAGGCCAGAGCGTCGCTCACGCTCTCGTGATAGCCGCGCGCGTCGGCCGCGGCAATGTTGGGCGGCACGAGAGCGTAGACTCCGCTCGCGCCTTCGAACGCCTGGGCCAGCGCGGCCGCGTCGGTAACGTCAGCCGGGAAGGCCTCGGCGCCCTTCTGGACAAACCGCGCCAAACGGCCCGCGTCCCGGCCGACCACGCGAACCTTTTCGCCCTGAGCCAGCAGCTTCTCGGCAATCACCCGGCCGGTGTTTCCCGTTGCTCCTGTGATGACAAACATGAGATCACCCTCCTTGTTGGATACCCTGTTGGATGCGCCGCTCAGCGCATCGGGTTCGGGCGGGACGGTGCTCCCGGCGGCTGCCCGCGGGTCGGGCTCGAGGAGCTCGAAGCAGGAAGGGTTCCACGAAACAAGCGCAGGGCCTGAGCCGCAGCCCTGCGCGCGTTCCAAAACGGGCAACCTCAGGGTTCGTCAATTCACCGTGAGGCTGACGGGCTGCGAAGGAATTCCGTTCGCCACCACCACCAGCGAACTGGCTCCGGTCTCCATGCCCGCCGGGACATCAAAGTGGGTCGAGACGATCGCCTGGCCGGTGGCCACCCCCATGCTGCTATGGTCGTGCGTCTTGGCGTAGAAAATGTGGCCGGTGCCGTTGTTGGTGATCCGCACCAGGGGATAATTCGTCGAGGTCTCAAACTCGTCGCCAAACGAACCTGCCTGCGACAAGCCGTTGAACTGCCGGCCCGCGATCCGGTAGGTCTGGCTCCGCGTCACGGTGGCCGGATAAGCCGTGATGCTCGGGGCCCAAGCGGCCGAATAGGTTCCGGCGGGCGTATAGATCTCGGCCGGACCGCCGCACACAAACACCTCGCCCGTGGGCAGCACCATCAAGCCGCCGGGCGTGGACGGCCCCGGAATGAGCCTGGTGCCATCGAACTCGTAGGAAATGCCGGAGTCCCCCTCCACCAGCGGGTGTCCGTTCGGCAGCAACACAGCCCACGAATCGCCGGCCTGGTCGCGATTGGGAAAGTCGGGCCCGGCGGCCCAGGTCCCGCCACCCTTGGGTGCGGGCGTGAAGATGGCGGTGTGGCCCGCCGAAGCGCCCGTGTGCGTGGCGCCGGTCGCGAACACTGTGCCGTCGGGACGCAGAATAGCGGGACCGATCTCCCCCGGAGGGTAATAGATCAGTCCGTTTCCGTACTCGATCATGCGGATTTCGGGCGGCCCCTGCAAATTCACCGGCGTGGCGCCCGCCGTGAGCCACATCCCGAACGAGGGGAAATACCGCTCCGAGTTCGGATTGTTCTTGACGTCCACCGTCAGGACGGAGCCGTCCGGCAGCAGAGTCCAGCCCTCTTCGGCGTTGAAGTCTTTCTTGCCCTTGTAGCTCGCCACCGTCCACTGCAGGGTTGCGGGATCCAACGTCGCCATGCGCTCGTCGAATTTGCGCCCCAGCAGGAACTTGCCGTTGGGCAGCACGACCGAGGGCGAATCTCCGATAAAGTCCCAGCCGCTCGGGGGGGCCACGTCGGTCCAGGTGTCGGTGGCGGGGTCGTAGATCTCGCCCAGGTCCGTGAATGCGAAAATGCCATTGTTGTATTCGCCGCCTTCATTCAGCACCCGGCCGTCGGCCAGCACGGCGGAAGCGTTGGCGTACGGCACGTATCCGGATTCGAGGCTGGCAAGCTGCGTCCAGGTACCGTTGAGGTAGCTTCCGGTGATGTCGGGTGTCAGCTTCCACCAGTCGGATTCGGCGTACCCTTGCACCATCACCGAACCGTCGGTCAATTGAAGTGAGAAGATGGCGCCGTCGGGCGGCTGGTGAGTCAAGCGCGTCACCGACTGCGCCAGCGAGATCGTGGTGGCGCAAAGTAACAGCAGGACAACCGAAAAAATGTTCTTCTTGTGAAACATAAACCACCTTTCGTGAGCGTTTTTGCCAGCGGCTGGCGCGGCCATGCCGCCACGGGCGCTGGTATCTTACACCAACCAACGTCTTCCGGTTGTCACGTTTCTGTCAGGGACGGTGGCAGGCGCGGCGGCGCCCAGGGGCTAGGCCATGAGCTAGCTAGATAGCCTAGACAGCGCCCCGGGGCACCCGGGAGATCGCGGCCGGCAATTCCCGATCTCCGAACAGGGCTGTCCAACTATAAGTTGAATAGCGGCAGTTGGATAGCGCGTTCGGTTTCGGCGAGGTTGTCCTCGAACTCGAAAAGCCCCTGTGAAATCGGGGTTTTTTCGAAGATGGTGACGCTGAGGA
>DATJAQ010000250.1:0-2882 GCA_035516075.1 Terriglobia bacterium | reverse complement strand
GCGGCTCAAGACGTATTGCCAGTTGCGGTTTTCGAATTCGAACCAGTCGCCGGTGTTTTGCCGCTCGTCCATATCGGCCAGGTCGGATTCCGACATGCCGAAGTTTTCGACCGACAGTTTTCGCGCATCGTTGTGGATGGCCACCTCGGTCTCATCCTCGCTATCGGTCGAGACGCGCAGCGCGACCCGCCGTTCGCGGTAGGGGCCGCTGATCTCGAACCAGCGCCGCGAGCCGGCCTGGTACCAGAGACAGCGGTCGGTGGTGAAGTCGAGATCGGTGAAATCGTCGCCGGCGCCCGTTACGGAGATCACGTCTCCGGCACGGGCGTCGGTGGGTTTCAGATTGCCAAGGTCCGGGCCCGCGGGCGCCGGAGGTGCGGTCTTTTTCTTAAACAGGTTCATGAGGACTATCACCAGGCCAACAACCAACAGAACTTCTACCATCGCGGTGATCATGGTTTCGCCTCGGGCCGGCGGCAACCGGCCGCCAAAGAGTGCTCACTAGGCGCCGGCCTTCTCACTGGTCTTATCCATGCCCGTCACGGACCCGCCGGGCGCGGGCAGGCTCTTGGGCGCGTACGGAGCGGGCGGCTGCGATGCCTGCTGGCGCTCCTTCTTGAGCGCCTCCAGCTCCGAATCGACGCTGTGGCTGCCGAGTTGCGCGAACTGGGCCTCGAGGTTGTCGTCCTTGCCGGCGGAGGCAAGCTCGTCGAAAGCCTTGGCGGTGGCCTCTTCCTTGGACACCGTATCCTCGAAGCGGTTGAGCGCGGAAAATGCGTTATCGGCATTGCCCACTCCCGACATGGCTTCGGCGACTTTGCGCTGCGCCATGGCGGCGTTCTTGCGGGCCACCAACGTGGTGGCGGTGCGCTCGCCTTCGTCGATCTTGGCCTTCAGTTCGACCACCTGCTGCTTGAGCTTCTCGCTGGTCGCCTGGGCCGACTGCACGGCTGTCTGCATGGAGGCCACCTGCTTGTCGCATTCGGCCTTTTTTCCCAGCGCGGCGCGGGCCAGGTCTTCGCGGCCGGCATCGAGCGCCTGGCTGGCGCGGTCCTTCCACTCCTGCGCCTGCCGGACATATTTCTGATACTCGGCGTCCAGGCGGTTGTAGTTGCTCAGCGCCATGGCCGAGGATTGCACCACCTTGTTCAACTCCGTTCGCATGTCCGCGACCGTCTGTTTCACCGTGGTTTCGAAAGTCGCGTCTTCGAGGGCATCGACGCCCTGGTTGGCGGTGCCGCGCGCTACGCGGCCCATACGCCCAAAAATATCGGATAGAAATGGCATGTTGAATTCTCCGTTACGATTCGAGGCCGCCCAGGAGGCGGCGCGCAGTCCATACATCGACCATCAGGAAATGCACGCAGGAGAGGATGTCGTCCTCGTCGTCCGCGCCCAGGTCCTGAAGCTTGCAGAAGTTGCTCAAGGTGACGGCGACCTTGCCCGGTCCGGCGTTGTAGAGCTGAAAGCCGGAAGTGGAGATGCCGTTGTCGGCGGCCAGCATCCTCGCCATGAGGTCGGGCGTGATGTTGCCCCACTCGGTCACGGTGCAGACCAGGGACAGGAACAGGATGTCGCCCTGGAGGACGGCGTGGACCGAGATCCCGCTGGACAGTTCGCGGATGTTCAGCGTATCCGGGGCCGGTTCGGAAACTTCGTAACCCTTTTCGGCCAGAAGCGCATGGATCTGGCTCAGGTGTGGGTTGGTTGTAGGGGTCATAAGCGTTGGGAAAGCACTCCTTCAGTCGTACGCGCTCCGCTGCGCCGAAGTTCCCCCCGGCGCAGCGGCGGATTGCTCTTGCGACTCTCATTGTACACTCGGGGTCGCCCGGATGACGGGATGACAGGGATTTGACGAGGTGTCGCTAGCGGGGCGCCACCCCCGTCACGCCGCTCCCCGGCCTAAAGTCCCCCACAAACGTGGGTTGAACTGTTTTACCCGCGTTTGCGGGGGCGACGCGTACCAATAGGCGCCGGCCACTGCGACTCGGTGTCCGAGGTCCCGTCAGCGCCGGCGCTACTGAACCGTAGCAGCCGCCGTGGTTGAATTGTAGATGAGCAAAACGACCACATCCGCGGAAGGGTTTGCGGGGTAGGGCGGAGCCACAAGATCGGTGGGCGGGCCTCCGGGGTAAGCTGTGTAATTGATATCGGTTAGCGTCATGGTTGCCGGATCGGGAATGGCATAGCCGAGGGCTTGGGCAGCATCGGATGGCGGAAAAACAAACGGCGATGCCAAGGGCGAAACCCTGCAACTCGACTGGGCACTGTAATACTGCCCACCGGTGCCCAAAGGGCCGGGGGACGAATAATGCGACCCCGCTGTCACCGTCACCGTGTCATCCGGATTGGAAGCAGCACTCCACGAGGCCGTCAACTGCTGGCCGGAACGTGTTTCTGAAAAGGTGGAGATTACGCTTGCGGGTCGAGGCTGAGGAAAACTGCCACTGGTCGTGCCAAACGTGAAGGACGAAGCAACGCAGTTTCCGATATTCCCGGAATATTGGTTCCCGGCAGTCCACACACAGCCCGATGGACCACTGATGACTGGTGCCGGAACGCCTGCAAGTTGATAAAGCCCTTTGAGGTCCGTGGACGGCGGCGATGGGCTGTAAGTGCAGGCGAACGCACCGGGCAGGGGTGGATAAATGACGGTCGCCAGGGCAGCGAGGGCACTGGCATCGTACATCGCCCTCCACACCTGGGAACTTTGGGTAATATTGGTGATCGTCGCACTCGGGGCGGAGGTCGTGGAGACGAAGCTCAGGACTTCTGCGATGATGGTGCCGCCCGCATCCAGCGAGGCCAAGGCATCTGGCGACAGCCCGAACTCACTTGGGCAATTGTTCCCCGAAGCGGAGATGGAGATTGTCACCGTGGCG
>DATJAQ010000249.1:0-9719 GCA_035516075.1 Terriglobia bacterium | reverse complement strand
CTCCGGTGACAAATCCACCAGAGTGCGGGCGACACCGATGTTTATCGCCATCAGGGCGAAAGGCCTTTCCTTTCTGAATTTTCGTTTGCGCAAAGCCGCAACGGCTGCGGGATTGCGCGCGTCGCAAGCCAGATGGTATCCGCCGAGTCCCTTGATCGCCAGAATCCTGCCCGCGGTCAGCAGCCCGGCCGCAGCGCGAATACTGGCATCGCTTCCCTGTTCCGGGCGCTCAGATCCGTGCAAATAATAACTGGGCCCACAGGCAGGACAAGCGACGGGCTGGGCGTGAAAGCGCCGGTTCGCCAGGTCGCGATATTCCGCGGCGCAAAAATCGTCCAGCAGCCAGTCCTTCATGGTGGTCTTCGGCCGGTCATAAGGCAGACCCTGCACGACGGTGTAGCGCGGGCCGCAGTTCGTGCAGTTGATGTACGGATAAAGGTAGTGACGGTCGCGAGGATCGAAGAGCTCCGCCAGGCAGGCTTCGCACACGGGCAAATCAGCCGAGATACGGACTGTCGGGTGATCGCGTCTGGCGCTTTCGAGAATGGTGAATTCGCTCAAGCCCGCCGGATCTTCCGGCCGCATTTCGAGGGCGGCGATCTCGGCGGCGGGCGGAGGTTTGGTTCGCAGTTCCTGAACGAAAGCCTGGAGAGAGCCGGCGGCGCCCTCCAAATGAATTTCCACGCCGCCCTCAGCGTTCCTCACCCAGCCCGCGAGCGCGTGCGCGCGCGCCAGGCGGTAAACGAACGGCCGGAATCCGACACCCTGCACAACACCGCGAACACGAATGGAGCAGGCGTCTTTCATCTTTGTCTGTGCCTCAATCAGCCGCCCGCGATCGGCAATCGTCAACCGGTAATCACACACCCTCGGCCTTGCCAGCCCACCTGCACCACCTTCTCGTCTTCCACGAGCACCGGCACGGTGCGCTGCCCGCCGGTGAGCGTCTGCAGGCGGAGGCGGGCGGCGGGATCGGCCTCGACGTCGTACTCTACGAACTCGCGGCCCCTAAACTCGAGCCACTCGCGCATCTCCTGCGTGAAGGGACAGCTCGCGGTACCGAACAGCTCGACCTTAGCCACGCGCCAGCACCTCCAGGCCCTCGCGGATGATGTGGTAGATGGACGCCTGCACTTCCTGAATGCGCGGAATGTAATCCGAACGGACCACCAGCGGAAAGTCCGCCAAGCCGCGCCTTGCGATCTCGCCGCCGTCGTAGCCGAGCAGCGCAACCGTGGCGAGGCCCCGTTTGCGCGCCTCTTCGAGGGCCATGACGACGTTGCGCGAGCCGCCGCTGGTGGAAATTGCCACCGCCACGTCCTCGCGCCGCGCCTGGGCGATAAGCTGGCGCAGGAAGATGACCTCCATCCCCACGTCGTTGGCGATGGCAGTGATATTGGCCGGTTCCATCGAAAGCGAGACGGCCGCCACCGGCTGGTAGCCGACGGGCGGAAGCACACATTCCAGCGCCCAGTCGTTGGCGTCGGTGGCCGAGCCCCCGTTGCCGAACAGGATCAATTTGCCGCCGCGCAGCAGCCGCTCGCGCATCGCCACGGCGGCGGCGCCGATCTGCCCGGCGCACTCGCGGGCCACCTGCTCGCGCAGCCTGGCGTCATCCGCAGCCTTCATTCGGATCGACTCCGCCACTTCGTCCAGCACGCCGGCGGTGGGCTGCTTCTCCTGCCCCAGAAACGGGTACAAAAACGCGGCTTCACCCACGTCGTGGCCGAGCTCGCGGCGCTCGAAAAATACGTGGACCGTCTCCCAAAGCGTGTGGTAGAGGATCTCAATTATTTCCTGGTGAACGAAGGGATGCAACGTAGCGGCCTCGACGGCGTACGAGCCTACCAGGCCAGGAAGTGCGAAGGTCATGGCGCCCCGCGCTCCTGCAGCTTCCAGAGCTGCCCACACCTCGGGATCGCCCTCCGGCGGGCCGAACCCCATCACCATGTCTTCCGGTTGAACGATGGCTTCCAGCCAGGGCCGGAAGGCGGCAGAGAGGTCGAGAGCCGGCAGGGCGCGCTTGCCGACGATGACCGGATGAACGAATTCCACCGAGACGTGCTGCGCGTCCGTCGCGTTGGGCCCGCGACCGAACGCCAGCAGGCGCCCGCCCTGAAGGAAGTGCTCCGCCATCTCGCGGCAGGCGAGCGCCAGACGGCCGGCCTCGCGCTCGAAAAAATCCTCGCAGAGGCGATTGCGCTCCAAGAGCTGATCCTCGACGCGGGTGGCGAGCTGTTTCGCAGGGGTTAACATGGGTTCACAATGATCCACAGACTACGCCGATGACACGAATCAAAAAGTTGGCCAGACGGCCCACCCTGCGGCCCAACATTCGACATTGCGTTCACGCTCGGTTCGACGTTGCCTTCCTCGCTTTCCTGCGATCTGTGCAATCTGCAAAATCTGCGGATGGGCTGTCAGCAAATGCGCGGCAACGGATCGCCCACCAGCATATCCACCACCCGGCTTCCGCCGTATCGCGTGTTGACGATCACCGTTGCCGCGGGTTGCTCGCGCATTTCGCCAAGCGTTCGGGCTTCGTGCCCCCCTGGCGTTCTCCTCAGAGCTTCGAGCCCCGCCTCCGCAAACTCCGGCGCCACCACGGCCAGGAACTGGCCCTCATTGGCGATGTGAAGAGGATCGAGTCCGAGCAGCTCGCACGCTCCCCTCACCGTGTCGCGCACCGGGATGCTCTCCTCGTCCAAGTGAACGCCCAGCCCGCAATCTCGGGCCAGCTCGTTCAGGGAGGTGGCGACGCCGCCGCGCGTGGGATCGCGCATCCAGCGAATACCAGGGCCCGCGGCCTGCGCCAGCGCCTCCACCAGCGGCAACACCGAGCGCGTATCGGACCAGAGCTCCGCCTCGAGATCCAGTTCACCTCGGGCCAGCAGAATGGTGATGCCATGCTCGCCGATCGGTCCCGAGAGGATGATCTTGTCGCCGGGACGCACCGACCGCGGCGCGACGGCGACGCCGGCGATAAGCCGCCCGATGCCGCAGGTGGTGACGTACATCTGGTCGGCTTTGCCGTGCTCCACCACCTTGGTATCGCCGGCCACAATCCCGACCCCGGCTCGCTTCGCGGCGCGGGCCATGGCCTGGGCCTCGGCCTCCAGAACCGCAGTCGGCAACCCGGCTTCCAGCACGTAGGTGACGGCGAGCGCTTCCGCCCTGGCCCCCGAGACGGCGAGATCGTTCACGGTACCGTTCACCGCCAATTCGCCGATGGAGCCGCCGGGAAAACTCAGGGGCTTCACCACGAAACTGTCGGTGGTGATCGCGAGCTGGATCCCGTCGAGTTGAAGGTGGGCGGCGTCGCCCAAGGGTTCGGAGCAGCCGTCAAAGAGGATGGGAACGAGCAGCCCTTCGATCAGCCGGCGGCTGGCCTTGCCTCCGGCGCCGTGAGCCATCTCGATTTGGGGATCGTTGAACCTGACCTTACCACTGCCCATCGAAGCCTTGGCCCACGCGACGAAACCTTCGCCTACGGGCCGTCCTTCGCACCCTACACCAGTCGGCGGCCTTCTCTAGCCCAAGCCGGAGGCCACGCCGTTCTTGCGGTGCTCGTAGTTGTAGTGGGCAGCGCAAGACCCCTCGGAGGAAACCATCAACGCTCCCACCGGGTGCTCGGGCGTGCACTCTCCGCCAAAAAGTTTGCACTGCGCGGGCTTCAGCACGCCTTTCAGCACCTCGCCGCACTGTGCCGCCTTGGGATCGGTCACGCGTACGCCCGGAACGCTGAAGCGCTGTTCCGCGTCCCACTGTGCAAAGGTCTCGCGAAGGCGGAGGGCCGACTGCGAGATGAAGCCCAACCCGCGCCACTCGAAATAAGGGCGCAACGCGAAGACCTCGGCCATGGCGCCAAGAGCGGACCGATTGCCCTCCCACGGAACCACGCGCTTGTACTGGTTCTCAACCTTCGCCTCGCCCTGCTTCAATTGGTGCAGCAGCATGACGATGGACTGCAACAGATCCAGCGGCTCAAAACCGGAGATCACGATCGGCTTCCCCTCGTCCTTCGCGATCCATTCGTACGGCCGGCAACCAATAATGGTGGAAACGTGCCCGGGTCCGATGAAGGCGTCGATGCGCGTGTCGGGTGAATCGAGGATGGCCCGGATGGCGGGGATGATGGTGACGTGGTTGCAGAAAACCGAAAAGTTCCGCAGGCCCAGGGCCTTGGCGCGCATCAGGGTGAGGGCGGTGGAGGGAGCGGTGGTCTCGAACCCGATGGCGAAAAACATCACCTGCCGGTCCGGATTGTTCTCGGCCAGCTTCAGCGCGTCGGCCGGCGAGTAGACAATTCGCACGTCCATTCCGCGTGCCTTGTATTCGAGCGGGCTGCCCTTGGTGCCGGGCACGCGCATCATGTCGCCAAAGGCGGCAAAGATCACCTCGGGGTTCTCGGCCATCGAGAGGCCATCGTCGATGCGCCCCATGGGCAAGACGCAAACGGGGCAGCCGGGACCGTGAACCAACTCGAGGTTGGGCGGCAGCACGTCTTTCAATCCGAACCGATAGATGGCATGCGTATGTCCGCCGCACACCTCCATGATGCGGTAGTGGCGCCCGGGATCTGCCAGGCGGCGGATCTCCTCCGCCGTTCGGCCGATCACTTCGGGGTCCCGAAACTCATCCACGAATCGCATGGTGGCCAAATCAGAAATCAGAACAACACCCGCATCAAGTCGTACGCTGACGTCCGGTTTCTGACTTCTGCTTTCCTCCTTCCGGCTCCTCCCCCAGTCCGTAACCCTTCACCTCTTCCATCGCAGCCTTGTCTTCGCCCAGCAGCCGCAGAATGCGCATCTGGTCCAGCGCGTCCTCTTCGCTGATTTTGCTCAGCGCAAAACCCACATGAATCAGCACCCAATCGCCGGCTACCGGCTTATCTTCCTCGAGCAGGCCGAGGTCCACCCGGCGCCGCACCCCCGATACGTCGACGAGTGCGGTGCGGTGGCTCTCGGGAAAGAGCTCAATGATCTTGCCGGGGATTGCTAGACACACAAGGGGCCTCCTGAACGTCCAGGCCGGTTCGAGCGCTGCACTTCCATGTTCTCACCCCTGCTTGCGGGCCACAAGGTCAAATGAAAACTTCAACTCGTCCTTCACCTTGATCGCGCCGCCGGCCACCGCCACCAGCTTGATGTGGTAGTCGGTCTGCTTCAGCGAGAACTCGCCGAATGCGCGCAGAGTATCGCCTGCGAGGGCCACGCGAGCGGGGATAGTAAGCCGGCGGGTCACACCGTGCAGCGAGAGGTCGCCCGCCAGGCTGAGATTGTACTGCCCGTCAGCGATCCGAGTGGCTGACACACTGGTGCTCTCAAAGAAAATCGTGGGGTGCGTGTTCGCTTCCAGCGCCTCCTCGCGCATCGCGCGCTCGATTTCGCGGTGGTCCTTATCGCTCACCTCGTCGAGCAACTGGATAAAGTTGGCCCGGATTTCGATGCGCAGCTCCGCCAATTCGAGATTCGCGGGGTCCAGCCGGACCTTACTCGAAATTCCGCGAATGGCAAACTTCGGGCTGTGCGCAAAGGCGGAGAGGAACCCGCCGGCGAAGGCCTGCACGGTGAACCGGCTGAGTCGGGCGTCAACGACGTAATGAACCATTTTGGCTTTGGTTGTCTCCACAGCGCGAAAGCCACCTCCCCGCCAAGTCGGGCAAGGCCACTGTGCCAACCGCGTTTACACGGCCGGGCACCGGGCGGCTGAACGGACCTGTGTTTTGCGCGCGGCAGCACTGCGGCAAGCGCCGGCCCCGCGACTGGATCACATCGCGCTCAGCTTCACGTACCGCTCAACGTCGAGCGCCGCGCCCTGGGCCAGAGCGTTCAGTCCCAACTGACCCACGTACTTCTTCACCCTAGGATGCTACAGCGTCAGGCCGGTGTCCACCAACCCGGTCTGAGGCACATCGCCGCCGCCCGTTGAACCCTGCATCGCGCCCGAATCCCAGTTCTTTTGCACCCGGCGGCCGCCTCACGGCGACACGCGTTGGATCCTCCGGTTACACGTTCACGGCGGTGATTCTGCGGGGCCTGACGGGTAGTCTGTGGCGGGAGCGGGAATCGCGCAGGATGCTTTCTAGAGAGCCCGAGGGACCGAGGTGCTGCTTATCCCCCGCCTCGGAGCCACAACACGCGTGTAGGGTACCCGTACACGCGTGTACGGGGCACTCCACAGGGGCGTGGCGTGGCCGTTTTGCCTTCCGCAGGAGATTTCGGCGGCTTCCGTCCGCCAAATCGCGTTGCAGGTCTCGAAAAGCCTCGCCCGCAGGCCTGCCCTATTCCGGAGCGGCAGCACGCGAGGGCGCCGTTGCTACCCGCGGATGGGTACAGTCTTGTCGCGCCTTGTCCGGGCCCTGTCAAGCCATTGAATAATGTAACTTTCAAGAGGGCGGTAACATTTAGCACGTCTCGAATCGCAGTAACGCCGGAGCGGACGATTTGGGTGTAGAATGCTCTCCGCTTCCGAAGTCAAAGAAGGGAAATCCCAGGGAAGGTCTTGTGACGGCTGCGAGATCAGTGCGCTATCAAAATACAATCCTCAGGAGTGAAAATGACGACCTCGACGCGACCTCGAATTCTTGTTACAGCGGCCCTGGCGCTTGCCCTGGGTGCGGCCACGGCCCGCGCCCAAACCTACACCGACATCTATAATTTCGACGGAACTCTCGGCAGCAGTCCCGACAACCCGCAACTGCTCGCCCAGGGACGCGATGGCAACCTCTACGGCAGCACCCCCTACGGAGGCACTGCGGGCGACGGCGCCGTATTCGTCATCACCCCGAGCGGTGGCTTGAGGGACATCCACAGCTTTGCAGGAGGCGACGGTTTGCGGCCCAAAGGGGGCCTGACCCTCGGCAGCGACGGCAATTTTTACGGCTCGACGGTGTTGGGCGGCGCCGGCGCTCTGGGAACTGTTTTCAAGGTCACGCCGGCGGGAACCCTGACCGTTCTCTACAGCTTCACGGGCGGTACCGATGGCGCCTACCCCTACGCTCCTCCGGTGCAAGGAATCGACGGCAACTTCTACGGGACCACCCAGGACGCGACGGCTTACAAAATTACTCCGACCGGAGTCTTCACCCTGCTCGGCACCGTGCCAGGGCCCTGCTACTCCCCACTGACCCAGGGGACTGACGGCAATTTCTATGGCACCACCCCGAGCGGCGGCAAATACGGCTATGGCACGGTGTTCAAAATGACGCCCGCCGGCAACGTAACCATCGTTTACAGCTTTGACCTTGATGACGGCGCCGCTCCGAATGGTTTGGTAACGCAGGGCAACGACGGCAACTTCTACGGCACCACGACGCTCGGGGGCACGGCGGACGGCGGTGTGGCGTTCAAGCTCACCCCCGCTGGAACGCTGACCGTGCTGCACAATTTCGTTCCAGGACTTACGGACGGCAGCATCCCGGTAGCCGGGCCCGTGTACGCCACCGACGGAAACGTCTATGGAATTACGAGCGCGGGCGGGAACGTGGGCTCGGGGTACGGGGTGATTTTCAAGACGACCACCAGCGGAAGTTACTCCGTGCTCTACAACCTCGACAACACCCACGGCAGGGGCGCGGTTTCCACGCCCATGCAGCACACCAACGGCACCATCTACGGCCTCACCATTTCCGGGGGAACTCGCAATGACGGGGTGGTCTACAGCTTTGCGCTAGGCATTAAGCCTTTCGTGAAGCTGATCTTCTCGTCCGGCAAAGTGGGAATGAGCGTGCAGATTCTTGGGGGCGGGTTGACTGGAACGACCGCCGTGACGTTCAACGGGACTCCTGCCAGCTTTCATGTGGTTTCGAATACGTACCTCACCGCCATGGTGCCGGCCGGAGCCACCACCGGCTTCGTGAAGGTCACCACACCGAAAACCACGCTCACCAGCAGCACAAAATTCCGCGTTACGCCCAGCATCTTGAGCTTCATGCCTCCGAGCGGCCCGGTGGGAACCCTGGTGACGATTAACGGGTCAGGCTTGAAGCAAACCAGCAAAGTGACCTTTGGCGGCGTTGCCGCCACCAGCTTCACCGTGAACTCCGACACCCAGGTGACGGCGACGGTGCCCACGGGGGCGAAGACCGGCAAGATCGCCATTACCACACCGGGAGGAACCGCGATCAGCACCGGAACATTTACGGTGACGTAGGCTGGAGGAGCTGGCAGAGCGCAGAGTCTCGTTGTCCAGGGGCTTTGCGGCTTTCCGTCAGTGTCGGGGCGGCGGCTCAGCGGGGCGCGGGCCCGCGCGTCCGCTCGGCCACACTCCAGGCCAAAGCTCAGGTGCGCCGGCGTCAGCTCAGGCGAAGATTCTTCAAGTATTTGAAGCTGGTCTGGATGGCTTCGAAGGGACTGGTGTCACAGCGGTCCTGCTCCACGAAGATGTGCTGGACGCCCGCCTGGCTGGCGTGGGCGAAGATCTTCACCCAGTCAATGCGGCCCTGGCCGGCCGGGGCGAACGGGTTGGGCCCGCTGTCGTAGGGGAAGCTGGCGGTGCTGGTGGGGAACCCCGGCTTGAAGTCCTTGATGTGGAGCAAGGGAAAGCGCCCCGGATACTTTTGGAAGTAGTCGAGCGGGTCCTGGCCTGCGTAAGTGGCCCAGAAAATGTCCATCTCCATCTTCAGGAGTTTCGGATCGCAGCGCGCCAGCATGATGTCGTAGCCGGAAGTGTCGCCGAGACGCGCAAACTCGTGGTAGTGGGCGTGATAGCAGAACTGCAATCCGGCGCTCTCGGCCAAGCTGCCGCATTGGTTGAACAAATCGGCCCGCCGCTTCCACGCTTCGGCGTCCAGTTTCGGGTCGTCTCCCACCACAATATATTTGAAACCGTAAGGATGAACGTGATCCAAGGTCTTCTTCCAGTCGTCGAGGTCCTTGGGCACGTCGGGATAGGTGCTGGGTGCCGTCAGATTCGCCGCGCGCAGGTAGCCCCGGAGCGTGGCGGCCGGAATCTCGGTGGAGATTTCCACTTCGCGATAGCCCACGGCGCCCACTTTCATCAGGGTGGCGGCCGGGTGCTTGGCGTACTCGGCGCGCACGGTGTATATTTCGAGGCCGATGGGCTTGGGCCAGGCGAGCGGAGCTAGAGCCCAAGCGAGCGGTGCCGGGGCCCAGGCGTCCAACGCCATCAGGGCCGCTCCGGCGGAAATACCCCGAACGGTTTTCTCGAGAAACTGGCGGCGAGCGAGCATCGTTTACCCTCCACAACGCGCAGCCATTTAAACGCACCGCCCGGCCCAGGTCAAATAGATTATGCGTGGCAAGCGAGCCTGACGCCGACAAGGTTTCTCCCCTAACCGTCGGCTCCGCCAGATACAATAATGCACGCCAATGGGCCGGAACCGGGACTTGCGCAAACGACTAGTGGGGTGCCAGCGGGTGATCGAGGCTCACGAGGAAAAGATCCGCCGGGAGCGCATTCGAACCCATCCCAATGAGGAGCTGATAGCGGCTGGCAGCGTGAGATTAAGGTGCAGGCCAAGATCGTGGCACAATTGACGCGCCGCCCGAAAAAGGAGTGGTAACACGATGGCCACCAAGACAGCGCCCGCGCTCGATACGGTCGAGCGGCTTTTCGACGAGATCGACGAGTGGTACGGCCGCCTGCACGGGATTCGCCAGAGACTGGCCAAGCTGAAGCGCGGCACCGAGCCCTATCTCGACCTCCTTAATGATCTTTGGGTGGAAGCCGACGTCCTCTCAAGAAAAGTTGCC